>JBBSBZ010000031.1:0-19651 GCA_038250795.1 Burkholderiales bacterium | reverse complement strand
GATGCGCCTGATGCGGTGCTGCGCCGCCGTCGTGATGAGGCTGCGTTCGAGCGACGATGCATGCTCGAAGATCGCCTCGCCCTCGCGCAGGCAGCCCGCCTGACGCTCGCTCGCCGCCGCGGGCGGCAGGGCGCCGAAATCTTCCTGCGCGGCCTTGAGCATCTCGCGCGCCTCGGCCTCGCGCAGCCCCGCCAGATACTGCGTGCCGATGATCGCGATGCCGCTGCGCACGACCTTCAGCAGCTCGTCGCCCACCGACGCGCCGGCCTTGACCGTCCGCGCGAGCGTCGTTTCCTGAGCCTCCAGCGCGGCCACGCAGGCGGCGGCGTGCGGCGCGGATTCCGGGGCCGCGAGGGCGGTGGCGCATGCGCCGCCGAGGACGAGGGAGGCAAGAAGTGCGACGCGGGAAGAAGACATGGGGATCGGGCGGGGCGATGTGGGGACGTCGGTCGATGTTCAACGGGCCGACGCGTCGTTCGTTGACGGGCGCCGTCGGCGGTCAGCGGATCTTCGCGGCCTCGGCCTCCATCTGCGAGACGAGGCGGTCCATCTGGTCGATCACGGCCTGGATCGTCTGGCGCTGGGTGAGATCGACGCCGGCCTTCTTGAGCTGGGCCATCGGATGGTCGTTGCCGCCGCTCTTCAGCAGCGTGAGGTAGCGCTCGGTGGCGGCCTTGCGCGAGTCGGCGGGGCCGGTCGTCATCGCGCCGTAGAGCTGGGCCGACGACGCGAAGCAGGTGGCGTACTGGTAGACGTAGTACGGCGTGTTGTAGAAGTGCGGGATGCGCGCCCAGGTCCACTTGTAGAAGTCGTCGGGCGCGAGCGCGTCGCCCCAGTATTCCTTGAGCAGGCCGGCGTAGAGCTTGTCGAGCACCTCGGTGGTCACCGGCTGGTCCTTCTCGACGAGGCGATGCGCGCGCAGTTCGAAGTCGGCGAACAGCACCTGGGTGTAGAACGTGCCGACGATCGAATCGACGGCGTGCTGGAGCAGCAGGAACCGCTCCTTCGGATCGCTCGTCTCCTTCAGCAGCTGGTCGAGGAGGAAGCGCTCGTTGGTGGTGGAGGCGACCTCGGCGACGAAGATCGTGTAGTCGGCGGTGACGAAGGGCTGGGTCTCGTACGACAGGACAGTGTGCATCGCGTGGCCGGCCTCGTGCGCGAGCGTGAACGCCGCATTGAGCGAGTCGTTGTAGTTCATCAGCAGGAACGGGCCGACCCCGTACACGCCCGCGCTGTAGGCGCCGCTCTTCTTGCCTTCGTTCTCGTAGACGTCGACGCGGCCGCCCGAGACGAAGCGCTTGTACTTGGCGACGTAGTCCTCGCCGAGCGGCGCCACCGACTTCACGGCGAGCGCGCGCGCCTCTTCGTAGGGATAGGTCTTGTCGCTGCGAAAGATCGGCACGAAGCCGTCGTAGGCGTGATAGCTCGTGAGGCCGAGCAGCTTCTGACGCAGGCGCGCGTAGCGCTGCAGAGGCGCCGTGCCGGCGCGGGTCGCATCGACCAGCGTCTCGACGACCGCACGCGGAATGGCATTGCGGTCGAGCGCCGCGTCGAGCGTGCTGTCGAAGTTGCGCGCCTGCGCGAGGTACCAGTCGCGCTGGAGGACGCCGAGGTAGATCGCGCCGAAGGTGTTCGCCGTCGCGCCGTAGGTGCCGAGGTGGGCCGCGGCCGCCTTGCCGCGCTCGGCCTGGCTCGGGTTCGACTGCAGCAGTGCCGCATAGTTGCCCGGGGAGAGGACGACGTCGCTGCCGTCGCCGAGGTGCAGCGTCGGGAAGCGGATGTCCGACGTGGCGAGTTCCTGGTACACGGTTCGCGGCGTGCCGCTCGACGGCCCCGAGAGCGAGAGCAGCCGCTCGCCCTCGGCATCCAGGACGTGCGCCTTGCGCCGGTATTCGTCGAGGATGGTGAAGCGGTAGGGCGCGAGCCCCGGCGTCTTCGCGATCCAGTCGGCGACAGTCGCCTCCGGCAGGCTCAGAAGCTCCGGCGTGAACCAGGCCGACGCCGTCTCGAACCGGGCGAAGACTGCCGCCATCCGCTGGAAGCGCGCGGCGACCGCCTGGTCGCGCGTGTCGACGTCGCGCTGCAGCTGCGGGTAACTGTAGAGCCGGTACTGGAGCTTGCCGATCTCGTCGGACGCGAGGTAGGCCTTGAGCAGCTGCTCCGGCCCCTGCGCAAGCGTGCCCTTCAGTGCGAGGAACGCGTCCATCCGGGCATCGAGCACCTTCATGTCCGCCTCCCAGGCGGCCCAGTCGGGATAGATGGCCGAAAAATCCCAGCGGTACTCGGCCGGGATCTCGGCCCGGTTGCGCGTCGTCGGCTTGGCGGCGACGACGGCGGTGGACACGGCGGCGGCGCAGAGAGCACCGGTGATGGCAATGGACATCTTCATCGTGGAAGTTGAAAGCAGCAGGGAGCGAACGAACGATCGGCCGGGCAGTGTCCGGGCCACCTGTCGCGAGACCGTCAAGCCGCGTTGCGACAGGCCGCGATTGTGATGGGATGACCTGCAGGCCGCATCCAACCAGGCCATGCTCGACAATTCCGCATGGGCGTTCAGGACCGCGACTGGTATTGGGAAGATCGACGCAGGAAGGAACGCCTCCACTACAACCCCAAGTCGTTCCGCGGGTCGAAGGCGGACGCCGTCGCCGCGCGCAGCCGCCGGCCCGGCTTCGCGACCCTCCTCGCGATCCTTTTCGTCCTGGCGCTGGCGTTCGCGCCGACCGTCGGTCGCTGGTGGAGCGAGCGTCTCCTCCAGCGCGACGCCGCTCCGGCGGTGAATCCGGGCGAGAAGGAACCGCGGTCGAGGCCGTCCGTGCCGCCGCCTCGATCGAGTCCGGGCTGACGCCAGTTATCCTCCCCGCGGGGCGGGCGAAGCAAAGGGCAGGAACGATGCGTGCGTGGACCGTGGACGCCGACGACATCCGCGTGGCGGAGGATTTCGACGAGTCGCTCCTGCACCGCACGCCCGAGATCGACACCTTCCTCACGCCCGACCGCGACGACAAGTTCATCGTCATCGGCACCAAGGGGTTCGGCAAGACGCTGCTGCTGAAGGCCAAGCGGGTCCTCTACCAGCGCGAGGGCCAGGCCACCTGCCTGCCGACCGGCAACCTGCTCGACAAGCCGATCGGCGACAAGATCTTCGGCCGCGAGTCGATCGCCCTCTTCTCGGCGTCGCCGCTGCCGTGGTCGAAGGTGTGGCTCTCGGCGATCGCGCTGGCGGTCCTCAAGCACGTCGGCAACGACGAGGGGCTCGACGTGAGCCCGCGCCTGGCCGCGCTCGTCGCCGACCGGCAGCTGCACAGCGTCATCGACCACTTCGTCCGCCTGCTCGACTTCACACCGAGCGAGCTGCAGCGCGCCGCCACCGACACCGACGGCCACCTCGTGCCGCGACTGCGCGCGCTCAATGCGCCGCTGGCGCTCTTCATCGACGGCATCGACGAGTACTTCAACAAGCACATCGAGGACATCCCGACGAGCCCGAGCGTCACCGGCGAGCTCTCGCCCAACGTCTGGTTCTTCGCCCAGCTCGGCCTGGTCGAGGTCGCCTACCAGCTGCGCCGCATCAACCATCACCTGAAGATCTTCGCCGCGATCAGGAAGGAAGCGTATGCGCGGCTGCCGCAGCGCACGGCGATGGTCCAGCAGTACCGCGGCAGCGCCGTCGACATCGTCTACTCGCCCGAGGCGCTGCACGAGATCTTCGTCAACAACGTGCGCCTCGTGCGCACCGAGAGGATGGTGCGCCCGGACCTCGCCAAGACCCGGCCGCTGGAGGCCTTCCTCGGCTGCGCCAGCGTCGTCGACACCTACACGCGCGAGGAGGAGGATGCGTTCGAGTTCGTCTGCCGCCACACGCTGCTCAGGCCGCGCGACCTGATGACGATCGGCGAGCGGCTGACGGCGCTGCGTCCCGACGAGCGCCGCAACGAGTACCGCCTCAAGGAGGCGGTGAACGCCGCCGCCACCGAGATCGCGCACGAGTACCTGGCCGAGATCGCACCCTACGTCGCCGGCCTCGAGCCCGACCGGCTCTTCACGTGCCTGCCCGGGCACGTGATCACGCGCGCCGAGGTCGAGGCGATCGTCGCGGGCGGCGAAGCCTCGTCGACCGGCAACGATCCGTTCAGCGCGCTCTACCGCGTCGGCCTGCTCGGCTACGTGCAGCACGACCGCGTGCGCGGCGAATGGCGCCAGCGCTTCCTGCGGCCTGGCGAGGCGACCTTCGAGACCAACGGGCCGCTGCCGCGGGCGACGCACTACCTCGTCCACCCCGTCCTCTTCGACGTCATCGCGCGCATCAACCCCGGCTTCCTGCAGCGCATCGATCGCGCCAACATCGTCGGCTACGACCGGCCCTGGCGCGAGACCGCGCAAGGCGGCCGCCTGCTCGACGTACGCCAGTGCTGCGTGCTGAAGGCCGACATCCAGTCGTTCGCCAGCCTGATGCGCGCCGGCGTCGACGCGCCCGTGCGCAGCGCGCTCGAGGAGGCGGTGCTGCGCTGGGCGCCGGTCGCGGCGATCACGGAGGTGCGCGCCGGCGACGCGGCGCTGATCGCCGCCGACGACCCGGTCGCCCTCGCGCAGACGGCGCGCCACCTGATGGACGCCGTGTACCAGGCGCCTGGCCAGCCGCGCCTGCGCATCGCCCTCCACTACGGCGAGGTGCAGACGCGCCAGAGCGACCTCGACCATGCCGAGATCGTCGGCGGCGAGGCGATCCTCGCAGCGGCGCGGGTCGAGCCGATCGTCGAGCCGGGGCAGATCTGGGCGACCGAGGAGTTTCGCCAGCAGTTCCTCGAGAGGCCGTCGCTCTGGCGCACGACCCCGATCACGGCGCCGGGCAGCGACGGGCTCTTCAACGTCAGGAAGAAGGGATCGCAGGAGGCGGACACGTGGGTCCGGCTGTATCGCCTCGAGTCGTGAGCGCCCGCCCCGGCACGGCGACCGAGCACGGGACGATCAGAACCCGGGCCAGATCGCCTTGATCACCGCGGCGTCGTCGAGCTCGCCGTGGCCTGCTGCGACCGTCGCCCGAAACACCTTCAGCGCCTCGTCGCCGAGCGGCGTCGCGACGCCCGCGGCCGCGGCCATGCCGGTCGCCAGGCCGAGGTCCTTGGCGAGGATCGCGGCCCGGGCGCGCGGCGCCCAGTCGCCTTCGAGCGCGCGCGTCAGCCGGTCGATGCCGATCCACGACGCGCCGCTCGACGCCGCGATCACGTCGAGCAGCGTCCGCCGGTCGAGCCCCATGCGGGCGCCCAGTGCCATCGCCTCCGCGGCGGCGACCAGGTTGATGCCGGCGAGCAGGTTGTTGACGAGCTTGGTGCGCGCCGCATCGCCGACCTTCGGGCCGAGATAGAAGAGCTTTTGGGCCATGTCGCGCAGGAGTGCGGCGTGGCGCTCGCGCAGCGCCGGATCGCAGGCCAGCATCATCGACATCGTGCCGTCGCCGGCGCGCGCCGGACCGCCCGAGATCGGCGCGTCCAGCACGTCGATCGAGTGGGACGCCAGGCGGTCGCGAAAGCGCTCGGTGTCCTCGGCGGCGATGGTCGAGCAGAGCAGCAGCGCGAGGCGCGCTTCGCCCGGTCGCGGCCGCGCCGCGACGACGCCCTCGGCGCCGAACAGGACGTCGTCGATCTGCGCCGCATCGACGACGACCACGACCATCACGTCGCTCTGCTCGGCCAGCGCGGCGGGCGAGTCGGAGGCTTCGAGGCCGAGCGCGGCGGCCGCCGCGACCGCGGCCGGGTCGATGTCGCGCACTCGCACGAGATGGCCCCGGCGCTGCAGGTTGCGCGCGATCGGCAGGCCCATCGCGCCGATGCCGACGACGCCGATCCGGGTGGGCTCGGTCAAGGCGGCGATGCGCGTGGCGGCGAGGCGGCGCGGGCCTTTTGCAGCCAGCCGAGGCCAGCCGAGGTCGCGCCGGCCGGGCGGTACTCGCAGCCGATCCAGCCGTCGTAGCCGAGCTCGTCGATCACGTCGAAGAGGTAGGGGTAGTGGAGCTCGCCGCGGTCGGGCTCGTGGCGTTCCGGCACGCCGGCGATCTGGAGGTGGCCGATGCGGCCGGTCGGCAGGTAGGCGCGCAGCCGGGCCGCAACATCGCCCTCGACGATCTGGCAGTGGTAGAGATCCATCTGCACCTTCAGGCGCGGCGCGCCGACCTCGGCGATCACGGCGTGCGCCTGGTCCTGCCGGTTGAGGAAGTAGCCGGGGATGTCGCGCGTGTTGATCGGCTCGATCAGGACATCGACATTCGCCTCGGCACCTCGCGTCGCGGCCCACTCGAGGTTCTTCAGGTACACGGCAGACATCGCCGCGCGCGACATGTCGTCGCCGACGAGCCCGGCCATGGCGTGAACCCGGGGGCAGGAAAGCGCGGCAGCGTATTCGAGAGCGCGCTCGAAGCCGTGCCTGAACTCTTCCTCGCGGCCCGGCACAGCGGCGATGCCGCGCTCGCCCTTGGGGAAGTCTCCCGGCCAGGCGTTGAAGAGGACCTGCTGGAGGCCGTGTTCGGCGAGCAGCGTCGCGAGGCGGGCGGCCGGCCAGTCGTACGGGAACAGGAACTCGACGGCGGTGAAGCCGTCTTGCGCTGCCGCGCCGAAGCGTTCCACGAACGGCAGCTCGGCGTACATCATGCTGAGGTTGGCGGCAAAGCGTGGCATCGAAGGTCCTCGGTCTTACCAGCGCGCACCGAAGTGCGTGCGGAGTTCGTCGATCTGCGCCGGCGACAAGGGCTCGGGGCGGGGCTTGGTGTCGACCCAGAGTCGGGCCGTCTCCTCGAGCTCCTCGAGCACCGCCATCGCCTGCGCGGGCGACGCGTGCCAGACGTTCGGGCCGAGCCGCGACAGCATGATCGCCCGGATCGGCGCACCGGCGCGCCGGAAGCGCTCGATCGCCGCGGCGACATGATCGGCGACCGCCGGGTCGCCCGGCCGGTGGTAGGCGACGAGCGGAACGTGGCCGACCTTCATCACGAAGTAAGGCGTGATCGGCTCGAAAACGTCGTCCTGCGATTCGCCCGGCGGTCGGAGCAGGCTCGCCCGGACCAGGTGCGACGAGTGCGTGTGGATGACGCAGCCCGCCTCCGGCTCGGCGGCGTAGATGCGCAGGTGCAGCGCGAGCGTCTTGCTCGGCCGTGCGCCTGCGGTCGCCGGCCGACCTGCAGCGTCGACCTTGACGAGAGCGTCATCGTCGAGCTCGCCCAGGCAGGCGTCGGTGGCCGTGATCAGCATGCCGTCGTCGAGCCGCGCACTGAGGTTGCCGGTGCTGCCGTGGACGTAGCCGCGCGCGTGCAGCGATCGGCCGACGCGGGCGAGCTCGCGGCGCAGGTCGGCTTCGGTCATGTCGCGACGTCGAAGGCGTGCGTGAAAAAGTCGGCCGCGCCGAAATTGCCCGACTTCAGCGCGAGCTGCAAGCCATCGGCGGCGATCTTCGGGGCGGCGTGGCACCAGGGCACGCCCGGGCAGATCTGGGCACCGATGCGAAGGCGCTGCACGCCGAGCGCGTTCACGGCCGCGCCCGAGGTCTCGCCGCCGGCGACGACGAGTCGGCGCGCGCCGAGCTCGACGAGACGGCGCGCCACTGCGGCGAGCAGCGATTCGATCCGCGCACCGGCGGCGGCGGCGCCCAGGCGCGACTGCGCCGCGGCCACGGCCCCTGCCGGGGCGGTGCTGTGGATGAGCACCGCGCCGTTCGGCGCCTCTTCCCATTGCGCCTGGGCCCAGCGCGCGACGTCGGCGACCAAGTCGTCGTCGCCTCCCTCGGCGAGCGCCAGCGGGTCGACGCGCCACGCCGCGCCGCCGGAGCCGACGAACGCGGCCACCTGCGCGTTCGTCGCCTCCGAGCAGCTGCCCGAGACGATGGCGCTGCGGCCCTCGACCTTCGGCAGCGACACCGCTTCGCGCGATGGCACCAGGCCGAAGTTCGCCGGCAGGCCGATCGCCAGGCCCGAGCCGGCGCAGACGAGCGGCATGTCCTTGACGGCCACGGCAAGGCGAAGCAGGTCTTCGTTGTCGACCGCGTCGGCGATGGCGATCGAGAGGCCCTGGCCCGAGAGCGCGCGCAGGCGATCGGCGATCGCCTCCGGCGACGAGCTCGTGGCGCCATGCTCGACTAGGCCGACGCGTCGCGGCGCTCGCGCCGTGCCCGAGGTGGTGGCGAGCTGCGCCTGCAGCACGCGCACGAGGTTCGGATCGGTCATCGGCGTCAGCGGATGGTGGCGCATGCCGCTCTCCGACAGCAGCACGTCGCCGACGAAGAGGTAGCCCTTGAACACGGTGCGACCGTTGTCGGGGAAGGCCGGCGTGGCGATCGTGAATCGGCAGTCGAGCTCGTCCATCAGGGCCTCGAGCACCGGGCCAATGTTGCCGCGCGGCGTCGAGTCGAAGGTCGAGCAGACCTTGAAGTAGATCTGGGTTGCGCCCGCGGCCCTCAGCCATCGGCAGGCCGCGAGCGACTGCGCGACCGCCTCGCCAGGCGGCGTCGTGCGCGACTTGAGCGCGACGACGACGCCGTCGGCGTCGACCGGCGCTTCGCCCTCGCCCGGCACGCCGATCGTCTGCACGGTGCGCATGCCGGCGCGCACGAGGTTGTTCGCGAGGTCGGTGGCGCCGGTGAAGTCGTCGGCGATGCAGCCGAGCTTCATGGGCCGCTCGCGCCTCGAAACCGTCCTGCGCCCCATGGTCAGGCCTCGGTGCCGGGCAGCGTGATCCCGGGGAAGATCTTGATGACCGCCGAATCGTCTTCCTTCGCGAACCCCGCCGTCGAGGCCTGCATGAACATCTGGTGCGCCGTGCTCGCGAGCGGCAGCGGGAACTTGCTGGCGCGTGCGGTGTCGAGGACGAGGCCGAGGTCCTTGACGAAGATGTCGACCGCCGAGAGCGGCGTGTAGTCGGCCTTCAGCACGTGGGCCATGCGGTTCTCGAACATCCAGCTGTTGCCGGCGCTGTGGGTGATGACGTCGTAGAGCGCCGCGGCGTCGACGCCCTCGCGCAGGCCGAGCGCCATCGCCTCCGCGGCCACGGCGATGTGCACGCCGGCGAGAAGCTGGTTGATGATCTTCACCTTGCTGCCGTTGCCGGCGCGGTCGCCCAGGCGGTAGACCTTCGCCGCCATCGCGTGCAGCAGCGGCTCGGCCTTCGCCCACGCGGCGTCGCGCGCCGCGCCCATCACGGTCATCTCGGCCGACGCCGCCCGGGCCGCGCCGCCGGAAATCGGCGCATCGACGTAAAGGAGGCCCATCGCCTCGAGACGACGTTCGAAGGCGATCGAGACGTTCGGGTCGACGGTCGAGCACATCACGAAGACGCTGCCGGCCCGCATCGCGGCAGCGGCGCCCTGCCCCGCGCTGCCGTCGCCGAACAGAACCGATTCGGTCTGTGCCGCATTGACGACAACCGACACGACGACCTCGCAGGCTCCGGCAAGCGCGGCGGGAGTGGCGTCGGCCGTGCCGCCCTCGGCCGCAAACGCCGCAGCAACGCCGTCGCGCACGTCGCAGACATGGACGTCGCAGCCCGCGCGCCGGAGCGACCCGGCCATGCCGGCGCCCATCGCGCCGAGGCCGATCAGGCCGACCTTGCGGCCACGCACGGAAGAATCTTTCATCGGCGTTTCCCTTGGACTGCCGGGAACGATCATAGGTCGTCGTCGGCGGCGGCCAGCTTCGACAAGGGCCGGCTCAGCTCACTCGTGGCCGATCACCGCATGCGGCACGTAGGGTGCCTCGAGCTCGTCGATGTCTTCCTGCGAAAGCACCAGCGAGACTGCGGCGACGGCATCGTCGAGCTGCTCGAGTCGCGTCGCGCCGACGATCGGCGAGGCGACCTCGGGCTTGGCCAGCACCCACGCGAGCGCGACCTGCGCGCGCGGCCGGCCGAGCCGCGTCGCGACGGCGGCGAGCGCTTCGGCCACCTTGCGATCGGCGTCCGCCGTCTTGGCATAGAGCGACTTGCCGAAGCCGTCGGTCTCGGAGCGCGCGCTCGAAGCATCCCAGTCGCGCGTGAGCCGGCCGCGCGCGAGCGGACTCCAGGGGATCACGCCGACGCCCTCGGCCTGGCAGAGCGGAAGCATCTCGCGCTCCTCCTCCCGATAGAGCAGGTTGACGTAGTTCTGCATGGTCTGGAAACGCGCCCAGCCATGCGTGTCGGAGAGGTGCAGCGCCTTCGCGAACTGCCACGCGAACATCGACGAGGCGCCGATGTGCAACGCCTTGCCGGCGCGCACGACATCGTTGAGCGCTTCGAGCGTCTCCTCGATCGGCACGGCATGGTCCCATCGATGGATCTGGTAGAGGTCGACGTAGTCCGTTCCGAGCCGCTTCAGGCTGGCGTCGATCTCCGCGAAGATGGCCTTGCGCGAAAGGCCCGCGCCGTTCGGACCCTTGTGCATCCGGCCGTTGACCTTGGTCGCGAGCACGATCTCGCCGCGCCGCGCGTATTCGACGAGCGCGCGGCCGACGATCTCTTCGCTGGAGCCGTGGGAGTAGATGTTGGCGGTGTCGAAGAAATTGATGCCGAGGTCGAGCGCCTTCCTGATGAACGGCCGGCTCGCCGCTTCGCCGAGAGTCCAGGTGTGCGAGCCGCGATCGGGCTCTCCGTAGCTCATGCACCCCAGGCAGATGCGCGAGACGTCGAGGCCGGTGCGGCCGAGCTTGATGGTTTTCATCGGCGCACTCTACGCCGCGCGCTCGATGCGCGCAGCGCAGTGGCGCGATTCAGGGCAGCTTCGCCGCGACCTGCGCCGCCGCCGAGCGCGCGATCGCGTCGACCGCGCCGACGCTGTTCCACACCTGGACCGAAGCGACCGTGCTGCCTTTTCGAAAGGTCAACGTGACGATCTTCACCGTGGAGCTCGGCAGCACGGTCGGCTGGAGGTAGGCGCCGTCGCCTAGCGCGCCTACCTTGAGGATGCCCGCCCCCGCCGTTGCGCTCGCCATCTGCGTCTGCATGTCCAGCACGCCTTCGTAGAAGCGCCTGGCTGCATCGGCGCTCGGCAGCGAGTGCAGTTCGACCAGGATGCCGCGTTCTGGCGGCGCCTGCGCGCTTTCGAGCTTGTAGCCCTTCGGAAAGCGTCCGCATGACGACTGGCGGTCGTTGCCGTTTTCCTCTGCCGGCTTTACCTGCGAACGCGCGGTTTCGGGAAGTGGCGCGCCGAGCAGCTTGACGGCCTCCGCTTCGGGCAAGGTGTCGCACGCATTCGCCGGCGCGCTCATCGCGGTCGACGGCGCCGCGGCCATGGCCAGTGCTGCGAGCAGCATCGCCAGATCAGTTCGTGTCATGAAAGATCTCCATTTCGAGTGCCCACTGGACACCAGGACGGGCTTTCACGCCAAAAGGGATCACGTGGGCGGAAATTGAGCTGATGGCGAAGGGTCGGAAGCCGAACGCTCAGCGACGGGCACCGTTGCGGGCTCGGGTTGCATCCATGCCGCCAGCAGCGCGCACGCCGCCAGCGCCCAGACGACGACCGCGCCCGACGGCAGGTCGAAGAGCGCGGAGAGCGCGAGGCCGAGGGCATAGCCGAGCGCACCGACGACATAGGCGACGCCGTAGCGCCGCGCTCCGCGCCAGCCGCGCGTCGCCAGCGCGGGAATGATCAGGCTCGAGAACACGAGGTACACGCCGACCAGCTGCACCGACGCGGTGACGGCCAGCGCGAACACGGCATAGAAGCCGAAGCGTCCCAGCCGCTCGACCCAGCCGAGCCGGAGCGCCGCGAGCAACGCGACGGAGAGTGCCGCGAGCCACGCGATCTGGGTGGTGTTGACCCACAGGATCTGGCCGACGAGCAGGTCCTTCAGGTGCTCGCCGCCGTGCGGGTTGCCGGCCAGCACGAGGATGCCGGCACAGGCGGCGAGGATGAACATCACGCCGATCAGCGCCTCCTGCTGCTGCGGCGCGCGCCGCTCGGTGAAGGTGAGCAGCCACGCGCCGAGCAGCGCCGCGCACACCGCGGCCGCCTGCACCGCGATGCCGTGCTCCGGCAGGCCGATCGCGTCGGCGGTGATCACGCCGAGGCCGGCGATCTGCGCGATCGCCAGGTCGATGAAGACGATGCCTCGATCGAGCACCTGCATGCCGAGCGGCACGTGCGTCGCGAGGACGAGCAGGCCGGCGATCAGCGCCGGACCGAGGATGCCGGCGTCGAGCGCGCTCCAGTTCATGGCTTCGCGCCGGCCGCGGCGACGAGGCGTGCGACCGTGTCGTCGAAGAGCGAGAACAGGTCCTTCGCCGCGTCGCTGCCGCCGACCGTGAACGGGATCTTGACGACGGCGATGCCGGCGTTCTTGCCGAGCCACTCCGACGGCCGCGGATCCTGGTAGGCGGCGTAGAGGACCATCCGCGCAGGCGAGCCCTTCAGCGTCGCCAGCACCTCCTGCAGATGCGATGCCGTCGGCTCGACGCCGGGCTTGGGCTCGAGCACGGCGACCTCCTTCATGCCGAGCCAGTCGTAGAGATAGACGAAGCCCTTGTGCTGCGACACGACGGCCACGCCCTTCAGCGGCGCGGCCTGCGTCGTCCAGCGGGCGATCGCCTGTTGCCAGCGCCGGCTGAAGTCGGCCTGCTGCTTCTCGTACTGCGCCGCGTGCGACGGATCGACCTGACGCAGGCGCGCGCCGAGCGCGGCCGCGACCAGCGCGATGTTGCGCGGGTCGGTCTGGATGTGCGGATTGCCGGCTGCGTGCACGTCGCCCTGCGAGCGGTCGAGCTGGCCGGGCAGTTCGAGCTTCTTCACGTAGTCGGCGGCGGCGAAGTTGCCCGGTTGCCCGGGCTGGACCTTGGCGTTGCCCGACTGCTGCAGGAGCACCGGCAGCCAGCCGATCTCGAGCTCGGCGCCGGTGCAGGCGACGAGGTCGGCGTTGCGGGCGCGCGCGATCAGGCTCGGCTTGGCCTGGATCTGGTGCGGGTCCTGGAGCGCGTTGGTCGCGACAGAGACGTCGACGAGCGGGCCGCCGAGCTCCTGGGCGAGCGCGCCCCACTCGGGCTCGCAGGCGAAGACGCGAAGCGCCGCGTCGGCCGGCGCGACGAGCATCAGGGGACACGCCGCGATCAGTGCGGCGACGAAGGAACGATGGAAAGTCATGTCGATGCTCCGGAAAATCGGACGGATCAGTAGCTGTGGGCGCCGTGCGCGCCCAGGCTCATCTGGTACTGGACGAAGAGCTGCTTGTCGGTGACGCCTTCGCGTGAGCGGTCCTGCGCGAGCTGCAGGCGCACGCGCGAAAACTCGCTCGGACTGAAGTCGAGCATCAGCGTGTTCTTCTTCGGCCGGAAGCCGTCGTTCGCGAACGAGGCGGCGTTCAGGCCATAGTCGGGCGAGCCGGCATCGAGCTGCTCGGTGCGCAGCCCGACGCGCCACCTCGGCATGAACTGGTAGATGCCCTGCACGTACCAGCCCGACTGGACGGCGCGGTAGCTGCCGACGCTGTCGGCGTTGCCAACGTCGTAGGTGAGGCTGCCGCGGCGCGTGCTGCGCAGGTACTCGCCCTGAAGCTTGAAGTTCGTGCGCGTCGCGTTGCCGTTGGGTGCCCACTTCCAGATCGCGTCGGCAATCCAGACCCGGGTGTTGCCGTTGAACGCATCGAGCACCGGGTCGCCGCTCGCGTTGGCGGCGACGAGCCCCTGGTCGCTCGCCTTCGCGTTCAGCATCGAGAGCCCGGCGCGCCAGCTGTGGCTCACGCCGATGTCGCCGCCGGTGTGAGCGAAGAGCGACGTCATGCCGGCGCCGTTGCGCGCGGTGTCGGTGCCCGGGAAGCTGCGACCGCGGCCGAGCTCGGCGCCGAGCTCGACGTAACGATCGAGCGGCGCGAGCCAGGTGAACTGAACGCCGTCGTCGCCGTACTGCGTGCCGAGGAGCGCCTGGTAGGCGAGCGGGTTGTCGGCGAAGTCCCAGGTGTGCGCGTGCTGCGGATTGAGATACCCGACGTTCGAGAAGAAGCGGCCCGCCTTCGCAGTGAAGCCGCCGCCGAGCGAAGTCGTCTGCACGTACGCCTCCTCGACCGAGACGCGATCGTCGGGAAGGATCGAGATGTTGGCCGCGCCGCGCAGCCACGGATCGATGCTGGCCGCGAAGCCGAGTTCGGATTCGGCGAGGCTGAGGCCGCGCCTGCCCGGGCCGACGTCGGCGCCCGTCGGCAGGGGAAAGCCGGTGATCGCGTAGCGCGCCGGGTCGCGCGAGGTGCGCGCATAGAGGCCCGAGAGGATCAGCGACATCGACGGGTTGAACGCGTTCGCGCCGCCACCTTGCGCAGCCACCGGCGACGGCGCGGGCGGCGCAGACGGCGCGACCGCGGCCACGGGACCGGGCGTCGCAGCGACGGGAGCCGTGTCGGTCGCCGTCGTCGCCGGGGTTGCGGCCACGGCCGGCGCGATGGCCGCCTCGGCCCGCTGCAGTCGGCTCTCGACCGCCTCCAGCCGCGCTTCGTAGGCAATGCGCATCGCCTCCATCTGCTGGCGCAGCGTGGCGAGGTCGGACGGGGTGTCGGCGCGAGCGCCGAGGGGAAAGGCGATCGCCAAGGCGATGGCCGCAGGCACGAGCTTGTGCATCAGTCGCTTCCGGAAAGGATCGATGAACGCGCGCCGCCGCGAAGCGGCGAACGAGCGACGACGAACGATCAGGAGGCGAGGACGGGAGGCGCCCGGCTCCGGTAGGCGAGGACGGTTGCCACCGAGCGCGGCGCAGCGACGAAGCCCTCAGGCTGCGACGAGGGCAACGTCGGCGCGACGAAGGCCGCGACCGCGGCCGCCGGCGCGGCGCCGCCGATCGCGGCGGCCGTCAGGCAGAGATCGCAGTGAGCGAGGTGCGGTGCCTGCGGTTGGGGCTCGTCGCGGCTGCCCGCCAGGCGCACGTGCGACAAGGCGTGGGTCGCCGCCGCGAGCTGCGCCACCGGCAGCAACAGGCCGAGCCACAGCAGCCAGGCGTAGCGACTGGCGGCGAAGCGGCTGGAGCGCGTGACCGGCATGGGGCGGTGATCTTAGACGGTCGAGACCGGGCCGGCATCGACGCCGTGGATCACGCGCCCCGTGTGACCAAACGCAAGCGCGCTCGCTGGGCCTCGTTCCGGCGCGCCGCGGCCTCGCCTGGCCGTGTCGCAGTTGGCACGAGGGCCCGGCGAAGGCCGGCGCGCAACACCGGAGTCGTGGCACATTGACCGGAGCTCCTGCAGATCCACGACGTGACTCCCATCCAACTCGCCATCTATGCGGCCGAGGTCAAGCTGATCATGACCGGGCTGGCCTTTCTCGCCGCCCTGTTCTTCGCCGCAGCGCTCCTGTTCGCGTTCTTCTTCGGCACCGTGAATCCGCGCCTGCGCCGCGCCACCGACCGCAACAAGCGGCTGACGACGGAGAACGCGGCGCTGCGTGCCGCCGCCAAGGCGCTGAAGAGCGACGTCGCTGCAGGCGGCGGCCGGATCGCCGCACTCGAGAAGATGGTCGCGACGTTCGAGCGCGAGATTCATCGCCTCG
This sequence comes from Burkholderiales bacterium, assembly GCA_038250795.1. Classification (GTDB taxonomy): domain Bacteria; phylum Pseudomonadota; class Gammaproteobacteria; order Burkholderiales; family Burkholderiaceae_C; genus Schlegelella_A. Next base: position 4,175 of record JBBSBZ010000031.1, on the reverse strand, counting down.
AGGGCCTGCGCAAGCGCACCGACACCTCGCTGCTCGAGACCCGTTCCCTGCTCGCGCGCCTGCAGGACAGCGCCATCGCCGACGACGGCCGCTGACGAGCACTGCGGCGCGCAAGCGCCCTATTGGTGGATCGCCTCGATCTGGATCAGCAGCTTGACGTCGTCGGGCGCGACGGCCGCAAAGCCGCCGAGGCCGAACTGGCTGCGCTGGATCGTGGTCTCGAAGTCGCCGCCGCAGACCTGGCGCTTGAGCTGGCCGCTCTCGTAGCAATTGAAGCGCGTCGCCTTCAAGGTCGCCGGTTGCGACTTGCCCATGATCGTGAGCGTGCCGGCGACCGACGCGACCTTGTCGCCATCGAACGTGAAGGCATCGCCGACGAAGCGCGCCACCGGGTTCTGGGCCACGTTGAACAGGCGCTCGCCTTTCAGCACGCCTTCGAACGACGGCACCGCGACGCTGACGGTGCCGACGTCGACCGTGACGTCGGCCTTGCCGGTCCGGGCGACGCGATCGAGCGTGATGGTGCCTTCCTTGGCCTGCATCCGGCCGCGGTGCGTCGACGTGCCGAAATGTGTGATCTCGAACGTCACCACCGCGTGGCTCGGATCGATCGCGTAGGTTTCCGGCGCGGCCCATGCGGCACCGCTCGCAAGGACGACAAGGGCAGCGATGAAGGTCTTGGACATGGAGAGCCTGCTTTCCGAAGTGAGGGAGCGAAAGGTCGAGAGCTAGAGCGGCCCGAGACCGGTGAACACGAGCTTGAAGCGGACGCGGACGTCATTGGCGATGAGCGAGACGTCGGCCCACTCACCCTCGCCGATCCTGAAGTCGAGACGCTTGACGACGAACTCGCCCGTCGCCGTCGAGAGCGTCCCCGACTGGAGTATCGCGACCGGCACGACGAGATCCTGCGTCACGCCCTTGATCGAGAGTTTGCCTGCGACCTCGAAGCGGCCGCCGCCGAGTCCCCTGATGGCGCTCGAGCGGAACGTGGCGCGAGGGAACTTCGCGCTGTCGAACCACTTCGTGCCGGGCAACTCGGCGTCGCTGTCGGCAAAGCCGACGGACGCGCCGGCGCTCTCGATCGACAAAGTGACCGAGCCGGTCCGGGGCACCTTGGGGTCGAGGGCGAGCTGCGCGTCGAAGCGGGTGAACCGGCCCTCCACGGGCACGCCGCTCTGCCTGATCTGGAAGCGAATCTCGCTCTGCGCCGCAACGAGCTTCGCCGGCCCCGGCGCCGGCGCCGGCGCCTGAGCTTGGGCGACCGCGGCCGCGCTGCCGATGACGGCGAAGGCGAGCGATGCGAGTCTCGAGCCGTTCATGAGCGGCTCCGGCTCGGCCACCACGGCCACATGCGCACGAGCAGACGGTCGCGGTCGACGAGCTGATGCTTGAGCGCGGCGGCGACGTGGAGGACGACGAGCGCCGCAAGCAGATACGAACCGAGGCTGTGCAGAGGCTTGAACACGGCGTCGGCGAGCAGCTTGTCGACAGGCACGAGGTCGGGCAGCGGCAGCCAGCCGAGCCACACCACCGGCACGCCGGCCGCCGAGGTGTAGAGCCAGCCAAGCAGCGGAACCACGAGGAAGAGGACGTAGAACGCCGCGTGGGTCGCGCGATAGGCCGCGAGCTGCCAGCCGGGCACGCCGGGCGGCAGCGCCGGCGCCGGATGACCCGCGGCACGCCAGGCGAGGCGCGCGACCGAAAGGGCGAGCACAGCCATGCCGGCCCACTTGTGCCAGTTGAAGAGACGAAAGCGGAGCGGGGAGAAGTGCAGGTCGACCATGTACAGGCCGGCGAAGAAGCTGGCGGCGATCAGCGCCGCGAGGATCCAGTGCAGCGACACGGCCACCGGATCGTAGGCGGCCACGCCAGCGCCAGCGAATGAGCGATCCGACATCGGTCGTGGGTGGATCCCGTCAGGAGATCGGCCGATTCTAGGTACGGGCTCCCGAGCCGTCGGGCTCGCGCCGACGGCTCCTGATCAGCGCAGCGCGCCCATCACCGGGTCGGGACGCATGCGCTCCATCACCTCGGCCACGACGACCGGCGAATGCCCGGGAATCATCAGAAGCATCTCGAGGTCGTCCTCGAGATTGAGGTCGTGCAGGTAGCCCATCGACCAGTCGGCGTACTCGCGCTCGAGCCGTGTCGTCTCCGACAGGACGCGGATCGACCCATGGCGCCCGTCACGGGCGATGCGCGCGGTCAGCGCCTTCACCGCCGACATCTCGCCCTCGAGCACCTGGGCGAAGCAGCGCCCCGAGAACAGGAGGCAGCCGGTGATGCCCGCCCGCGCGTTGTTGCGTCGTGATGCCTGCAGGATCGACTGGACGGCGGCGCTGTCGAACGGCACGCTGGCGCGGCTGACGTAGAAGGTCTGGAACAGGGTGCGCATGACGACGTGGGAGCCGGGTCGATGTGATCCATCGATATCGGCTGATACGGGCCCCTCTGAACGGCCCTCGCCTGATGATCGAGCGAGGAGTTCCGCCTTCAGGCGTCGGTGCGCAGATCGACCTCGTGCAGGCCCTCGGCGACCACCTCGGGACTCTTCGCGCGCAGGTTGTCGTCGAGGCTCAGCTCGTGCGCGAGGTCGAGGGCATGCTCGGCCGTCAGCCCCGGGTTGAGGCCGACGAGCCGCTTCGAGCAGCGGGCGCACCAGTCGATGTTCGAGCGGATGTACTCGGCACCATCCTGGTCCCAGCGCGACGGCTGCGGGAGGGTCTGGTCGAACGACGTATGCATCGAAGTGGCTCGGCGATGAAGGTGCGCAAGTGTCTCGCGGCGACGCCGGAGCCGTCCCGCCTGCGCCAACCGTTCGTCCGCCGATCGCTGTAACACGGCGCGATAACGTGAAGTGTTCGGCGCTTCGCACGCGCACCGGCGTGCTCGTGGATACTTTCGTTCCCGCCGCGCACTTTTCACCGGAGGCCGCGCATGAATGCACCCACCGAACTATCCCGTCTCGTGCCCGCGCTCGAGGGCCGTGTCCCGGCCGAGGAATGGCAGGCCCGTGTCGACCTCGCCGCGGCCTACCGACTCGTCGCCCTCTTCCGCTGGGACGACCTGGTCTTCACCCACATCACCGTCAAGATCCCCGGCACCGAGCACTACCTGATCAATCCCTACGGGCTGATGTTCGACGAGATCACGGCGTCGAGCCTGGTGAAGATCGACATCGAGGGCAAGGTGCTGCAGGACACACCCTTCCCGATCAATCCGGCCGGCTTCGTCATCCACAGTGCCGTCCATTCGGCGCGCCACGACATCGCCTGCGTGATGCACACGCACACGCTCAACGGCGTCGCCGTGTCGGCGCAAAAGCGCGGCGTCCTCCCCATCTCGCAGTTCTCGATCGCCATCCTCTCGAGCCTGGCGTATCACGACTACGAGGGCATCGCGCTGCGCGACGAGGAGAAGCCGCGTCTTGTCGCCGACCTCGGCGACAAGACCTTCCTGATGCTGCGCAACCACGGCCTGCTCACCGTCGGCAGGACGGTCGCCGATGCGTTCGCCGCCATGTATTTCTTCGAGGCGACCTGCGCCACGCAGCTGCGCGCCCAGGCCGGCGGCACGCTGGCGAGCGACGACCTGATCGAGGTGAACCCCGCCATCGTCCGCGGTGCCGCCGCGCAGGCGCGCGAGGCGACCAAGGGGATGGGCGCGGGCGCCCTGATCTGGCCCGGCCTCTTGCGCCGGCTCGACCGCATCGATCCGGGCTTTCGTCACTGAACGGTCGGGAAGCGATCGCCTCACCCGCCATGGCCACGCGCAAGAAACCGCCGGCAGCCCGCAGCCGCGCCGAGGAGTGCATCCTCGTGCTCCAGGGCGGCGGCGCGCTCGGCGCCTACCAGGCCGGCGTCTACGAGGGCCTTGCCGCGATGGGCCACACGCCCGACTGGGTCGCGGGCATCTCGATCGGCGCGATCAACGCCGCGCTCATCGCCGGCAACGTGCCGGCCCGAAGGGCCGAGCGTCTGCGCGAATTCTGGGAGGGCGTGACGTCGTTTCCCTTCGCGCCGGCATCGCTTTCGCCGGCGCTGCCGAACATCGACGGCGCGCGCGACGCACTCAACGAGGCCAGCGCGGGCATCGCGATGCTGTTCGGCGTCGCCGGCTTCTTCACGCCGCGCATCCCGGCCGCGCCGTTCCAGACGCCGGGCACCGCGGCG
>JBBSBZ010000030.1:0-20385 GCA_038250795.1 Burkholderiales bacterium | reverse complement strand
GGCGACGCTCGCCGCACTCGGCCTCACGCCCTCACCCGAAGCGCCGGCGCAATAGGCGAAGGGCCCCGCCCGCAAGGCGGGCGAGGCCCTCGGCCTCGGGACGCTTCGCCTGCTAGGCGCCGCGATTGCGGCCGAAGAGGAAGGTGGCGATGGCGAGGATGATGAACACCACGAACAAGATCTTCGCAATGCCGGCAGCCCCGGCGGCGATGCCACCGAAACCGAACAGTGCGGCGATCAGCGCGATCACGAAGAAGACGACGGCATAGTGAAGCATGTGGAACTCCTGGCGCACGCGGCGCATGCATTGATGAGGCAGGGCAATCTTCGCCGGGCCGGAGCGGCTTGCCGATAGGTTGAGCCGCTGACCGGATGTCGGGAGCACGACCCCGGCCGTGTCGGACCCTTCCGACCCCGCGATCGGGGGTTGCCGTGTCAAACTCGAACGTCGCCGTGCCGCCGGCTGCTTTCGTGTTCCCTCAGATGTCTCCTTCGAGTCCGCGCGCCAGTCCCGACGCTTCCGCGTTTCCTGCTCCCGCGGCCGAGAGCGGCGCCGAGCGGCCACCCCGGGCTTCGGCGACGATCGTCGTCGTCCGCGACGGCGCGAACGGCATCGAGGTGCTGCTCTCGCGCCGTGCCGAGCGGGGCGACCACAACAGCAATGCCTGGGTCTTCCCTGGCGGCATCGTCGACAAGAACGACGCTGGCGCGCACGCGTGCTGCGACGGCCTCGACGACGTCGAGGCGAGCCGCCGGCTCGGCCTGGCGACGGGCGGCCTCGACTACTACGTGGCAGCGGTGCGCGAGTGCTTCGAGGAGTCGGGTCTGCTCTTCGCACGCGCCGATGGCGATGCGCTGGTCGACCTCGAGGGGGCCGATGCAGCCCGCCTCGGTCCGTGGCGCGTGGCTCTCCATCGCTGCGAGCGCAGCGTTGCCGACTTCTGCGCCAGCGAAGGCTTGCATCTGGCTGTCGACCGGCTGGTCTACCTGAGCCATTGGCTCACCCCGCTGGGGCGAGCCAAGCGCTTCGACACGCGCTTCTTCATCGCCGCGGCACCCGAAGCCCAGACGGCCGCCCACGACGGCACCGAACTGGTCGAACAGCTCTGGCTCGCGCCAGCGGAAGCGCTCGCGCGCAGCGCTTCGCTGAAGCTGCTCACGCCGACGCAGAAGTCGCTCGAGACCGTGGCCCGATTCTCGACCGTGCACGAAGCGATGGCCTGGGCCGCGGCACCGCGCGAGGTCGCGCTCGTGATGCCGCGCGTCGCGAACGGCCGCGACGGCTTTCGCCCCGTCCTGCCCGACGAACATGCGTGGGCCGAGCTCGGCCGGATCGATCCGGCTGGCCACGGCCACGGCTCGTACGACATCGTCACCGACCTGCCGGTGCGGCTCTCGGCGCGCGTGATCCGCGTCAGCGCCGGCAACGGCAACATGATGACCGGGCCGGGCACGAACACCTACCTCGTGGGCGACCCGGGCGCCACGACGTGGTCGGTCATCGATCCGGGCCCGGCGCTCGACGCCCACGTCGACGCGATCGTCGCCGCCGCGCCCGGCCCCATCGAGCGCATCTTCGTCACCCACACCCACAACGACCATTCGCCGGCGACGCTCGCGCTGAAGGCCCGCACGGGCGCCACCGTGTTCGGCCTCTCGCCACGACATCCCGAGTGGCAGGACCCGACCTTCGCCGCCGACGTGACGCTGGGCGGTGGCGAGCGCATCGCGCTCGGCGAATCGACCCACCTCGCGGTCATCCACACGCCGGGCCACGCGAGCAACCACCTCTGCTACCTGCTCGAGGAGGAGAAGACCCTCTTCACCGGCGACCACGTGATGCAGGCCTCGACGGTCGTCATCAATCCGCCCGACGGCGACATGGCGGTGTACCTGGCGTCGCTGCGCTCGCTTCTGGACCTCGACCTCGACTGGCTCGCGCCCGGCCACGGCTTCCTCATGGCGCGGCCGCGCGACGCGATGGTCGCGATCATCGAGCATCGCCTGAAGCGCGAAGCGAAGGTCGTGGCGGCCCTCGACGAGCTCGGGGCGGCGCTGGCCGCCGAGCTGCTCGCGCTCGTCTACGCCGACGTTCCCGCGAAGCTTCACCCGATGGCGATGCGTTCGCTCACCGCGCACCTGCTCAAGCTGCAGGCCGAGCGTCGCGCGCGCGAAGCCGAAGGGCGTTGGTCGCTGAATGAAGCGAGCTAGCGCTCGCCGCGGACGCCGACGCCGAGAGCGCCGAGAGCGTCGATCTCCGTTGCGACGAAGCCCCAGTCGGCGAGCGCTTCCGCGCCGCCCTGGCCGCGCTCCGGAGGCGGCGTGCGGGCAGCGCCCGGCGTGCGCCCGAAGCGGGGTGCCGGCGCCGGCTGATCGACGCCGCCGAGCGAGACACTGCCCGAGCGCGCGACGACGTGCGGATGGGCGCGAGCCTCGGCGAAGGTGAGGACGGGCGCGAAGCACGCGTCCGAGCCCTCGAAGGCGGCGGCCCATTCGTCTCGCGTCCGTTCCCTGAAGCGAGATGCCAATTGCTCGCGCAGCCGCGGCCACGTCGCGCGATCGTTCTGCTGCGCGACGAGCGAGGCGTCGAGGCCGAGCCGGGCAACGAGCTCGGCGAAAAACTTCGGCTCGATCGCACCGACGGCGACGTGCCTGCCGTCACGCGCCTCGTAGGTGTCGTACCAGGGCGCGCCCGAATCGAGCACGTTGGCGCCGCGCGTCTCGCTCCATTGGCCCGATGCCGCGAGGCCGGCGAACATCGTTGCCAGCACGCCGGCGCCGTCGATCATCGCCGCGTCGACGACCTGCCCGCGACCGCTCTGGCGCGCTTCGATCACGCCACAGGCGATGCCGAACGCGAGCAGCATGCCGCCGCCCCCGAAGTCGCCGACGAGGTTGAGCGGCGGCACCGGCGCCTCGCCGGCGCGGCCGATCGCATGCAGCACGCCGGAGAGCGCGATGTAGTCGATGTCGTGGCCGGCGCGTGGCGCGAGCGGGCCGTCCTGGCCCCAGCCGGTCATGCGCCCGTAGACCAGGCGCGGGTTGCGCGCGAGCATCGCCTCGGGGCCGAGGCCCAGCCGCTCCATCACGCCGGGGCGAAAGCCTTCGATGATCGCGTCGGCCCTTTCGGCCAGGCGCAGCGCGGCCTCCGTGCCGCCCGGGCGTTTCAGGTCGAGCGTGACCGAGCGCCGGCCGCGCAGCATGACGTCGAAGCGGCGCTCGCGTCCGAAGCCGAGCTCGCTATCGGCAGGGCGGTCGACGAGCAGCACGTCGGCGCCCATGTCGGCGAGCATCATCCCGGCGAAGGGGCCGGGGCCGATGGCCTCGAACTCGAGGACGCGCAGGCCGGAGAGGGGGCCCATGCGCGAGCTACATGTTCCGCCGGTACTGCCCGCCGACCTCGAACAGCGCCTCGGTGATCTGCCCGAGCGAGCAGAACCGCACCGCGTCGATCAGCACCTCGAAGACGTTCGCGTTGGCGATCACCGCGTCCTGCAAGCGCTTCAGCATCGCCGGCGACTCGCTCGCATGGCGCGACTGGAAGTTGGCCAGGCGGGCGAGCTGGCCCTGCTTTTCCGACTCGGTCGAGCGCTGCAGCTCGACAGGCTTGGCCGCTTCGTCGCCGTGCGGGCTGCGGAAGGTGTTGACGCCGACGATCGGGTACTCGCCCGAGTGCTTCAGCATCTCGTAGTGCATCGATTCTTCCTGGATCTTGCCGCGCTGGTAGCCGGTCTCCATCGCGCCGAGCACGCCGCCGCGTTCGGCGATCTTCTCGAACTCCGTGAGCACCGCCTCCTCGACCAGCTCGGTCAGCTCGTCGACGATGAACGAGCCCTGGTTCGGGTTCTCGGTCTTCGCCAGGCCCCACTCGCGGTTGATGATCAGCTGGATCGCCATCGCGCGGCGCACGCTGTCTTCGGTGGGCGTCGTGATCGCCTCGTCGAAGGCGTTGGTGTGCAGCGAGTTGCAGTTGTCGTAGATCGCGATCAGGGCCTGCAGGGTGGTGCGGATGTCGTTGAACTGGACTTCCTGGGCGTGCAATGAGCGCCCGCTTGTCTGCACGTGGTATTTCAGCTTCTGGCTGCGCTCGTTGGCGCCGTAGCGGTCGCGCATCGCCACCGCCCAGATGCGCCGCGCCACCCGGCCCATCACGGTGTATTCCGGGTCCATGCCGTTCGAAAAGAAGAACGACAGGTTGGGCGCGAAGTCGTCGACCTTCATGCCGCGCGCGAGGTAGGCCTCGACGAAGGTGAAGCCGTTCGAGAGGGTGAAGGCGAGCTGGCTGATCGGGTTCGCGCCGGCCTCGGCGATGTGATAGCCCGAGATGCTCACCGAGTAGAAGTTCTGCACCTGGTGCTGCACGAAATACTCGGCGATGTCGCCCATCACCTTGAGCGAGAACTCGGTCGAGAAGATGCAGGTGTTCTGGCCCTGGTCTTCCTTCAGGATGTCGGCCTGCACCGTGCCGCGCACGTTCTGCTTGACCCATGCCGCGATGCCGGCCGCCTCGTCGCCTTTCGGCTCGCGGGCGTGCTCGATGCGGAAAGCGTCGAGCTTCTGGTCGATGGCGGTGTTGATGAACATCGCCAGGATCGTCGGCGCCGGGCCGTTGATGGTCATGCTCACCGAGGTGCTCGGGCTCGTCAGGTCGAAGCCGGAATAGAGCACCTTCATGTCGTCGAGCGTCGCGATCGAGACGCCCGAATTGCCGACCTTGCCGTAGATGTCGGGCCTGAGCGCCGGGTCGTTGCCGTAGAGCGTGACCGAGTCGAACGCGGTCGATAGCCGCTTGGCCGGCATGCCGGCCGAGAGCAGCTTGAAGCGCGTGTTGGTCTTGAAGGCATCGCCTTCGCCGGCGAACATGCGCGTCGGGTCCTCGTTCTCGCGCTTGAACGCGAAGGTGCCGGCGGCATACGGGAAAGAGCCCGGCACGTTGTCGAGCAGCAGCCACTTGAGGATCTCGCCGTGATCCTCGAAGCGCGGCAGCGCGACCTTCCTGATCTTGTTGCCGGAGAGGGAGGTCGAGACCTGGGACGTGCGGATCTCCTTGCCGCGCACCTTGACGACGAACTCGTCGCCGGCGTAGGCCGCCTGCAGCGCCGGCCAGCCTTCGAGCAGCTTCTTCGCGCGCGGATCGAGGCGCGATGCGCGCTCGTCGGCCAGCGCGTTGACCGCGCCGTAGGCGTTGGCCTTGTCGGGATTGGACTCGTGCAGCATGCGCGCGCTCTCGCGCAGCTGCTGCACCTCGCGGGCCAGGCGCGACGCGGCGATCGCGGCGCGCTTGTAGGTGCGCACGGTGTCGGCGATGTCGGCGAGGTAGCGCACGCGCGCGGGCGGCACGATCGGCGTCTGGTGCGTACTGTGCCGCGAGGCGACCTTCGGCAGCGTGCCATGGTCGACCTTCAGGCCGAGCGCGGCCAGGCGCGGCAGCATCGCCTGGTAGAGCGCCGTGACGCCGTCGTCGTTGAAGCGGCTCGCCATCGTGCCGAACACCGGCATCTCGTCGGGACGCTTGCCGAAGGCCTCGCGGTTGCGCTGCACCTGCTTGGCGACGTCGCGGAGGGCGTCGGCGGCGCCCTTGCGATCGAACTTGTTGATCACGACGAACTCGGCGAAGTCGAGCATGTCGATCTTCTCGAGCTGGCTGGCGGCGCCGAACTCGGGCGTCATCACGTAGACCGGCACGTCGACGAGCGGCACGATCGCCGCGTCGCCCTGGCCGATGCCCGAGGTCTCGACGACGACGAGGTCGAAGCCGGCAACCTTCACGGCCGCGAGCACGTCGGGCAGGGCGGCACTGATCTCGGAGCCGAAGTCGCGCGTCGCCAGCGAGCGCATGTAGACGCGCGGGCCGTTGCTCCAGGGCGCGATCGCGTTCATGCGGATGCGGTCGCCGAGGAGGGCGCCGCCGCTCTTCCTGCGCGAGGGGTCGATCGAGATCACGGCGATGTCGAGCGCGTCGCGCTGGTCGAGCCGCAACCGGCGGATCAGCTCGTCGGTGAGGCTCGACTTGCCGGCGCCCCCGGTGCCGGTGACGCCGACGACCGGTGTCTTCGCGGCGCCGGCCGCCGAGCGCAGCGCCACGCGCAAGGCCTCGGAGGCGGTACCACCTTCGAGCGCGGTGACGAGCCGGGCGAGTGCGCGCCGCGCGGTCTCGTCGCGGCCACGGATCGCGTCGATCGACGTCGGCGCATCGGCGGCGAGGTCGACGTCGCAGCGCATCATCATCTCGCCGATCATTCCCGCCAGGCCCATGCGTTGGCCGTCCTCGGGGCTGTAGATCCGCTCGACACCGTAGTCGTGCAGCTCGGCGATCTCGCTGGCGACGATCACGCCGCCGCCGCCGCCGAAGACCTTGATCTTCTCGCCGCCGCGCGCCTTGAGCAGGTCGATCATGTACTTGAAATACTCGACGTGGCCGCCCTGGTACGAGCTGATCGCGATGCCCTGCACGTCTTCCTGAAGCGCCGCGGTGACGACCTCGTCGACCGAGCGGTTGTGGCCGAGGTGGATCACCTCCGCGCCCATGCCCTGCAGGATGCGCCGCATGATGTTGATCGCCGCGTCGTGGCCGTCGAAGAGCGCCGCGGCGGTGACGAAGCGCACCTTGTGCGCGGGGCGATAGGCGGCCAGAGCCTGGTAGTCGGCGGAGAGCTCGGTCATGGCTCAGGTGACCTTGATGCGGTTCAGTGCCGGATCCCCCGGCGGGTAAGCGAGCTTGAGCGACTGGAGCGTCTGTTTGACGACCGTCGCGATCATCAGGTTGCGATGGGTCTTGGAGTCGGCCGGCACGATCGTCCACGGTGCCCACGACGTGCCGGTGGCGGCCACCGCGGCGCCGTACGCCGACTGATAGTCGTCCCAGCGGGTCCGCTCCTCGAGGTCGCCGACGGCGAACTTCCAGTGCTTGGTCGGGTCGTCGAGACGATCCTGCAGGCGAACCCGCTGCTCGTCCTTCGAGATGTGGAGGAGGAACTTGAGAATGACGGTGCCCGTCTCGGTCAGCAGACGCTCGAAGTCGTTGATCTGGGCGTAGCGCCGCGCTGTCTCGTCGCTCGTGATCCAGCCCTTCACCGGTGGCACGAGGACGTCCTCGTAGTGGCTGCGGTTGAAGATCATGATCTCGCCCGCGGCGGGCACCTTCTGGTGGATGCGCCAGAGAAAGTCGTGGGCGCGCTCCTCTTCCGTGGGCGCTTTCCAGGCGGCCGTCTTCACGCCGAGCGCGCTCGTCTTCGAGAAGACGCCGCGGATGGTGCCGTCCTTGCCGCTCGTGTCGGTGCCCTGCAGGACGACGAGCAGCTTGAAGCGCCGGTCCGCGTAGAGCATGTCCTGGAGCCGGTCGATGTCGCTGGCCAGCGAGTCGACGGTCTTCAGGTCGGTGGACTTGGAGTCGCTCGAGAAGGGCTTGGCGCCCGGATCGATGCGCGCCAGGTCGAAATGCGTGCCGCTTTTCCGGACGAGCGGAGGCTTCGCGGCGGGCGCGTCGGCGAACTGGAAATCGGAGAGGCGCGCGCCTTTTTTCTTCGCCACGATGTGCCCGCGATCGACGGTCTCCGGCACCGCGCCGGTCGACGTTCAGGTCGGTCGCAGTGTAGCCGTCGGGGGCAGGGCTCCAGGCGGTGCCTCGGTCGCCCGGCGGGGCAAGCGAGCGAACGGATACCCGTCAGCGACGAGCCCAGCCGCCGCCTTCGAGGTGCCAGCGGCGGTCGCGCTGCACCCAGCGATGCGGCTCCCAGCCGTAGCCGGGACGCGCGTGCTCGTAGCGGCCGGGGACCCAGGCGTGGCGACCGCCGTTCCAGCCCCAGTAGCCACCGATCCAGAGGGCGCCGGCGAACGGCGCCACCGGCACCGGCTCGTAGTAGGGCGCGGGCGGCGCGACATCGACGACCACGCCCGGGCCGGCCGGACCGTAGGCATAGGGGCGGCCGACCGGCGCGACAACGCAGGCCGAGAGCGCGGCGCAGCACAGCGTCGCGACGGCAAGTGAGCGATAGGACATGAGACTTCTCCATGACGGAAGCTCGCCGCGAAGGCGCGACCTCTCCTTAACCGTCCTGCACGCGCGGTCGATGACGGGCGGCAGACCGCTTTACAGTCCTTTTCCGTCGCCGCGACGAAACGCCACAAAAGCTGCATCATGCAGGCCCCGGCCGCTGCAGGAGACGACATGCCCCGTGCGATCGCCCCCCTGGGGTTCGCGTTCATCGCTGCCCTGCTGCTTGTCACCGCATCGCTGACGGTGCGCGCCGAACCGGTCTCTGCCGGGGACACGAAGGCGGTTCGTGCGGTCGTCGAGGCGCAACTCGAGGCTTTTGCCACCGACGACGCGAAGAAGGCGTTCTCGTACGCGGCACCGTCGATCCGCGAGATGTTCGGCACGCCGGAGCGCTTCATCGAGATGGTCCGTGCCGGCTACCCGGCCGTCTACCGGCCCGCGAGCGTTGCCTTCCTGCAGCCGCTGTGGGTCCAGGGCCGACTCGTCCAGGGCGTGCTGCTCACCGACGCCGACGGTGGCCAGTGGCTCGCGACCTACAGCCTCGAGCGCCAGGCCGACCGGTCCTGGCGGATCGGCGGCTGCGACGTCCGGCCGGCCACTGGCCGCATGACGTGAGCCCCGGCACGAATCCGGCTCGATGACCTTCCTCGCCATCGACGTCGGCAACACGCGTCTGAAGTGGGCGCTGTATGCGGCACCGAAGCCCGGTGCAGCCGTGCTCGCGCACGGGGCGGCCTTCCTGGAGGCCATCGACGACCTCGCCGAAGGCCCGTGGCGAGAGCTGCCGATCCCGTCGAGCATGCTTGGCAGCATCGTGGCGGGCGAAGGCATCCGGCGCCGCACCGAAGCGCAGCTCGAGCTCTGGGACGTCGAGCCACGCTGGGTCGTGAGCACCGCGTCGGCCTGCGGCGTCACCAACGGCTACGACCATCCGACCCGGCTCGGCGTCGATCGCTGGGTCGCGCTGATCGGCGCGCGCCACCACGTGCTCGAGCGCGGCCCGGCGCGACCGGTGCTCGTCGTCATGGTCGGCACGGCGGTCACCGTCGACGCCATCGACGAGACGGGCCGCTTCCTGGGCGGACTGATCCTGCCCGGCTTCGGCCTCATGCTGCGCGCCCTCGAGATGGGCACGGCGGGCCTGAAGGCGCCAACCGGCGAGGCGGTCGATTTCCCGACCAACACCAGCGACGCGCTCATGAGCGGCGGCGCCGACGCCATCGCCGGTGCCGTCGAGCGCATGCACCGAAAGCTCCTGCGTCGCTGCGGCCAGGAGCCGGCGCTCGTCATGAGCGGCGGCGCAGCGGTCAAGCTCGCCTCGATCAGCGACCTCCCGTTCGAGACCGTCGAGACCTTGATCTTCGAAGGCCTGCTTCACCTGCAGTCGAAGCGGCTCGCGCTCTGACCCTTACAGGATGTAGCGCGAGAGATCCTCGTTCTTCGCGAGGTCTGCGAGCTTGGCATCGACATCGGCGGCGTCGAGCCGCACGGTCTGACCGCTGCGGTTCGGGGCATCGAAGCTCACCTCGTCGAGCAGCCGTTCCATCACCGTCGCGAGGCGCCGGGCGCCGATGTTCTCGGTGCGCTCGTTGACGTCGAACGCCAGCTGCGCGATGCGCCGGATCGCGTCGGGTGCAAGCTCGAGAGTCACCCCTTCGGTCGCCAGCAGCAGCCGGTACTGCTTGACGAGGCTGGCGTGGGTCTGGGTGAGGATCGCCTCGAAGTCGTCGACCGAAAGCGAGCCGAGCTCGACCCGGATCGGAAAGCGCCCCTGCAGCTCCGGGATCAGGTCGCTCGGCTTGGCGAGATGGAACGCGCCCGAGGCGATGAACAGGATGTGATCGGTCTTCACCATCCCGTACTTGGTGTTGACCGTCGTCCCCTCGACCAGCGGCAGCAGGTCGCGCTGCACGCCCTGGCGCGAGACGTCGGCGCCCTGCGACTCGGAGCGCGAAGCGACCTTGTCGATCTCGTCGATGAAGACGATGCCGTTCTGCTCGGCGTTGGCGAGTGCGCTCGTCTTGACGTCTTCGTCGCTGACGAGCTTGGCGGCTTCCTCGTCGAGGATGATCTTCTGCGCCTCCGACACCTTCATCTTGCGCGACTTTTTCTTCGCGCCCCCGCCGCCGAGGTTGGCGAACATGCCGCGCAGCTGCTCGGTCATCTCCTCCATGCCCGCGGGGCCCATGATCTCCATCGTCGGCCTGGCCTCGGCAACCTCGATCTCGATCTCCTTGTCGGCAAGGAGGCCCTCGCGCAGGCGCTTTCGCATCACCTGGCGCGCCGTGTTGTCGGCCGACGGCGACGGCGCCAGGCCGAATTCGCTGCGCGCACCAGGGACGATGACCTCGAGGATGCGGTCCTCGGCGGCGTCCTCGGCACGCGCGTGGTTGCGCCGCGTCGCCGACTCGCGCTCCTGCTTGACGGCCATGTCGACCAGGTCGCGGATGATCGAGTCGACGTCCTTGCCGACGTAGCCGACCTCGGTGAACTTGGTCGCCTCGACCTTGATGAAGGGCGCATCGGCCAGGCGTGCCAGGCGACGGGCGATCTCGGTCTTGCCGACGCCGGTCGGGCCGATCATGAGGATGTTCTTGGGCGTGATCTCCGCGCGCATCGACTCGTCGACCTGCTGGCGCCGCCAGCGGTTGCGCAGCGCGATCGCGACGGCGCGCTTGGCGCTGCCCTGGCCGACGATGTGCCGGTCGAGCTCGGAGACGATCTCCTGCGGCGTCATCGACGACTTCATTTCCGTCATTCCAGGGTCTCGATCGAGTGGTTCTGGTTGGTGTAGATGCACAGGTCGCCGGCGATCTCGAGCGAGCGCTTGACGATGTCCTTGGGTGCGAGCTCGGTGTGTTGCAGGAGGGCGCGCGCCGCAGCGCTGGCGTAGGAGCCGCCGGAGCCGATGGCGATGATCCCGTGCTCGGGCTCGAGCACGTCGCCGTTGCCGGTGATGATCAGCGACGACTCGCGGTCGGCGACGGCGAGCATTGCCTCGAGGCGGCGCAGGACGCGGTCGGTGCGCCAGTCCTTCGTGAGCTCGATGGCCGAGCGCACGAGATTGCCCTGGTGCTTCTCGAGCTTGGCCTCGAAGCGCTCGAACAGGGTGAACGCGTCGGCCGTCGCGCCGGCGAAGCCGGCCAGCACCTTGTCGTGATGGAGCCGGCGGATCTTCCTGGCCGTTGCCTTGACGACGATGTTGCCAAGCGTCACCTGGCCGTCGCCGCCGAGCGCCACCGTGCTGCCGCGCCGGACGCTGACGATCGTCGTGCCGTGATAGGAGTCCATCCGGCGCAGATTGTGCCGGCTCGGCGGCGATTCAAGTCGAGGGCGGCGCGACCGCTAGATCGTTCGCACCTTGACGTTGGCGTGCTCGTTGATGCCCATGGCGCCGAAGAAGAGGGCGACCATGCGGTGGGTGTCGACGAAGTTGACGGTGCGCTTCTCTTTGCGGCGTGCCAGGACCCAGTTGAGCAGGTCGCCGGCGGCGATGAAGTCGACCCGGATCAGCCGGGTGCAGGAAACGTTGACGATCTTCGACGCACCGAGCTGGGCGTCCATCTTGGCCAGGGTGGCGCCGATGTCGCCGATCAGCTGGCCCGAGAGCTCGACCGTGCCCACCTCGACCACGTTCGGCGTGTCGGTGATCTGCGATTCTTCGAAGCTCGTCGAGACGTCGCTCACCAGCGAGAGCGGCGGCTGGGTCGTGCCCTGATTCGATCCCGTGATGCGCACCACGCAGCGCGCCGCTTCCCACGAAGGCGGCGAGACCTCGTAGGTGACGCAGTAGTCGATCGCCGCCTCGTCGAACTGGTCCGGGCGATTGGTCATGCGCAGGGCGTCGAGGCGGAGCTGCCAGAACGCGGGGTCGGCGTCGCGAATGCCGGTGGGCGCGGCTTCCTGCAGGACGGTGAAGAGGCGCTCGCCCGAGAGCCAGCGCATGTCGAGGTCCTGCGGGATCCAGCTGCGGAACACTTCCGAGAGCCGGCCGGCGGCCTCGGCGTCGATGGTCTCGAGTTCGCTCCAGTCGAAGACCCAGGGCAGCGGCATCTGCAGGGCGAGAGACGCCAGCTTGGCGACGCTGTCGGCATCGAGGTAGCTCGGGCACACCCAGCCCACCTGGCCCTCGATGCGCGAGCTGGCCGGCCGCTCCTCGCTCGCCGCCTCGGCGACAAGCTTGGGCATCGAGAACCACTGCGGCGCCGACCAGCCGAACTGCTGGGCGTAGTCCATCGCCAGGCTCTCGAACTTGTGCTGCTGCCCGGTGGCGCGGTAGAGGTCGAACAGCACGAGCCAGGTCTCGGCGTGCTGGGCGCGCGCGCCGGTGAGGCTGGTGAGTGCCGCGAGCGCCTGCTCGCACTGCTCGAAATCGGCGTTGGCGAAGGCGATCACGGCCTCGTCGAGATCGGGGTCGTGCGGCATCTCGGTGCTGCCGGCGACGGTGAAGGCCTTGCCGAAATCCTCGGCCTGGGGCATCTCGAGGTGGATCGGCGCGACCGACGCGGCCTGCGACACCTGGGGCGGCGGCATCGGCACGGCGACCGGCGCCTTGGCGGAGGGGTCGTTGACCTGGCCGCCGTGCGACGGCGGCACGATCGGCTGGCCCCCGGACATGTTCAGGGGGGCCGGCTGGGTCGGGGCGTTGTAGAACTCGGGCGTGCGCCGCTGCGTGCTGGCATAGCCGTCGCCGACCATCTGCTGCTCGATCTCGTCGATCTTCGCCTTCACGCCCGCGTCCTGGCGCACTGGCTGGTCGGAGATCCGGGGCTGGGAATCGTCGATGCGCGAAGACCCGCCGAGCGCGGCGAGCTGCTCGCCGGTGAGGCCTTCGCGGCGCACCTTGCGCAGCATGTCGAACTCGCGCTTGCGCACGAAGTCGTTGCGGCGCTTCCTCTCGATCATCGCCTTGAGCTCGCCCTTGGCGTACTCGCTCTCGCGCGATTCCTCGCTGGGCGCGTCGAGCTCGGCCCATTCCGTCGCCGGGTTGGCCACGAACTTGACCACCTTGCGAAAGAAGCTCGTCGTGTCTTTGGATTCCGCCATCGAGAGGTCCTGAGCGGAGGCGCCACCACCGCCCGCTGCCGGGCGACCCGGGCGGTCGGCCCGGGCGCGCAGCTCAGTCGCCGAACATCTTTTGCTTCAGCTCCCGCCGCTGCTGCGCTTCGAGCGACAGTGTAGCGGTGGGCCGGGCAATCAAGCGCCCGAGGCCTATGGGTTCGCCGGTTTCGTCACAGAAACCGTACTCGCCGGATTCCAGGCGGGTAAGCGACTGGGAGATCTTCTTGAGGAGCTTTCTCTCGCGGTCGCGCGTGCGCAACTCGAGGGCGTGCTCCTCCTCGATCGTCGCCCGGTCGGCGGGATCGGGAACGATCGAGGTGTCCTCGCGCAGGTGCTCGGTCGTCTCGCCGGCGTTGCTGAGCAGGTCGTCCTTCAGGGCCTGCAGCTTCATCCGGAAGAACTCGAGCTGCTTCTCGTTCATGTACTCGGCCTCCGGCATGGCCATCAGCTCGTCGTCACTCAGGTCTCGCCCGGCCTTGCTCTTCCAGGCGTTGGCCAGCTTCGGATCGGCCTTGTGCGCCTGCCGGGGCATGTCGTTCTCCACCTTGTTCATCTGGCGGGTCGGTGGCCGGGGCGGTGCGAACCGATCGGCGAAACGCGAGGTCGGCGGGGGCAGCGGGGCCTGCACGGGTGCGACGAAGTACTTGGGGGTGCCGCGCCCGGGCTTGCGCGGCACGAAGCCATTCGGCATTGCAAGGGGCGCGCCCGGAACCAGGGTCGGCACCGGAACGGCGACCTTGGCCACTGCGACGGCCGCCGGGGCCGGCTTCGGCGTGGCGGCCTTCGCTGCGGACTTGACCGGCGCGAGCGCAGCCTTCTTTGCCGGTGTGACAACCTTGGCGGGAGCCGCCTTGACGGGCGCGGCCTTCTTGGACGGGGCGGTCTTGGGCGCCGGAGCGTTCTTCGCGGCAACCGCGGCTGATTTGGAGGGCACTGATGCTTTCTTGGAAACCGGGGACTTCTTGGACGCCGGGGACTTCTTGGGGACCGCCGGCTTCGCCGCGGGGGACTTCTTGGAGGCGACCTTCTTGGCCGGGCCGGGCTTTCGGGCGGGCGCCGAGGGCGCGGCCTTTCCCTTCCGAGGAGCAGGCGCCGTGCCGCGGGCCACCTTCTTCGCCGGCGCGCTCGAACGCCGGGTCGCCGATGCGGCCTTGGCGGGTGCTTTCTTGACGGCTGGTTTGCTCACGGGGTTCTCCTCGAACGGCCGCGCGGCCGGCCTCTGCCGCGAAGGCGAGGGCGCAGCCGTTTTGGCGCCGCGGATTGTAGTGGCGGGCCGGCTAACCGCGCGCCGACTTCGGAACAAGCACCGAAACGGCTTTCTTTCTCACACCAGGCACTGCTCCAGCCCCTGCTTGAGGATGTCCTTGGGCAGGTCGATGCCGATGAAGACCATCTTGCTGCCCTTCTTCTCGCCGGCGGCCCACTTGGGCCCCAGGTCGCTGCCCATCAGCTGGTGCACGCCCTGGAAAATCACCTTGCGGTCGGAGCCCTTCATGCTCAGCACGCCCTTGTAGCGCAGCATCTTCGGCCCGTAGACCTGGACGATCGCGCCGAGGAAATCCTCGAGCTTGCCGGCGTCGAAGGGCTTGTCGGCCTTGAACACGAAGGATTTCACGTCGTCGTCGTGGACGTGGTGGTGCGGGTGGTCGCAGTGCTCGCCGTGCTCGTGATCGTGGTCGTCGTGTCCGGGGTCGTGGTCGTGACCGCCGTGCTCCTCGGCCTTCAGGAAATCGGGGTCGATGTCGAGCTTGGCGTTGAGGTTGAAGCCCTTCAGGTCGAACACGTCCTTGATCGGCACCTCGCCGAAGTTGACCCGCGTCTGCGGCGCGCGCGGGTTCATGTGCTTGATCCGGTGGATCAGCGCCTCGACGGTCTGGCCGTCGACCAGGTCGGTCTTGCTGATGAAGATCTGGTCGGCAAAGCCCACCTGACGGCGCGCTTCCTGGCGATCGTCGAGCTGCTGGTCGCCGTGCTTGGCGTCGACCAGCGTCAGGATCGAGTCGAGCAGGTACTGCTCGGCGATCTCGTCGTCCATGAAGAAGGTCTGAGCCACCGGGCCCGGGTCGGCCAGGCCGGTCGTCTCGATCACCACGCGGTCGAAGTCGATCTCGCCCTTCCTCTTCTTCTCGGCCAGGTCCGACAGCGTCGTGCGCAGGTCTTCGCGGATCGAGCAGCAGACGCAGCCGTTGTTGAGCTGGATGATCTGCTCCTTCGCGTCCTGGACCAGGATCTCGCTGTCGATGTTCTCCTCGCCGAACTCGTTCTCGATGACGGCGATCTTCTGGCCGTGCGCCTCGGTGAGCACGCGCTTCAGGAGGGTCGTCTTGCCGGAGCCGAGGAAGCCCGTGAGGATGGTGGCGGGAATCAGGCTCATGGAGCGTTCACCTTGTGCTGTGGTCGTGGGTTCGACGCGCGCGCCGCCCGGCGCGCCCGGACGCGAGGTTGCCACATGAGGCCGGGCGACGCCCCTTTCAAGGTAGCAGGCCTGTCAAGGGGGCGGCTCGCTCGTTGCGGTAAGCTTCCCCGCTGCCTACTGCGGCCGCCTCGCGCCGGCCGAGTCCCAATTCGATGTCCGATCATTCCGCCGCCCGCTCCTCGCGAGGCGCCGACAAGGCCGCCTCGCCCGCGGAGAAGCGCACCTTCCTCAAGAAGATTCTCGACCGGGTCGGGAAGCGTCCCGACTCGCGCCACCAGCTCATCGAGTCGCTCGCCGACGCCGAGCAGAAGGAGCTGATCCAGCCCGAGTCGCGGATGATGCTGGAGGGCGTCATCCGGATGGCCGACATGACGGCCGGCGACGTCATGGTCGCCAGCCGCCACATGGACCTGCTCGACATCGACGCGCCGTACGACGAGCTCCTGGCCGTCGTCATCCGCGCCGGCCACTCGCGCTTCCCGGTGTTCGAGGAGAAGCGCGACAACGTCATCGGCATCCTGATGGCCAAGGACCTGCTGAAGCTGCAGCGCTCGCCCGATCTCAGCCTGAGGACGCTCCTGCGCCCGGCGTTCTTCGTGCCCGAGTCGAAGGGCCTAAACGACCTGCTGCGCGACTTCCGCACCAACCGCAACCACATCGCCATCGTCATCGACGAGTTCGGCCACACGGCGGGGCTGCTCACGATCGAGGACGTGCTCGAAGAGATCGTCGGCGAGATCGAGGACGAGTTCGACGAGAACGACGCCGAGTCGAGCATCTACACGCTCGCCGACGGCAGCCAGCGCGTCGCCGGCGACGCGACGCTCGATGCGGTCAACGAGGCCTTCGACGTCGTCCTGCCGACCGACGAGTTCGAGACCATCGGCGGCCTGGTGGCCCAGGAGATGGGCCGCGTGCCGCGGCGCGGCGAGTCGGTGACGATCGGCGGCCTGGTGTTCTCGGTGATGCTCGCCCGCGGCGGTGCCGTGCGCTGGTTCAAGGTGACGCGCGCGGCCGAAGAGGCGCTCGGCTCCGACGGCGCTTGAGCGCGGCATGAGGCGCGGCCGGACGGTCGCCGCGATCGTCCTCGTCGCCGCGCTCGGCGCGGCGCAGACCCTGGCCTATGTCGAGGGCGACCTCTGGCCGCTTCAGATGATCGCGATCGCCGTGCTCGCCGGCTTCGTCGTCCGCTCGTCGCCGCGGCGGGCAGCAGCGCTCGGCCTGGCCTTCGGCACCGCCTGGATCTGCGCCGGCACCTGGTGGCTCTACATCAGCATGCACCGCTACGGTGGCCTGCCGGCCTGGATGACGGTGCTCGCGGTGCTCGCGCTCGCCGCCTTCCTCTCGCTCTATCTCGCCGCAGCGATGGCGCTGGTCGCACGCTGGCACGTCGGCTCGCGCGGGCGCGGCGTGCTGCTGTTCGCGTCTGCGTGGCTGCTCGCCGAGCTCGCCCGTGGCGTGATCTTCACCGGCTTTCCGTGGGTCGCCAGCGGCTACGCTCACGTCGACGCGCCGCTCGCCGGTCTCGCGCCGTGGATCGGCGTGTACGGCATCGGCGCCGTCGCCGCAGGCCTCGCCGCCGCGTTCGGGCTGTCGAACCTGCGCGTGGCGCGCGCGTGGATCGCGCCGGGTGCCGCGCTGGTCCTCGTGATGGTGGCGAGCGCGCTGCTCGGCCGCATCGACTTCACGTCGCCGAGCGGTGCGATCACCGTCTCGCTGCTGCAGAACGACGTGCCGCAACAGGAGAAATTCGAGCAGGGCCTGATCCCGGAAGCGCTCGCCGGCACGAAGGCGCAGCTCGAGGCCGCGCGCGGCGAGCTCGTCGTCGGCCCCGAGACGGTGATCCCGGTGCTGCCGCAGCAACTCGACAAGGCGTACTGGCAGGCGCTTCTCGACCGCTTTCGCGCCCCGGGCCGCGCCGCCCTTGTCGGCATCCCGATGGGCGACGACGAGGCGGGCTACACCAACTCGGCGATCGGCCTGTCGCAGGCGGCGAGCGCGCTGCCGAACGGCTACTACCGCTACGACAAGCACCACCTCGTGCCCTTCGGCGAATTCATCCCGACCGGCTTTCACTGGTTCACGGCGATGATGAACATCCCGCTCGGCGACTTCAACCGCGGCGTGAAGACGGCGCCTTCGTTCGACGTCGGCCGCCAGCGGGTCGCGCCCAACATCTGCTACGAGGACCTGTTCGGCGAGGAGCTCGCGTCGCGCTTCGTCCCGGAGGAGACCGCGCCGACGATCCTCGCCAACATCAGCAACATCGGCTGGTTCGGCAAGACGATCGCGATCGAGCAGCACCTGCGCATCTCGCGCATGCGAACGCTCGAGCTGCAGCGGCCGATGATCCGCGCGACCAACACCGGCGCGACCGCGGTGATCGACTACCGCGGCGTCGTGCGCCAGGCGCTGCCGCCTTTCACGCGCGGACTGCTCGAAGGCACGGTCGAAGGCCGCCTCGGGCTGACCCCATTCGCCCAGTGGGCCGGCCGCTTCGACCTCTGGCCGCTCTGGCTCCTCGGGGTCGCGACGCTGCTCGGCGCCGGTCGCTGGCGCAGGCGTGCCGGGGCGCGCCCCTAAAATCGCCGCACCACCGGTGCTGCGAGCGCAGCCCGAGCCTTCGACCAAAAGAGACCGGGCAGCGACGCGATGCTCTCGTTCCAGCAAATCATCCTGCGCCTGCAGTCGTACTGGTCGGAGCAGGGCTGCGCGCTTCTCCAGCCCTACGACATGGAAGTCGGCGCCGGCACGAGCCACACGGCGACCTTCCTGCGTGCCCTCGGCCCTGAGCCCTGGAAGGCCGCCTACGTGCAGCCGAGCCGCCGGCCGAAGGACGGCCGCTACGGCGAGAACCCGAACCGGCTCCAGCACTACTACCAGTACCAGGTGGTGCTCAAGCCCGCGCCCGCCGACATCCTCGACCTCTACCTCGGCTCGCTCGCGGCGCTCGGCTTCGACCTGAAGGCCAACGATGTCCGCTTCGTCGAGGACGACTGGGAGAACCCCACGCTCGGCGCCTGGGGCCTCGGCTGGGAGGTCTGGCTGAACGGCATGGAGGTGACTCAGTTCACCTACTTCCAGCAGGTCGGCGGCATCGACTGCAAGCCGATCACCGGCGAGATCACCTACGGCCTCGAGCGGCTCGCGATGTACCTGCAGGGCGTCGACAACGTCTACAAGCTGCAGTGGACCGACGGCCTCACGTACGGCGATGTCTATCACCAGAACGAGGTCGAGCAGAGCACCTACAACTTCGAGAAGAGCGACGTCGAGTTCCTGCTCACGGCCTTCGCCGCGCACGAGCGCCGGGCACAGGCGCTGATGGTCGATGCGCTCGCGCTGCCGGCCTACGAGCAGCTGCTGAAGGCGGCGCACAGCTTCAACCTACTCGATGCGCGCGGCGCGATCAGCGTCACCGAGCGCGCCGCCTACATCGGCCGCATCCGCAACCTCGCCAGGAGCGTCGCCCAGAGCTATCTCGACAGCCGCGCGCGGCTCGGCTTTCCGATGGCGCCGAAGGCGTGGGCAGACGAGGTCGTGGCCCAGCTGACTGCGAAGAAGAGCACGGGCGCCGCCCGGCAGCCGGCGTGATGGCGAGCGACGCGACCCGGCCGCTCCTGGTCGAGCTCTTCGTCGAGGAGCTGCCGCCGAAGGCGCTGCCCCGGCTCGGCGCCGCCTTCGCCAACGGCATCGCCGCCGGCCTGCGCGCCGAATCCCTGCTGCGTGACGGCGCGACCGTCACGCCCTACGCGACGCCGCGCCGGCTCGCCGTGCTGATCGACGCCGTCTCCGCTCGCGCGCCCGATCGCTCGGTCTCGCACAAGCTCATGCCGGTCACCGTCGGCCTCGCGCCCTCGGGCGAGCCGACGCCGGCCCTGCTCAAGAAGCTTGCCGCGCTCGGCGCCGACGGGGGTGTGGTGCCGCGGCTGCTGCGCCGCATCGACGGCAAGAGCGAGACGCTCTTCCTCGATGCCGTCGTCGACGGCGCGACGCTCGCCGCCGGTCTGCAGCGCGCCCTCGACGGCGCGCTGGCGCAGCTGCCGATCCCGAAGGCGATGCAGTACCAGCTCGCCGACGGCTGGACGAGCGTGAGCTTCGTGCGCCCCGCGCATGGCCTGGTCGCGCTGCATGGCGAGGAGGTCGTGCCGGTGCGCGCCCTCGGTCTCGATGCCGGTCGCACGACGCACGGTCATCGCTTCGAGGCCGCGCGCACGCCGATCGAGATTCGTTCGGCCGAGAGCTACGCGGCGCAGCTGCGCGACGAAGGCGCGGTGATCGCGAGCTTCGAAGCGCGGCGCGAGGAGATCCGCCGCCAGCTCGACGCCGCCGCCGCGGCCGCCGGGCTCGTGCCGGTCGACGACGATGCGCTGCTCGACGAGGTCACCGCGCTGGTCGAGCGGCCGAACGTGCTGACCTGTGAGTTCGATCGCGAGTTCCTCGACGTGCCGCCCGAATGCCTCGTGCTCACCATGAAGGCGAACCAGAAGTACTTTCCGCTGCTCGATGCGCAAGGTCGCCTGACGAACCGCTTCCTCGTCGTCAGCAACGTCTCGCCCGCCGACCCGTCGCGCATCGTCGAGGGCAACGAACGCGTCGTCCGGCCGCGCCTGGCCGATGCGAAGTTCTTCTTCGACAAAGATCGCAAGACCAGGCTCGACGAGCGCGTGCCGGGGCTCGACAAGGTGGTTTATCACGCCAAGCTCGGCTCGCAAGGTGCGCGTGTGAAGCGTCTGCGCGCGATCGCCGCATGGGTCGCCGAGCACATCGGCGCCGACATGGCGCACGCAGAGCGCGCCGCGACGCTGGCCAAGGCCGACCTGCTCACCGACATGGTTGGCGAGTTTCCCGAACTGCAGGGGATCATGGGCGGCTATTACGCTCGTCACGACGGCGAGCATGAGGATGTCGC
>JBBSBZ010000029.1:0-20457 GCA_038250795.1 Burkholderiales bacterium | reverse complement strand
TGCGTACGCTGCAATCTCGATTTTTATGATGGCGCGTCCGCCCTCGTCGACGAGAGCTTGGATCCTCAGGACGGTTGTCGGGGAGAGGCGTCGCGATCTCGGCATCGCAGCGCACGAGGCAGGCTGGAGGAACGCCAAGCACGCTTGGCAGTGGAACGCTCCCCAAGATCGGCCAACTCGATGCCGGGGACATCAGCATGTCTCATGTCCTCGAGGTGCTCGAACCGATCTGGCGCACGAAGACGGAAACGGCGTCAAGGATTCGCGGACGGATCGAGCTGATCTTGGCCTGGGCCGACAAGCGTGCCGAGCGCGAACGTCTGAATCCTGCGCGCTGGCGTGGCCACCTCGACACGCAGTTGCCGGCGCGAAACAAGGTGGCGAAGCCCAAGCACCATGCTGCACTACCCGTCTCCGACGCGAGCACTTTCATGAGCGCCCTGCGCAAGCAGGAGGGATCGGCGGCTCGCGCGCTCGAGTTCGCCATCCTCACGGCGGCGCGATCCGGCGAGGTGCGCTTTGCGACGTGGCCAGAGATCGACTTCGGATCGCGAACCTAGACCGTGCCCGCGGAGAAGATGAAGAGCGGGCGTGAGCACCGAGTGCCCCTGAGCCCGGCGGCGGTAGCACTGCTTGAATCGACTCCGCGGGTCGACGACAGCGAAGTGATCTTTCAGTCACCGCGCAGCGGTGTGCTTTAAGACATGGCGTTGGTCGCCGTGTGCCGACGGATGAACGCTGATTGCGTTCCACACGGCTTCCGGTCGACGTTCAGGGATTGGTGCGCAGAGCGGCCCAACGTCGCGCGCGAAGTGGCAGAGATGGCGCTCGCTCACTCGGTCGGCAACGAAGTCGAGGCGGCTTACCGGCGTGGCGATCTTTTCGACAAGCGCCGTCACCTGATGAATGGGCGGCCTTCGTAGAAGGTGCGAAGTCCGCCTAGGCGCCCGGTGTGACGCCGAAGCACCCGAGGCGGACGGCGCATTCGTCGTAGCCGATTCAACTCGGCGTTCGGTAGCCGCGTTCTTCCAGGATCTTTGCCCACCGCCGGATTCGTGCACGCATCGCCTTCTTCATTGCGTCTTCCACAGGCATGAAAGCGACCATGTCGATTGCTGCCTGGGGTGACACGTACCCGTGGCGCATCAATGCAATATTGAACTCTCGGTCCTTCTCTCGGTTGGCTACTGTCTTCGCCATGAAGAGATCGATCACCTCCAGGCAATAGCCAACACGCCCATTCGTCGCGGGGCTTTGAATCCGTCTCAATCGCTCCTTCCAACCGTGCGGCAAGCACGCGGTAGTCGAGTCGACGCCTTGTGCGTAGTACCCATGGGTCTCATGGAAGTGAGAGCCTTCGCCCAGAGCTCCGTCGATCTCGTCGGCCTTTGCTTCGGCGTTCATCGGGTAGATGTCGGCCTCCATCGACATCGTGAGCTCTGCGGGCGGGTTCGGGATCGGCCCGAGGATGGACTGGCTGCCTACGACCACAAACTCGTACTCATTGGTGATGTCTGCGGCAGCGCGGATAAGGTGCTCGAGCTCTTCGCGAGTCATTTGCCACCCTTCGCAGACGCCCTGCGAGGGCGGGATGCAGTGCTCATGTGACCCAAGGTCACCCCGCCCTTGAGTGCGCGGACGTCTTTCAGCACCCGTTCCCGCACGTCGGAAGGCAGGAGGACCGTCAAAGGCGATGCCTGACGCAACTCCTTCGAACGGCGTGTTCGTGCCAATATTCGACGCCAATCTCTTCGGTTCAATATGACCGACCACTCATCCAGGAGGGGTCGGCTGTTTGCACTTCCTGACGCGCGCCATTTCTCGAGGATCTCCAACGCGCTGGAGATCAACTCCGGTTGTTGCCGTAGCAGCCGTACGGCCTCTTCGTGGAGTAACAGGCTCTGGAGGTCCTGAATGTCATGTGGTGCGTTTCTGGCGTCGAGCTGCACTTTCGATTCCGCCGCATCAACGGGGTCGCCTCGGAGTTCGCCGGTCGCGACCAATGCCAGGTCGCCCGCAACCCCTAGCGCCGACATCACGCGCAAGTACGTTCCCATGGTTGGCGCAGGCTCACCGGCCTCAACAGCGCTGAGAGTCATACGTGAAACACCCGCACGGTCGGCCAGCCCGACAGTCGTGAGCCCCTGCTCCTGACGAGCGCGCCGGAGCCGCTCCCCGAGCTGAATGAGGAGCTGACGATCCAAGGCAGAAGATAGTCGGGATGCGGCGGGCATGTGTACGGCATTGTAGACACGCCCGCCAGATTTGTCCAGAACGCTATACATATGATCGCTTGATGGTTCATAGGGCTCGATGCACCCGATGACACCGGCCCTCCCGTGTCTGGGATTGCGTCTTGTATTCCATCGCGCGTTGCGCGAACGACGCGGTAGGAGTTATCCAGACTCGGAACTCGTCGGCGTTCAGGTCGACGTCAGCTGCCGCCGGTCGCAGATGAGGACAGGCCACGATCGGCAATCTAGACCACCAGCCCCTCATCGACGACCACTCTCGCGAGCGCTTGCTCGAACATCGTTCGTGCCCCGCTGGCAACGTCCTGGAGGTGTCGATGCAGCGCGGCGTCGGCCTCGTTTTGCGAGAGGCACTCTGCGCTGTACCGCTCGAAGCCCACCAGCAGCGTCACGATCTCGGCGAGATGCCGCGGGCATTCGCAGGTGACGCGGGAGGGCGCCTCCATCAAGGAGACCAGCTCGGCATCGCTGTAGAGCCTGGGGCCGGGCTGAACACCGCTCGACTCGGGCGCCGGCAACGGCCGTGGCGCCGATGCGACGATCAGCCGCGCCAGTTCCTTGCCTGTGACCGGCTCCCGACGAAGCGTCACGCCCGCGGCCCGAAGTGCGTCCACGGCCAACTCCGCGCCGAACGAATAGATCACGATGACGGTCGGCGCCGGCAAGTCGGCTCGAAGCGCGAGGACGCGCTCGGTCGCCGAGGCGTGGAGCGAGGCGATGTGAACGACGAGCACGTCGATGACACCGCATCCCGACACTTCCTTTTCCGCGTGATCGAGATCGTCGAACACGAGAGCCACCGCCGGCCGCAGACGCCCCTGGAGCTTTTGCGCCAGCGAACGGCCGACGACGAGCACCCGTTGCTCACCCGATGACGGCTCGCGGCTGCCTGACGACAGGCGCACGAGGTCGTCAAGAGGAAGGCCTGCCACGGTTCCGATCGCGTGGCCCTCGAGCGTGAGCCGCCTGATCAGCCGCAGGCGCTGGACGTCGAGCATGGAATAGGCCCGCTGACCCGAGGGCGTCTTGGGCGGCGAGACCACGCCGTAGCGATGCTCCCAGATGCGAAGCGTGGAGGGCGAGAGACCGGCCAGTCGCGCGGCGGTCCCGCTGCGCAACTGCGCCCGTGCGCTGGGATCGGCTGTGTCTCTTGGCTCGCCGAGGGCGTCTCCGCTGCTCTTGGTCATTGGTTGTGGTGCCTCATGTTACGGAGTTGAAACGCTATTATCGCATCATATAACCTTAATAGCGACTCAGAAACGTTTCGTGTCGCTGAATCCCGCTACGATCTGCCTCATGCAGTCAAACACCGCCCTCCCTGCGCGCTTTCGTTCCGGACCCCACCACGTTCAGCAGCAATCCAACTCATCCCTCACTCAGAAAGCAACCATGCACGACATCATCGACACGGCAGTCGCCGCCGGAAGTTTCAAGACGCTCGCCGCCGCGCTCACCGCAGCCAAGCTCGTCGAGACCCTCAAGGGCGCCGGTCCGTTTACTGTCTTCGCCCCCACCGACGAAGCTTTCGCCAAGCTGCCCCAGGGCACGGTCGAGAGCCTCCTGAAAGACATCCCGAAGCTCACCTCGATCCTCACTTATCACGTGGTTCCCGGTTTGGTGAAGGCTTCCGATGTCATGGGCATGGACGGCAAGTCCACCAAGACCGTCAATGGCGCTGCATTGACGGTCAGCACGAAGGACGGCGTCAAGCTCAACGGCTCGGCGAACGTCGTCAAGACAGACATCGAATGCACCAACGGAATCATCCACGTGATCGATTCGGTACTGATTCCCGCCTGACCCCTCCTCACTCTCCAAAGGACATCCCATGAAGAAGCTTCTCATCGTCGGCGCCATCGCGCTGGCTGCTGCCTCGGCTCAGGCCAAGGACATCGTCGACACCGCCGTCGCCGCGGGCAATTTCAAGACACTGGTCACCGCTCTGAAAGCGGCCGGCCTGGTCGACACCCTGAAGGGCAAGGGCCCGTTCGTCGTATTCGCCCCCACCGACGAGGCATTCGCCAAGGTTCCCAAGGCGGATCTCGACGCGCTGCTCAAGGACAAGGCCAAGCTGACCTCGGTGCTCACCTACCACGTCGTGCCTGGCAAGATCCTCTCGAAGGACCTCGAGCCGGGCATGGTCAAGACCGTGCAAGGCGGCGAGCTGACGGTCGCCACGGCTGGCGGCGTCACGGTCAATGGTGCGAAGGTCACCACGGCCGACATCGTGGCGGACAACGGCGTGATCCACGTGGTCGACTCGGTGCTGATGCCCAAGTAGCCCCGGCACGGGCGCGTGCCCTCTCGTCACCGACGGGCGGGCACGCCACCCTGGATCGAACTTCACTCCGGAGAGGACACCCGTCATGAGCGTCTCCAGCCATCCCCGCCGCACGTTCGTCATTCGCGTCGTCGCCAGCGGCGCCGCCGTGGCGGCCTCGCGCGTGTTCGCCCAAGCCGCTGTAAGCGAGAAGGACCCGCAGGCCGTCGCCCTCGGCTATGTGAGCGACGCCTCCAAGGCCGACGTCAAGAAGTATCCGAAGTACGCGGCAGGACAGGTTTGCGGCAACTGCGCGCTGTATCAGGGCAAGGCGGGTGATGCAGCGGGCAACTGCCCGTTGTTCGCCGGCAAGCAGGTCTCGGCAAAGGGCTGGTGCAGCGCCTGGGCCAAGAAGGCGTGACATTCAGCAGGAGAGGGCCTTGGCCACTCGGCATGGGGCTGAATCCTTCAAAGGCAACAAGCAGTCGTTGCAGAGTAAGCCGTGCGCGGCGTGCGGCCGCGCCATGACCTGGCGCAAACGCTGGTCCCGAAGCTGGGACGAGGTCAAGTTCTGCTCTGACGCATGCCGCAGGAATCGGCCGTTGCACGAGGGGCAGAACGCGTGACCGCACCGGCACGAATCGCCCTCGTCACGGGTGCGCGCGGCGGCATCGGGCGAGAGGTGACGGCGCGTCTTCGTGCATCGGGCCACCGCGTGGCCGCAGTGGGGCGCAATGCCCCGGCGCTCGCCGATGTCGAAGCCGACGCGCACATTGCGGCCGACACCACGACTGTGGAGGGCGCGGCTCACGCCATCGCCGCAAGCATCGAAAAGCTTGGCAGCGCGCCGACGATCCTCGCGCATTGCGTCGGCAGCACGCTGATCGCGCCGCTGCACCGGACGAGCGCGGCCCAGTATCGCGAGGTGATGAGCGTGAATCTCGACAGCGCGGTGTACGTGCTCCAGGCTTGGATCGCGGCGATGCGCGGGGCCGGATTGCGCGGGTCAGCGGTGCTCGTATCCAGCGTGGTGGCGCGCATCGGCGTGGCCAGCCACGAGGCCATCGCCGCGGCCAAGGGCGGCATCGAGGCCCTTGCCAGAAGTGCCGCCGCGACATATGCGCCGCTCGGCTTGCGGGTCAACGTCGTCGCGCCCGGCATGACCGACACGCCCATGACCGCCGGCATGCTTCGACTCGATTCCTCTCGGGAGGGCGCCGGCCGGCAGTACCCGTTGGGTGGCGTCCAGACGGCCACACAGGTTGCCGACGCCATGGTCTGGCTGCTCTCCGACAACGCCGAACGCATCACCGGACAGGTGATCGCGGTGGACGGCGGGTTCACGACCGTGCGACCCCTCGTGAAATGACCTCTCTCCAATCACTCTCAACCACCCGGAACCCACTGTGCAAACACTTCTCGTCAGCCGCCGCTCGGTGCTCGGCGCCCTCGCGCTGCCCTGGCTCGCCGGCTGCACCACGCCGCTGCCGCTCGTGCCCGCGCCGCCGGTCGATGCGAATGCGGTGCGAACCCTGCGCGAGAGTGCCGAAGCGCATGGGCTGCTGGCCTATCGCCAACTCGACGACATCAACGTGTCATACACGGGGAAGTGGCGTCCACTGATCGGGGGCATCCAGCCCGAGGTGACCGACACTGCCTTTCGCGGCAGCTCGCAGGAACGCCTGATGCCGAAAGCAGGCGTATCCGGGCAGGCCTATACGGGGGCGGGCGGCCGAAAGCAGGTCTGGTGGCGGCGTGGCGGCGCCGGCTCCGACGACCTGGGCGAGGTGGCGGTCTGGTTCAACGGCGTGCGAAGCACGGACCCAGCCGCGCTTCAGGCCGCGGCCCTCGTCGCCGAAGGTTATGGCCTTTTCCTTCTCGGCCCGCTGTGGCTCGCAGACCGCAACCTGCCGATGCGGTCCAAGGGCACCGAGCGAGTCGACGGCCGACTGTGCGACGTCATCGAAGTGTGGTTGTCGCCGGGGCTGGGCCGTGTCTCGCTCGATCGCATCGCCCTGTGCATCGACCGCAGCGATCGCATCGCGCGGCGGATCCGTTTCACGCTCGAGGGCTTCGCCAACACCCAGGGCGCGGTGGCCGAGGTCGATACGTTCGACCACGAACGTCGTTTCGGCGTGACGTGGCCGATGCGTTCCTTCGAGCGCGTGGTCCATCCAATCCCGGTACCCGCACACGACTGGCGGATCACCGGCCTCGACGTGAATCGCGGCTATGCAGAGCAGACCCTGATGGGGTCGGAATTCACAGGCGGGGCGGCGCCGCCGGCGCAGACCCTCTGACGTCGGCATTCATGATCCGAGCTTCGCGGGAGGCGTGCAAACGAGAACGTGTTCGAGATCGGCCGTCGGCTGTAGCTCGAAGACCAGTCCCCGGCGGCCTCGCCGGTGTCACGCCGCGTGATAGCCGCCGTGCCCGGCCTTCACCTTGCCGCGAAACACCCAGTACGACCAGGCCACGTAGGTCAGGATGACCGGCAGCAGGAACAGGGTTCCGATCATCAGGAAGGCCTGGGCCTTCGGCTCGACGGCGGCCTGGGCGAGCGTGATCGAGGGCGGCACGATGTAGGGCCACAAGCTGATCACGAGGCCGGTGAAGGAGAGGAAGAAGAGGCCGAACGAGCACAGGAACGGCAACGCGTCGCGGTCCTGCTTCAGGCTGCGGAACAGGACGAACGCGAGCACGAGCGTGAGCACCGGCACGGGCAGGAAATAGAAGAGGTTCGGCAGCGTGAACCAGCGCTCGGCGATGCGGGCGTTCGCGAGCGGCGTCCACACGCTCATCAGGCCGATGAAGGCGAGCACGCCCCACAGGCAGCGCTGCGCCATCGTCCGCGCCCACGCCTGCAGCTCGCCTTCGGTCTTCAGCACGAGCCACGTCGCCCCCTGCAGGGAGTAGCCGAACACGAGGCCGACGCCGGTGAGAAGCGGGAAGGGGGAGATCCAGTCCCAGCTCGACCCCATGAACTGGCGGCCGACCACCGGAAATCCCTGGATGAAGTTGCCGAGGATCACGCCCTGCGCGAAGGTCGCGGCCAGCGAGCCCCAGACGAGACCGCGGTCCCAGATGCCCCGGCGTGCCCCCTCCACCTCGCGGAACTCGAACGCGACGCCCCGAAACACGAGGCCGAGCAGCATGACCAGGATGGGGAAGTAGAGCGCGGGCATCAGCACGGCGAACGCGAGCGGGAAGATGGCCAGCAGGCCACCGCCGCCGAGGACGAGCCAGGTCTCGTTGAAATCCCACACCGGAGCGACCGAGGTGATCATGAGATCGCGATCGGCATCGTTGCGGCGAAACGCGAACAGCATGCCGACGCCGAGATCGAAGCCGTCGAGCAGCACGTACATGAAGACCGCCAGCGCGAGGATGGCCGTCCACAGCGGAACGAGGTCAAGTGCCATCGGCGGCTCCCAGGGGGCGGCCGGCCGCGCGCGATTCCCCGGCCGCGGAGAGCGGCCGCGCCGCGCGCGCTTGCGAGCCTTCGTGTCCCTCGGCCACCTGCGCCGCGGGCGGGCCGCGTCGCACCAGGCGACGAAGAAGGACGAAGCCGCCGCCGAAGATGACGATGTAGGCGAGCACGTAGAGGGCCAGCGAGAGCGCGACGTCGCCGGCGGCCAGCGACGGCGAGACGGCGTCCCGCGTTCGCATCAGGCCGTAGACGACCCAGGGCTGTCGGCCGACCTCGGTCACCGTCCAGCCCGCGATCACGGCGCAGAAGCCGATCGGCGACGCGTACTGCGCCGCGCGCAGGAAGCCGGGCGACGTGAAGAGGCGCCCGCGCGCCTTCAGCCACCAGCCGCTCGCCACGATCAGGAGCATCAGCACGCCGATCCCGACCATGATGCGGAAGGCGAAATAGACGATCGCCACCGGTGGCCGGTCTTCGCGCGCAAACGCCTTCAGCCCCTTCACCTCGCCGTTCCAGTCGTGCGTGAGGTAGAGGCTGCCGAGCTTGGGGATCGCGATCTCGAAATGATTCGTTTCCGCCTGCGCGTCGGGTATCGCGAACAGCGACGCGGGGATGCCTCGTCCGGTGTCCCAGAGCCCCTCCATCGCCGCCAGCTTGGCGGGCTGGTGCTCGAGCGTGTTGATGCCGTGCAGGTCGCCGACCAGGATCTGCAGCGGCACCATCACGGTGAGGAAGAAGAGCGACATCTTCACCATCACCTTGCTCTCGCTCGGATGGCGCTGCTGGCGCAGGTACATCGCGCCGACGCCGAGGACGACGAAGGCCGTCGTGACGACGAAGGCGATCACGGTGTGGGTGAGCCGGTAGGGAAACGACGGCGAGAAGATCACGGCGAACATGTCGACCGGGAAGAACCGGCCATTGACCTGCTCATGCCCCGCGGGGGTCTGCATCCAGCTGTTGACGGCGAGGATCCAGAAGGACGACAGAAGGGTGCCGAGCGCCACCATCAGCGCGGAGAACACGTGCACCCATTGCGGCACGAGCTTGCGGCCGAACAGCAGCACGCCGAGGAACGCCGACTCGAGGAAGAAGGCGGTGAGGACCTCGTAGGCCATGAGCCCGCCGACGACATTCGAGGTGGCATCGACGTAGCGGCTCCAGTTCGTGCCGAACTGGAACGGCATGACGATGCCCGAGACGACGCCCATGCCGAACGAGACGGCGAAGATCTTGATCCAGAACGCGGACAGGCGACGGTAGACGTCGTCCTTCTTCAGCCACCAGAGCGTCTCGAGCGTCGCGATGTAGCACGCCAGCCCGACCGTGAAGGCCGGCAGCAGGATGTGCAGCGCGATCACCCAGGCGAACTGAACTCGCGACAGCAGCAATGCGTCCAAAAGGATCTCCGATCACGAGCGCACGATCCTAGAGGCAGCGGTGCACAGCCGCAACGATGTCGGCAATGCGCGCAAGGGCATCTAGGCGAACGCGAGCGCAGCCGGTCGGCGCGGCCGCATCGCACGAGCCCGCCGGCGATCACGCCACCGGGAGTATGGCGACGGCCGGCGC
The DNA here is from genome assembly GCA_038250795.1 of Burkholderiales bacterium. GTDB lineage: Bacteria > Pseudomonadota > Gammaproteobacteria > Burkholderiales > Burkholderiaceae_C > Schlegelella_A. The sequence continues at coordinate 10,943 of JBBSBZ010000029.1, read as the reverse complement.
CGCTTCCTCGCCGCGTCGGGCCAGCCGCTGCGCGAGGACGGCGCACACCATCAGCTGGATCTGATGGAACATCATCAGCGGCAGGATGAAGACTCCCACCGCGCTCCCGGCGAACATCACCTGGGCCATCGGCACGCCGGTCGCCATGCTCTTCTTCGAGCCGGCAAAGAGAATCGTGATCCGATCCTCGATGCCGAAGCCCAGACGCAGCGCCAGCGTGCGCGTGGCCCAGAGCACGATGGCGAGCAGCAGGCAGCAGAAGAAGGCCAGCGCGATCAGGCGCGAAGGCGGCACCGAGCGCCAGATGCCCTGGACGACGGCGTCGCTGAAGGCCGTGTAGACGACGAGCAGGATCGACGCCTGATCGACCCGGTTGAGCCAGCTGCGGTTGCGGTTGACCCACTCGCCGATCCAGCGCCGCGCGAGCTGGCCGGCGGCGAAGGGGACGAAAAGCTGCAGGGCGATCTTGCCGATCGCATCGAGGTGGACGCCGACACCGTCGACGCTCATCAGGAGCATCACCAGCAGCGGCGTGATGAAGATGCCGAGGAGACTGGAGGCTGCCGCGCTGCAGATGGCGGCAGGCACGTTGCCGCGCGCGATCGAGGTGAACGCGATGGCCGACTGGACGGTGGCCGGCAGCGCGCACAGGAACAGCACGCCCAGGTAGAGCGGTTCGCCGAGCAGGGGCGCGGCGAGCGGCCGCAGGGCCAGCCCGAGTGCCGGGAACATCGCGAACGTGCACAGGAAGACGACGAGGTGCAGCCGCCAGTGGCCGGCCCCCGACCGGAGCGCCGCGCTCGACAGCTTGGCCCCGTGCAGAAAGAAGAGCAGGCCGATGGCGATCCGCGTCAGCCACGCGAAGAACTCGGCGCCGTTCCCCTCGCACGGCCACCACGTGGCGGCGGCGACCACGGCGATCAGGGCTAGGGTGAAATCGTCGAAGAGGAGTCTGAGATATTTCACTGGGCGCGCCCGGAAGATCGAGGACCGGGCGAGACTAGCGTGCAGGCAGTTTTGCGACTAACGCCATCGGGCCACACAGTGTCGAGCAAAGGACAGGAGGCTCAGCTTCCGGCCGGTCTGTCGGACCTGCATGCGCTGCCACGTCCGCTCTACGGCCACGTCGAGGCACTGCCGAACCGCATGCTCGGCTACCGTCACCGGCATCCGTGGGTGCAGCTGGCCTACGCGGCCCAGGGTGTGCTCGAGGTGAGCACCGATCGCGGCCGGTATGTCGCGCCGCCGCAGCGAGCCATCTGGATTCCGCAAGGGACTGCCCACCAGGTCCGGTGTCGCGCCGGGACCAGCATCCGCAGCCTGTACATCGATTCGGACACCGGACATCGGCAAGGCAGCGGCTGTCGCGTCCTGGTCGTCAGTCCGCTGCTGCGCGAGCTCATCGATGCCTTCAGCCTCGTGCCGGTCCGATACGCGGTCGACGGCGCCGACGGCCGGCTCGCCGCGGTGCTGCTCGACCGGATCGCGGCTGCGCCCGAGGCCGACCTGATGCTGCCGCTTCCCTCGGACGCCGATCTGCGTCAGCTCTGCCGCAGCGCCCAGGCGCATCCCTCGCGCAAGGCTTCGCTTCGGCCCCTGAGCGAGCGTCGGGGCGTTTCCGAAAAGACGCTCAGCCGCCTGTTCCTGCGCGAGACGGGCCTGACCTTTCGCGCCTGGCTGCAGCGGATGCGGCTGCTGGCCGCACTGCCGGCGCTCGAGCGCGGCGCGCGGGTGACCGACGTCGCCCTCGACTGCGGCTACGAGTCTCTCTCGGCCTTCATCGCGGCGTTCCGCAAGCTGTTCGACGCGTCGCCGGGCGAGTTCTTCGCGGCACGACGCGACCCGGCCTGATCGCGCGCAGGACGCGCCATCGGCGGCACGCGGACGCGGCACCCGTCAGATCATCGACTCGCCGTCGGCAGCTCGCTGCCGCATGTCGGAGACACCGCGAACGCCCGGGATGTTCTCGGCCATGACGCGTGCGGCGCGGCGCTCGTCGTCGCTCTCGCACAGGCCGACGTACTTGACGACGCCCTTGCTGACGAAGACCGCCGACGCCTGCGGCTGCCACCACGGCTGGCCCTCCAGCTCGCGAAGGAGGCGGACGCGGATCGCTTCGTCGTTGCCTTCGGCCGAGGCCGGCACGGGTTGCTTCCTCACGGCCAGCGCCCTGACGAGATCGGCACGCGTGAGGATGCCGACGAGCTGCTCGCCGCGCAGGACGGGAACACGCCGGACATGGCGAGCATTGAAGATCGAGGCGACCTCGGAGATGGGCGCGTCCTCGGTCACCGACACGACGCGCGTGTCCATGACGTCGCGGGCATGCCGGCCGTGCGACTTCACGTAGGCTGCCGAGGGGCTGCCCACCCGCGTGAGGCGGCGCCACCAGTTCGCCGGAGCGGACGGCTCCTGGGTGCCGATCTCGTGGCGATGCAGCAACTCGTATTCGCCGACCGAGCCGACCACCCGGCCGGCGTCGACGACGGGCACGCCGCTGATCCGTCGCTCGAGAAGGATCGCGAGGATCTCGTCGATGCCTGCCTCGGGGCCGACCGAGACCACCTGGGTGGTCATCAGGTCGCTCGCTTTCATGGATGCTCCTCCTGGTCGCTTGGCGTCGCCGCCTTCGCGGGCGCATGGACGAGCTCGGCGGGATAGCTGAGCTCGAGCCCGGATACCCGGGCAAACGGTGTCAGCCGATGGGCCTGCAGCCTCGCCGGGCTGGCGATCTCGCAGCTCGGGATGCCATGCACCAGCAGCGCGTCGGCGATCAGCGAGCGATGGCAGCGCCAGGGCACCGCCTCGGCGCACATCAGGGCCACCCGGCTGATGCGGGCAAGCTCGATCAGCCCCGCGAGGTCGGCCTTGAAATCGGCGGTCTGCATGTAATCGGCATAGCCGCGAAACGACAGGTTGCGCCAGCCCGCATTGGGCGAATCGGCGGCGGCGTGGCGAAAGCCGCCGAGGCCGGGCGCATGGACGTAGCCGATGTCGACGCCGGCCAGTGAAGCGGGCAGCATCTCCTGGCCGAACTGCGGGTTGTGACGCGAGCGTGGCACGGTGCGCACGTCGACGAGCTGCGTGACGCCATGGCCCACCAGCATCTCCAGGAACTCCTCGATCGGCCGCGTCGAATGGCCCACCGTCAGCACGGCGCAGCCGGCTTCGTCGGGCGCTCCCGGCCGGGCCGGCCGCGTTGCGGGGCGGGGCACGCGCGGTCTCATGACACGGCTGCGATCCCGCGTCGATTGCGCATCGCGCGGCCGATCCGGGCGAGCTCGTCCTCCGTCAGCAGGCGCGCGGCCATCGGCAGGAGCTCGCGCTTCTCGCGTTCGATGTGACGCTCGTACGACCCGGCGAAGGCCTCGACCTCGGCGGCGTCGAGCGTGTCGCTCGTGCTGGCGACGATCCGCTCGAGCACTGCGCGCAGATGCCGCCAGCGCGCCTCGAGCTCGAGATGCTCTGCGGCAAGGGCGCTCGTCATGTCGCGCAGGCAGACCGCGTCGGAGCCGGCCATCGACTCGATGAGGACGGGAAAGAGATCGTTCTCCTCGTCGGCGTGATGGTCCTTCGCGGCCGTCTCGAAATAGCGGATCACGCTTGCCGCGGCCTCGCGGGCCTGGGTGTCGGCGCCATGTACGGCGAGGTGGGGGACGAGCCGGCGCAGCGTCGAGCACTGCTGCGCGATGCGAAGGTAGCAGGCCGCGAGCATGTCCAGCGGAACCTCGAAACAGGCGCTCGGCGCCAGCCGGCCGGCCAGACTGATGTTCACGACACCTCCCGCTCGAGTTCGGCGATGCGCTCGCGCATTGCCTTGTCGGCCAGGTGACGGCTGCTGCAGTCGCGGCCCATGGCGACCGAGCCGATCACCGAGCCGCCACTGTCCCTGACCAGGCCGAAGCTCAGTTCCACGTACAGCTTGTGCCCGAACCGGTGGACCGCGCGGGTGGTTCGCACGCAGTCGCCGTGCCGGGTGCAGCCGCTGGCGACCGCCCGGCGAAAGCCCTCCCAGTGCGCCTGGCGAAATCGCTCCGGAATGATGACGTCCAGGCTGCTGCCGATGACGTCTTCGGCCGCGAATCCGAACAGCACCTCGGCGCCGCGGTTCCATAGCCGGATCACGCCCTCGCGGTCGGTGAAGACGACGGCATCGGGAACATGCGCGACGATCGACTCGAAAAGGCGCGAGTTGACCGGCATGCAAAGGGGAGGGGCATTCAAGACTTCTCTCCAGCGTGTCGATGCTCTTCGGTGCTCCCCAGGCCGTGCACCGAGAAGCCGTCCCGGATCGACTGCAGTTCGTCGCGATGCAGGCGGGCGAGCTGCTCGAGCCGCTCGTCGCCGAGTGCGGTGAGGTGGACTTCGACGCAGCGCCTGTCGCCGCGGCTGGCGACGCGCTCCACCCAGCCCAAGGCCTCGCAGCGGGACACGAGCGACACCACGCCATGGTGCTTGGCCTGCAGCCGCTCCGCGAGCTCCGCCACGGTGGCCCATTCGCGACCGGGATAGCCGCGGATCTGAAGCATCAGCGCGTACTGGAGCGGCGTGACCCCGTTGCGGTGCGTCACCTCTTCGCTGAAACGAAGGAAACGGCGCAACTCGTAGCGAAAGCCGGCAAGGGTCTGAAAGTCGGCCTTGGAAAGTTTGCGCGACGACATCAACGTGACCTTCGGGGAGATTGTATCACGTGATGATGTATAGTCGGCGCGCCACCTGTCGCGCAGAAAACTGTTCGTTCGATGAAGCTCAACGTTCTCTCGGACCTTCATCTCAACGTGTGTGGCTTCGGCCGGCCCGTCAACGACGCCGACGTCGTCGTCCTCGCCGGAGACATTGCCCGCCCGCGCGAGGCGGTCGAATGGGCCCGGCATTTCGGCAAGCCCGTGCTCTACGTTCCCGGCAACCACGAGTTCTACGGCGGCAGCCTAGACGGCGCCGCCGCCGAGCTGCAGCGGCTGTCGGCCGGCACCTGCGTTCGCGTCCTCGACAACGCCGAGGCGGCCATCGGCCGGGTGCGTTTCCTCGGCTCGACCTTGTGGACCGACTTCGAGCTGTTCGGCGAAGGCGAGAACAAGGCGGCGGCCATGGCCGCGGGCCAAAGCCTGATGCGCGACTTCAGCCGGATCCGGCTCGCCGACGCGACCGAGGCCGTGTTCTCGCCGGGCGATTCCGCGGCGCTGTTCGCAAAGGGCGCGAGCTGGCTCGACGCGAAACTCGACACGCCGCACGATGGACCGACGGTGGTGATCACCCACCACGCGCCATCGCGGCAAAGCGTTCACCCGCGTTTCGCTCACTCCCTCCTCAACGCGTGCTTCGTGTCCGACGCCGAGCGCCTGCTCGGCGGGTCGCGTGTCGAGGTCTGGATTCACGGCCACACCCACGACAGCTTCGACTATCGGGTGAATGGCACGCGCGTCGTCTGCAACCCGCGCGGCTATGCGACGGGCGGCGTCAACGAGAACGCCAGGTTCGATCCCGATCTGACGATCAAGGTGGACGAGTGACGAGCCGAGACCCGGAGGCCTGTCGAGAGTCGGCTGGCCGAGCAGTCCGACCGCGCCCGGACGTCGCCTGCTAGCCCGGACGCGTCCTGCACTCCGGCGTCTTGTCGACGCCCTTGAGGTAGGCCAGGAGGTCGGCGCGATCCTTTGCGTCGGGCACGCCGTCGTAGGTCATCGCCGTGCCGGGAACCATCTTCAGCGGACTGGCGAGAAAGCGGTCGAGGGTCTTGTCGTTCCAGACGATGCCCGAGTCCTTCATCGCCTTCGAGTAGGCGAAGCCGGGCACGCTGCCGGCCCGGCGCCCGAACAGGCCGCAATGACGCGGCCCGACCCGGTCGTAGGCAAGGGCGTGGCAGGCCTCGCAACGCACGTAGATCTGCTCGCCCCGCACGGCGTCGGGCGCTGCGACCGCGGGCCCGGCGACGCAGATGGCGAGCGCGCCGACTGCCAGCAGCCGGCGCAGCGTCATGCCATGAACGCCGAAGGCACCGGCGCTTCGCCGAGCGCGTTGCGCAGCACCGCCCAGTGCATCGCCTCGTCGCCGAGGATGCTCGCGGCCGCTTTCGACAGGTCGCGATTGGCGAACAGCGGCACCGCGCCGAGGTAGGCGCTGACGGCCCCCTGCTCGAGCTTGGCGGCGAAGCGCAGCACGTCGGCCTGCGACTTCAGCTGGTCGGCCGGGAAGTGGTAGTCGGTCTTGGCCGCGACCGCCTTGCCGCCGAGCTTCTCGATCGTGCTGCGGAGCATGTCGGCGTGTGCCTTGTGGTGGCCTTGGAAGGTCAGCGCGAGATCGAGCACCGGCTTTTGCAGGAGCTTGCTTTCGGCGCCCAGCTGGTAGGCGGCGATGGCCTCGAGCTCGGCACCTAGCGCCGTGTTGAGGATCTGCACGTCCTTCGGGTCTCCCGAGCCCGCGGTCGCCGCGAGCGCCGGCCGGCCGGCCAGCAGGGCGATCGCGGTTCCGGAAAGGACGAGGCCGCCGGACCGGCCCAGAAACACTCGGCGCGCCACGATGGGCGAGGACATCTTCAGAAACGACATCGTTTTCTCCTTGGGTGAAGTCATGGCCGGGAATCGTCCCGGTCTTCGCGCACACGGGCCAGCACGCGAGCCACGATGCGATCGCAGCGCTCGCCGGCGAACGCGAACGCGTCGCCGATCGCGAAGTCGACATCGCGCGACAGGCCTTCGCGAAGCAGGCTGCGGGCGCGAAAGAAGCGCGTGCGCACCGTGGCTTGCGGAATATCGAGCGCTGCAGCCGTCTCCTCGACGCTCAGCTCCTCGACCGCGCGCAGCATGAAGACGGTGCGAAAGACGTCGGGCAGCGTGTCGATCCGCTTTTCCATCAGCGCGCGCAGCTCCGCGCGCATGGCGCTTCGTTCCGGTTCGAGATCGGGATCGTCTTCCATGGCGGTCACGTCGCTTTGCGAATCGGCACCCACGGCCGCGTCCATCGGGATCACCTGCGCTCCGCGACGGCGCAGCCGGCCGAGCGCCTCGTTCAGAACGATGCGCACGAGCCAGGTCGAGACCTTCGACTCCGCGCGAAACGCGCCGAACGCGTGCCAGGCGCGCAGATACGCCTCCTGCAGCGCATCCTCGGTGTCGTCGTCGTTGCGCAGGACGCTGCGCGCGGTCCGAAAGAGGAGACGGTTATGCCGTCGCATGATCGTCTCGAAGGCGGCGACGTCGCCGGCTCCGGCACGGGCCGCGAGTTCGGCGTCGCTGGCGTTCGGATCTCGGTCGTCGACGGATCTTGCGGAGGCATTGTTCATGGCTTGCTTTCGTCCATTGGATGTTGCGTCGAGCGCCGGCGTTCCCGGCAAGGCAGCGACACCCCGAGCGCGACCCCCTGCGTCAGGGACTGTCGCGGGGAGCCGAAAGGAAGTAGAACCGCCCATCGAGCGCGCCGCTCGCCGCGAGGCTGGCAGGCAGCGACAGCCGGCGACGCCGGCAATCGGAGGGAGAAGCGGCGATGGCATCTCGGCCCTGGCAGTGGCTGGTCTTTTTTTTCACGCGCCCGATCCGGCTCTCGGACCTGTCGGCGCTGGCCGCCCGCATGAGCCCGAAGCGCCGTCGGGCGGCCGAGCCGCTGCCGCCGGCCGCGGCTTCGGCGGCACCGATCGAAGTGCCGCGCGCTCGCTCCACGCTGCCGAGCGAGCGGCCGGCGCTGCGCGTGCAGGCCAAGCCGAAGGGGGCCGCGTCGATGTTCCGGCCGGAACTCGGGATCGGCGTCAGCGAGCAGCCGTTCGACACGCTGCCGGCCGAGTTGCGCGACGAGCTGCAGCGACCCGGCAGCGGTCGCATCCACGAAGGCTTGCGCGACGGCTGAGCCGCCGGGCGCCCCTCGTCGAAGGGCGCGCACCATTCACAGATCTTTACCCCCGGGCCAAGCTCGCGCATCGCCCGCTCGTCACCATCTGCTCATTCCCCGATCCCGGGACGAATCTGGAGCGATGACATGACGAGAGCCACTCCCTTTTTCCTCCACCCGTCGGCAAGCCGCGTCCGCATGCTGCTCGTCGGCATGACGCTGACGCTGCTGGCCGCCATCGGCCAGACGGCCTGGGCGCAAGCCGCGCCGCCGCCACCCGCGATGATGGGCGAGGGCGGCCCCGGGATGGGCCACCGGATGCACGGCGGCATGGGCGGCATGATGTTCGCCGGCTCGCCCGGGCGCATGGGCCGGATGATCGATCGCATGCTCGACGGCCTGAACGCCAGCGACGCCCAGCGCGCGCAGATCAAGCAGATCGCGGCGGCAGCCGCGGCCGATCTGAAGTCGCAGGCCCGGTCCGGCCGGGAAGTGCGCCAGCGTGGCATGCAGATCTTCACCGCGCCGACGGTCGACGCCGCCGCCGCCGAACAGGTCCGCCAGCAGATGCTCCAGGAGCACGACCAGATGAGCCGGCGCATGACGCAGGCGATGCTCGACGTCGCGCGCGTCCTCACGCCCGAGCAGCGAGCCAGGATCGGCGAGCGCATGCACGACCGCCAGGCGCGCAGGGAAGAGCGGATGAAGCGCATGGAGCGCGAGCCGCGCCGATAATCGGGTCGTCCTGAGCGAAGCGAAGGACCTCCGCGCGAAACGGCACGTCGGGTTCCTTCGCTCTGCCGGGGACGACCCAGCACGATGACGACACGCCTTCTCATGATCGACGACGACGCCCGGCTGGCGTCGATGGTGTCCGACTATCTCGGCCGGGCCGGCTTCGAGGTCGAGACCGCCGGTTCGCTCGCGGCCGGCCGCGAGCAGCTCGCCGCCAACGCCTACGAGGCGCTGATCCTCGATCTGATGCTGCCCGACGGCGACGGCCTCGACCTGTGCCGCGAGCTGCGCGGCTCGAGCCGGACGCGCCAGCTGCCGCTGCTCATGCTCACCGCGCGCGGCGAGTCGATGGACCGCATCGTCGGCCTCGAACTCGGCGCCGACGACTACCTGCCCAAGCCGTTCGAGCCGCGCGAGCTGCTGGCGCGCGTCAAGGCGCTGCTGCGCCGCGCCTCGCCGCAAGGAGCCGACGACGACGTGCTGCGCTTCGGCCGCCTCGAGGTCGACCTCGGCGCGCGCGTCGCCCGCCTCGACGGCAAATCGTGCGACCTCACCGGCCACCAGTTCGATCTGCTCGTCGTCCTTGCGCAGAGTCCCGGGCGCGTCCTCTCGCGCGACCAGATCATGGATTCGCTCAAGGGCCATCCGCTGGAAGCCTTCGACCGCTCGATCGACGTCCACATCTCGCGCATCCGCGCCGTCATCGAGGACGACGCGAAGGCGCCTCGCCGCGTGCTGACCGTGCGCGGTGCGGGCTACGTGTTCGCCCGCAAGCAGGACGCCGACGACGCGGCGGCATGATCGCCACGCCTTCGCCGGCGGTCGGGGCGCGACGCTCGCCATGAAGAGCCTGTACCTGCGCATCTATGCGACGGTGGTGGTCGTCCTGCTGCTCTTCGCGATCGTCTCCGGCTGGATCGTCGAGCGCCACCTCGACCAGGAGCGTGCGCGCACCGAGCAGGTGGTGAGCGACCGGCTCGGCGCCTGGGCCGAGCTCCTCGAGCATTCCCTTCCGGGGCCCGAAGCACCGGCCGAGCTCCAGGCGCAAGTGCTGCGCGAGTGGTCGCAGCGGCTGCGCGTGCCGCTCGCCCTCGACAGTGCCTCGGGCGAACGCATCGTCGCGTCCGACTCCTTCCAGCGGCGCAGCGAGGAGGGGCTGGGTCGGGCGTTCGCCTTTCGCCTGAACGACGGTCGCACGCTCTGGACGATGCGGCCCGGCCTGCGCCAGGCCGGCGCTGGCACCGGGGCACGCGCGAGGGAGCTCGCCGCGGCCCGTCGTGGCGCACCGAGCGAGGAGCGGGTCACTCGGCCGGCGCCGCCCTGGCCGCTTCTGCCGCCCGGGTTGCCGCGCGGCATCGGGCTGGCCGCGGTCCTGCTCGTGCTCTTCGTCGCCGTCGCCGCCGGCGCCTATCCTGTGGTGCGCCGGCTGACGCGCCGGCTCGAGGCGCTGAAGCTGGGCGTCGAGCAGTTCGGCGCGGGCGAGCTGAGCCATCGCGTCTCGATCTCGGGCGCCGACGAGGTGGCCGCGGTCGCCTCGAGCTTCAATGTCGCCGCGGCGCGGGTCGAGGCGCTCGTGCATTCGCATCGCTCGCTGCTGGCCAACGCCAGCCACGAGCTGCGCTCGCCGCTGGCGCGCATGAAGATGGCGGTGTCGATGCTCGACGACGCGACCCCGCCGCAACGCGACCGGCTCAAGGCCGAGATCGACAAGAACGTCGCCGAGCTCGACGGGCTGGTCGAGGAAGTGCTGCTGGCGAGCCGGCTCGACGCGAGCCACGAGCCGCTCCATCGTGACCGCGTGGACCTGGTCGCCGTCGCGGCGGAGGAGGCGGCCCGCGTCGGGGCGGCTGTCGATGCGCCGAGCACGCTCGTTTTCGGCGGCGACGAGCGGCTGCTGCGCCGCGCGCTGCGCAACCTGCTCGAGAACGCGCACCGCTACGGCGGCGACGACATCGAGGTCACGCTTTCGGTACGGCCTTCGGGGTCGGCGCACCGGCGGGTCGTGGTCTCCGTCAGCGACCGCGGTCCGGGCGTTCCGGCGGCGATGCGCGAGCGCATCTTCGAGCCGTTCTTCCGCCTGCCGGGGCATGCCGAGCAGGCGGGCGGCGTCGGCCTCGGCCTGGCGCTCGTCAAGCAGATCGCCGAGCGTCACGGCGGCACGGCGCGCTGCGAGTCGCGCGACGGCGGCGGCAGCCGCTTCGTGATCGAGCTCGCCGACGCCTGACAGGCGCTAGGCTGCCGCGGGCAGGCGAGCGAGCGCCTCGCAGTGACGATCTCGGCGCAGCTTGACCGCGAGAAAGCCGCTCATGCCGAGCGCGGCGGTCGCGAGGCCCAGCGTCGCCATCGACCAGAAGCCGCGCGCACCCTGCATCCACGACGGGCTCACGCCG
>JBBSBZ010000028.1:0-20465 GCA_038250795.1 Burkholderiales bacterium | reverse complement strand
GTCGCATCCGTTGCGCCACCTCGGTCAGGACCAGGTTGCCGATGGCATGCCCATGACGGTCGTTGATGGGCTTGAACCGATCGAGATCGATGTAGTGGACGGCGAAGCCCGGCCCCTTCCCGGTCTGTCCGCTGAAAGCCTCCATGAGCGATTCCAGGAACACCTCCCGGTTGACGAGCGATGTCAGGCCATCGTGGCGAGCCATGTGCCTTATTCGCTCCTCGTTTCGCTTGCGCTCGGAGATGTCGGTGTAGGTTCGCAGCACCCCGCCGCCCGAGATTGGAACGCTCTGCACTTCGATGACGCGACCGTCCGGCCGCTTTCGCTCATAGGACTGAGGCTGGTCCGTGATCCCGCCGGCGCGCACGAACGCGTGAAGGCTGTCCGACGAGTAACGAAATTCGTTCGTCGACCATTGGTACGCCAACACCTCCTCGAACGACGGCTTCGAGGCCATGAGCGCTTCGGGCAGTCCGAGAAGGCCGATCGCGCTGCGATTGCAAACCTCCACGATGCGGTCGGAGTTGACCATCATGACGCCCTGCTGCATGCGCTCCAGGGTCGCTTCCAGCAAGGCGTTGCTTTCCTTGGCGCGCTGCTCGGCACGGACGAGGTCTTGCTGCTGTTGCTTGAGGACCGTGATGTCCACGTGCGTCGAAAAGCTCGTGCCGTCGGCGCTGCACTGATGGGTGATCCGGGTCCATCGTCCTTGGGGCAGAGGCACCTCGAACGGCGCTCCGATGAAGCGCAGGTTGTCCGTGAGCACCGAATGCCCGGCTTGATGGGCGGCGTCCCGAGCGTCGCCGGCGCGTTCCCATGCCGACCGGTAGATCGCTTCGAATCGCCGGCCGCGCGCTGCATTGCGATCCTGCAAGCCGTACATCGTGACGAAGGCCTCGTTCGCCCAGGCGATGCTGCCCTCGGGTGACGCGACCATCAAGCCGTCGGCCAGGTTGCCGAAGAGGCCCCCATCCTCGATGAGCCACTCGCAGGATCGGTGTCCCGCGGCGCGCAGCGTCGGCGTGGCTGTCGCGTCGCCGTCCTGCACGCGCTTCCAGATTCGGATGCGCCCGGCGCCGGGAAGCGGCAGGGAGGCGACCTTGAGCCGGCTTCCGCGGTGCTCGAAGATGAAGGGCCGTTGCTGGGCACGATGGCGCGCGACGCCTTCCTCGATGTACCTCTCGATCAGAGGCAGCTCCGCTTCGCTCAGACGGGCTTCGTAGAAGCGTCGCAGGTTGTCGCGATAAGGTTCGCCAGCGCGCACATGGCCGTCGTGCTCGGGAAAGTATTTGACGAAGGTGCGATTCCAGCGCAAGGCGCAATCGTCGAGGTCGAAGGCGCAGACCGCGATGTCCAGGGTGTCCATCGCTTCGGCGATGGCCCCGATCAGTTGCGAAGTGTCGTCCATGCGGATTGCGTGCTTGCCGTGTCGAGGCGCTCCGCATCGCTCAAAGAGCGCCCATCACCGTGTCGATCGTCATCGTCTCGAGGAATGCCAGAGCTTCGGGCGAGCCCGTCGGGGTGTCGGACTCCAATCGCATGAGTGCCTCGGAGAGCTCGCTCCTGGAGAGGTAGCCCATCGACCAGTCGCCATGGGCGCGCCACCGGACCTCCCGGTCGACGAGCAATCGCATGCCGCCGTGGCGGGTGTCGCAAGCCACCTTGTCCAGAAGGCCTTGCACGGAATCCGCCTTGCCCTCCAGGACCTGGGCGAAGCGCAGGCCCGAGAACATCAGGATGCCGGTGATGTCCAGGCGCCAGTTGTTGGTCTGGGAGGCGGCGAGGATCTCGCGGGCGACCCGAGCGTCCGTGCCGCGAGTCGCGTGGCTGACGTACAAGACTTGCCGAATCATGCGAGGCCCAAAGGTGACGAATCAGCGCGGTTCGCCCTGCTGATTTGTTGTCGGCGCGAAGCGCGAGGACTTGAGCAGGAGCCCGGGAAGGCATCGCTCGCGCGGTCGATGTAAGCGAATGTGTCTCCGACGCGTCGGGCCGCCGGAGGGTCGCGTCCGGCGGGGGTTCTCCCTTCTGCCGCGCGCCACGGCGGGCCGCGACACTCACGGTCATGCCTTCGTCCCGCGTCGACCCCTGCCCGCGGCTATCGGCCGCGAACATGCGGTGACCGGCGTTGGCCTCGCGCCGCGCAACGTCGCGGCGCGGAGCGGCCGATGAGCGCACTCCGCCTCGACGCCGTCAGCAAGCTCTGGGGCAGCGCCAAGGCCGTCGACCGTGCCAGCTTCGCGACCGCGTCGGGCGCGCTGGTCGTGCTGCTCGGGCCATCGGGCTGCGGCAAGTCGACGACCCTGCGCATGATCGCCGGCCTCGACCTGCCCAGCGAAGGGCGCATCCTGATCGACGAGCGCGACGTCACCGGCGTCGGCCCCGCCGAGCGCCGCATCTCGATGGTGTTCCAGTCGTACGCCTTGTTCCCGCACCTGAGCGTCGCCGAGAACATCCTGTTCGGTCTGAAGGTCCGGCGCGAGCCGGCGGCGGAGCATGCGCGCCGGCTCGATCGGGTCGCGACGCTGCTCGGCCTCACCGGGCTGCTCGAGCGCAGGCCGTCGCAGCTCTCGGGCGGGCAGCAGCAGCGCGTCGCGCTCGGCCGGGCGATCATCGCCGAGACCAAGGTCTGCCTGATGGACGAGCCTCTGTCGAACCTCGACGCACAGTTGCGCCAGGAGATGCGGCACGAGATCCGCACCCTCCAGCAGCAGCTCGGGATCACGATGGTCTATGTCACGCACGACCAGACCGAGGCGATGAGCATGGCCGACCAGGTCGTGCTGCTGCGCGCCGGTCGAATCGAGCAGGACGCGCCGCCGGCCGAGCTCTACGCGCGGCCGGCCACGGTGTTCGCGGCGCGCTTCATCGGCACGCCGCCGATGAACATCCTCGCTGCGCCGGGCCGCCCCGACCTCAAGTTGGGCGTGCGGCCCGAACACGTGCGCATCGTCGAGCACGGTGGCGTCGAGGCCGTCGTGCAAAGCGTCGAATACCTCGGCGCCGACACCGTCGTCACCTGCTCGACATCGGCCGGTGGCACGCTGGCCGACACGCTCGCCGCGCGCGTCCCCGGCCGCTTCGAGGCTGCCCGGGGAAGTCGACTTCGCCTCGGTTGGGCGGCTGGCGACAGCCATCATTTCGACCACGCGACCGGTCGCCGGCGCGACGATATCGTTCCGCTTCCCGTCTGATCGTTCCAAGGAGACACGCATGAACAAAGCACTCGCCCTCGCGCTCGCGGCACTGGCGGTCGGCACGGCCGCGCCGGCCGTCGCGCAGAAGGTGACCGAGGTCAATTTCTATTACCCGGTGGCCGTCGGCGGCCCGGTGACGAAGACGATCGACCAGATGGCGGCCGACTTCGGCAAGGACAATCCCGACGTCAAGGTCAACCCCGTCTATTCGGGCACTTACCAGGAGAGCATCGTCAAGGCGCTGACCGCGACCAAGAGCGGCAAGCCGCCGCAGCTCGCGGTGCTGCTGTCGACCGACATGTTCTCCCTCATCGACGAAGACGCGATCGTGCCGATCGACGACATCGCCAAGAGCGCCGACGACCGGAAATGGCTCGACGGCTTCTACAAGGCCTTCATGCTCAACAGCCGCACCGGCGGCAAGACCTGGGGCGTTCCGTTCCAGCGCTCGACGATCGTCCTCTACTGGAACAAGGACGCGTTCAAGGAGGCCGGCCTCGACCCCGAGAAGGGCCCGGCGACGTGGGACCAGATGGTCGATTTCGCGAAGAAGCTGACCAAGCGCGACGCCAGCGGGAACGTCACCCAATGGGGCCTGAAGATCCCGTCGTCGGGCTTTCCGTACTGGCTGTTCCAGGGCCTGACGACGCCGAACGACGCGGTCCTCATGAACGAGGCGGGCACCGAGACCTACTTCGACAAGCCGGCGGTGATCGAGGCGCTCCAGTTCTGGGTCGACCTCTCGGCCAAGCACAAGGTCATGCCGCCTGGCGTGATCGAGTGGGGCACGACGCCGAAGGACTTCTTCGAGAAGAAGGCAGCGATGATCTGGACCACCACCGGCAACCTCACCAACATCCGCACCAATGCGGGCTTTCCGTTCGGCGTGGCGATGCTGCCGGCCAGGAAGCACCCGGGCAGCCCGACCGGCGGAGGCAACTTCTACGTCTTCGCCAAGACGTCGCCGGCCGAACAGCAGGCCGCGCTGCGCTTCGTCAAGTGGGCGACGGCGCCGCAGCGGGCGGCGCAGTGGAGCATCGCCACCGGCTACGTCGCGGTGACGCCGGCGGCGTGGGACACGCCGGAGATGAAGAAGTACGCGCAGGAGGTGCCGCAGGCGCTGGTCGCGCGCGACCAGCTCCAGTATTCCGTGGCCGAGCTCTCGACCCACGACAACCAGCGCGTCACGACGGCCCTCAACAACGGCCTGCAGGCGGCGCTGACGGGCTCGAAATCGCCCGCCGATGCGCTCCACGACGCGCAGCGCGAGGCGACGCGGATCCTCAAGGACTTCAAGCGCTGATCGTCCTCGGGCGAGCTTGCCGTTCCAGGCGTCGAACCTGAGGTCCGCGGATGACGCCGGGCACCGCGCCGTGAGCGCGATCCGCGACCGGGTCACGCCGTGGCTGCTGCTCCTGCCGTCGCTGACGCTGCTGGTGCTGTTCACGCACTGGCCGGCGCTGGCGACGGTGTGGGACAGCTTCGAGTCGACGGCCCGCAAGGGCAGGCCGGCGCACTTCATCGGCCTCGACAACTACCGCGGCATGGTCCAGGACGAGGTGTTCTGGCAGGCGCTCACGAACAACGTGATCTACGCCGTCGGCACGATCCCGCTCTCGATCGCGCTGGCGATCGCGATGGCGCTGTGGGTCAACAGCCGGCTGGCCGGGCGCGGCTTCCTGCGCCTGGCCTACTTCACGCCGACGGTGCTGCCGATGATCGCCGTCGCCAACATCTGGCTCTTCTTCTACACGCCGCAGTACGGCCTGCTCGAGCAGGTCACGCAATGGCTCGGATTGCCGAGCCACAACTGGCTCGGCAACAAGGACACCGTGCTCGGCGCGATCATCGTCGTCGCGGTCTGGAAGGAGGCGGGCTTCTTCATGATCTTCTACCTTGCCGCGCTGCAGCAGATCCCGCCCTCGCTGGCGGAGGCAGCGGCACTCGAAGGCGCGTCGAGGGCGCAGTACTTCCGCCGCGTCCTCTTTCCGCTCCTCATGCCGACGACGCTGTTCGTGCTCGTGAACGCGCTCATCAATTCCGTTCGCATGGTCGACCATCTGTTCGTGATGACGCGCGGCGGGCCGGACAATGCGAGCGCGCTCTTGCTCTACTACATCTACCAGGTCGGCTTCAGCTTCTGGGACACCGGCTACGCGGCAGCGCTCACCGTCGTCGTGCTGGCCGCGCTGGGTGCGGTCGCGTTCGTGCAGATCCGGTATTTCGATCGGCGCACCCACTACCAATGAGCGGGCTTGGATGACGCCGACATCGACCGTCTTCCAGCCCGCGCCGGCGGCGCGCGCGCTCGAAACGGCAGCCGCCTGGCTGCTCGGCCTGCTCTGGATCCTGCCGCTCGCCTACGCCGTGTGGACGGCGTTTCATCCGGCCGCGTACTCGACGCGGTTCGAGCTCGGCGCGCCGCTCACGCTGCAGAATTTCGTCAACGCCTGGCAGGCAGCGCCGTTCGCCCGCTACTTCGTCAACACCACGCTGCTGGTGACGATGGTGCTGGCCGCGCAGCTCGTCCTCGGCACGCTCGCCGCCTACGCGCTGGCCCGCTTCGAGTTCCGCGGCCGCGAGCTCGTCTTCGGCCTGATCCTGCTTCAGCTCATGGTCATGCCCGACGTCCTCATCGTCGAGAACTACCGCACCATGAACGCGCTCGGCCTGCGCGACACGATCATCGCCATCGGCCTGCCGTACTTCGCCTCCGCCTTCGGCATCTTCCTGCTGCGCCAGACCTTCAAGACCGTGCCCAAGGAGCTCGACGATGCGGCGCGCGTCGAAGGGGCTAACGCGCTGCAGGTGCTGCTCAAGGTCTACGTGCCGCTCGCCCGGCCGGTCTACCTCGCCTATGCGCTCGTCTCGGTGAGCTATCACTGGAACAACTTCCTCTGGCCGCTGATCGTCACCAACTCGGTCGAGACTCGGCCGCTGACGGTCGGCCTGCAGGTGTTCTCGTCCACCGACCAGGGCGTCGACTGGTCGATCATCACCGCGGCGACGCTGATGACGTCGGCGCCGCTGCTGGTCGGCTTCCTGCTCTTCCAGCGCCAGTTCGTCCAGTCGTTCATGCGCGCCGGCATCCGCTGACGGCGCCGTCACGGAGGCATGATGAAGCTCGTCACCTGGAACATCCAGTGGTGCCGCGGCTGCGACGGCCGGGTCGACCCGCAGCGCATCGTCGAGCATGCGCGCGCGTTCGCGGACTTCGACGTCCTCTGCCTGCAGGAGGTCGCCGCCAACTTCGCCACCCTGGCGGGCAGCGCCGGCGAGGACCAGTTCGCGCGGATCGGCGCCTTGCTTCCCGGGTTCACCCCGGTCGTCGGCACGCCGGTCGACATCGCCGCGCCCGACGGCTCGCGCCGGATCTTCGGCAACATGATCCTGAGCCGGCTGCCGGTCGCGCAGGCGCTGCGCGTGCAGTTGCCCTGGCCGGCCGACCCTTCGGTGCGCAGCATGCCGCGGATGCTCGTCGAGGCGCTCGTGCAGGCGCCGTTCGGGCCGCTGCGCATCATGACGACCCACCTCGAGTACTACTCGCCGCGGCAGCGCACCGCGCAGCTCGAGGGGCTGCGTGCGCATCACGC
Organism: Burkholderiales bacterium; assembly: GCA_038250795.1. GTDB lineage: Bacteria > Pseudomonadota > Gammaproteobacteria > Burkholderiales > Burkholderiaceae_C > Schlegelella_A. The sequence goes on along the minus strand of JBBSBZ010000028.1, from coordinate 13,675 downwards.
CCAAGCCTGCGCGCACGCCCTCGACGACCGGGCCGGCAGCGATTCAGGCGACCCGTTCCAGGCCCAGCGACACAGCGTCTCGGCGATCCTCACCGGCGACTTCAACCTGCGCCCAGACGACCCGCTGCACGCGCGCATGGCCGCGCCTTTCGAGGACCCGCGCGTGCCGCCTTTCGACGACGCCTGGCAGCGACTTCACCCGGGCCGGGCGCAGCCGCCGACGGTCGGTGTCCACGATTGCCATCAGTGGCCCGACCCGTTCGCCTGCGACTTCGTCTTCGCGACCAGCGACCTGCGCGGCCGCCTGCGCAGCGTCGCCGTGGACGGCGCGACCGATGCGAGCGATCACCAGCCGATGCTCATCGAGATCGACGACTAGACGCGCGGCCGATGCCTCGGTCGGTGATCCTGATCACCCCCCGAAACGGGGGAGGGACCTTGCGATATCGGCGTCGATCAACTTACATTCAGCCCGCCCTCGGAGAACCGCGCGTCCGCTCCGGTGACGAGGGCTGCGCCGGCTCCGGGGGCGGGACGCGGAAGTTTCACCCAAGCGCAAACAACTCTTAAAGGGAATCGCGATGATCCAGCACACCATGGCAGTCCTGTTCGTCGCCGTGCTCGCAGCCGGATCCGCGAACGCCGCGCCCGGCGACATGAGCCCGCAACTTCGCGCCAAGGCGCAGCAGTCGGTCGACTCCGGCGTCCGGTTCCTGGTGAGCAAGCAGGCGGCGAACGGCTCGGTGCTGAACTCGACCGGCCTCACGGCGCTCTCGCTCACCGCGATTCTTCAGAATCCTTCCGGCCCCGGCAAGGTCGACAAGAACACGATCGACAAGTACGCGAGCTTCATCGCCTCGAAGGTGAACGCGGACGGTTCGATCGTCGAGCGTCAGCACGACCAGAGCTACAACACCGCCGTCTCCATCGTGGCCCTGGCCGCGACCCGCGACCCCAAGTACACCCCGCTGGTCAAGGGCGGGCAGAAGTTCATCGCAAATGCCCAGGTCGCCGAGTCACGCGGCTTCGCGCCGGTCGACAGCTGGTACGGCGGGATGGGCTACGGTGGTGACGAGAGGCCGGACATGTCCAACCTGTACATCGCGGTGGAAGCGATGCGGGCCACCGCGTACGACCCGAAGGATCCGATCTGGCAGAAGGCCCTGGTCTTCGCCACCCGGATGCAGAACCGAAGCGAGAGCAACGATCAGAAGTGGGCCGGCAACGACGGTGGCTTCGCGTACTCGCCAGGCATGAATCCACCGGAAATGGGCGGGGGCACGAAGTCGTATGCGTCGGTGACGGCAGCGGGCCTCTACGGGCTGCTCCTGATCGGCGTCGAGAAGTCCGACCCGCGCGTACAGGCTGCGTACAAGTGGCTGACCACGAACTACACGCTCGACACGAATTTCGGCACCAACACCAAGAACACGCTGTTCTATTTCTACAGCGCCTTCGCGAAGGTGATGGACGCCTACGGCGAGAAGGAATTCGTCGACGGCAGAGGACAGCGCCGCAACTGGCGCAACGAGCTCGCGGAGCGTCTGATCGCCCTGCAGGACAGCGACGGCTCGTGGGTCAACCGCGACTCGAAGGAGTGGTGGGAGGACAAGCCCGAGCTCGCGACCTCGTGGGCGGTGATCGCGCTCGAACATGCCTTGAAATGAGTGGCTCGGCGGGCCGCTGACCTCGGCCGCCGAAGATCGCCAGAACCGCGGCGTCGCTCCCGCCGTCGATCACTGCGCCACCTCAGGCCCAGTGGAAATGTCCCGCCGCGTGATCGGCGAACATCGCGTCGAGTCCGGTGAGGACGCCGGGACTCGGGCCGTGCACCGCCGGCGAAGACTGTCTAAAGTAGGCCCATGGACAGCTCCGCTTCCTCTGTCGTCGTTCGCGAGGTCGGCCTTCGCGACGGCCTGCAGGCGATCGCGCGCACCCTGCCCACCGAGCGCAAGCTCGAGTGGATCGCCGATGCCTACGCGGCCGGCGAGCGCGAAATCGAGGTGGGCTCCTTCGTCCCGCCGCGTCTCCTGCCGCAGCTGGCCGATACCGCCGAGCTGGTCACCTACGCGAAGACGCTGCCGGGCCTCGTGGTCTCCGTGCTCGTGCCCAACCTGAAGGGCGCGGAGCGGGCGATCGCGAGCGGTGCCGACCTGATGCTCCTGCCGCTGTCGGCCAGCCACGCGCACAGCCTGGCCAACCTGCGCAAGGCGCCCGACGACGTCGTCCGCGAGATCGGCGCGATCCGCGCTGCGCGCGACGCGGCGGGCTCGCGCTGCCTGATCGAGGTCGGTCTCAGCACCGCCTTCGGTTGCACGATCCAGGGCCGGGTCGAGCCCGACGAGGTCGTCCGCCTCGTGCGCGCCGTGCTCGACCAGGGCGTCGACCGCATCGGCCTGGCCGATACGGTCGGCTATGCCGATCCGAGGATGGTGGGCGAGCTGTTCGCGCGCTGCGCCGACGTCGCCGGCGACAAGCTCGCCTGCGGCCACTTCCACGACACGCGCGGCCTGGGGCTGGCCAATGTCGTCGCCGCCTGGCAGGCGGGCATGCGCCGCTTCGACGCATGCCTGGCCGGGATCGGCGGATGCCCGCATGCGCCGGGCGCGAGCGGCAACGTCGCGACCGAGGACGTCGCGTATCTCTTCGCCAGCATGGGCGTGACGACCGGGCTCGACTTTCACGCCCTGATCGCACTGCGCGCCAGGCTCGCCGGCTGGCTCGCGGGGGAGACCCTGCACGGCACCCTCTGGCGCGCCGGGCTGCCCAAGACGATGCGCGAGGCGGCTTGAGCGTGGGCGGCCCGGTCAAGCGCGCCGCGCCGCAGCCGCTCGCCGGCCTGCGCGTCGTCGAGCTCACCCACATGGTCATGGGGCCGACCTGCGGGATGGTGCTCGCCGATCTCGGCGCTGAGGTGGTCAAGATCGAGCCGATCGACGGCGAGGGCACGCGCCGGCTGCTGGGCGCCGGCGCCGGGTTCTTTCCGATGTTCAACCGCAACAAGAAGAGCATCGGCATCGACCTGCGCAACCCGGTGGGTGCCGAGGCGGCGCGGCGCATCGCCGCGAGCGCCGACGTCGTCGCCGAGAACTTCAAGCCCGGCACGCTGGTCAAGTTCGGCCTCGATTACGCGTCGCTCGCGGCGCGCGACGAGCGACTCATCTACGTCAGCCACAAGGGCTTCCTGCCCGGCCCCTACGAGCACCGCACCGCGCTCGACGAGGTGGTGCAGATGATGGGCGGCCTGGCCTACATGACCGGCCGGCCGGGCGACCCGCTGCGCGCGGGAACCAGCGTCAACGACATCATGGGCGGCATGTTCGGTGCCATCGGCGCGCTCGGCGCGCTGATCCAGCGCGGCATCACCGGCAAGGGCATGGAGGTGCAGTCGGCACTCTTCGAGAACAACGTCTTCCTGATGGGCCAGCACATGCTGCAGTTCGCGATGACCGGCCGCCATCCGGCGCCTATGCCCGCACGCGACAACCCCTGGGCGGTGTACGACGTGTTCACCGTCAAGGATGGCGAGCAGATCTTCCTCGCCGCCGTCAGCGACGCGCAGTTCGCGACCTTCTGCGACGTGCTCGGCTTCGCCGACCTGAAGGCCGACCCGCTGCTCGCCACCAACAACGACCGCGTGCGCGTGCGTCCGGCGCTCCTCGCGACCCTGCGCGAGCGGCTAGCCGGCCGAAGCGCCAGTGAGCTGGCGACCATCTTCGAACGCGCGGGATTGCCGTTCGCGCCCATCCGCAAGCCGGAAGACCTGTACGACGACCCGCACCTCAACGCCACCGGCGGCCTCGCCGATGTCGTGCTGCCCGACGGCGACAAGGCCGGTCAGACGGTGAAGACGACGCTTTTTCCGATCACCCTCGACGGCGCGCGCCTGGGGGTTCGGCTCGATCCGCCGCGCTTCGGCGAGCACACCGCGGAGCTGCTCTCGGGAGTCGGGTACGCTTCCATCGAGATCGAGGCCTTGCGCAAGAGCCGTGCGGTGGCGTGAGGCCAGCGCCACCGCGCTCGGTTCCCGACAATGACAACCCAGGAGACCCCATGAATCGATTCCGCCGATCCACCCTGCGCGCGCTCGGCGCCGGGGCCTTTTCTCTGGCAGGCGCAGGTCTGGCGACCAGCAGCTTCGCCGCCGAATTCACGATGCGCATCAGCCACCAGTTCCCGCCGGCGCACCAGACGGCAAGAAATCTCGAGCAGTTCGCCAAGGACGTGAAGGAGGCCACCAACGGCCGCGTCGAGGTGCAGCTCTTCGGCGCCGCGCAGCTGTTCAAGCCGGCGCAGAACCACCCGGCCGTGGCCAGCGGGAAGGTCGAGGCGGCGACGATGCTCAACTTCCAGTGGGGCGGCACGATCCCGGAGATGAGCGTTTCTATCATTCCTTACTTCATGACCACGGTGGCCAAGCAGAAGGCCTTCATCGGCTCGCCGGCATCGAAGATGCTCGACGCGAAGATGGAGGCCAAGGGCGTGAAGAACATCGCCTGGATCGTGGACACCAACGACGGCATCTTCACCTCGTCGAAGCGCATGCTCGCCGCCCCCGCCGACTTCCAGGGCCTGAAGATCCGCGGCCTCAACAAGCTGTTCGACGCCGGGCTGATCGCGATGGGTGCGGCGCCTTCGGCGATGCCCGGCCCCGAGGTCTACCAGGCGTTGCAGACCGGCGTGCTCGATGCCGGCTTCACCGGCGTCGAGGCGGCGAACAGCCGCAAGTTCTACGAAGTGCAGAAGTACGGCGCGGCGTCGAACATCATCCTCGCGTTCGACAACCTCGTCGTCAATCCGGCGTGGTGGAACGGCCTGCCGGCCGACGTTCGGGCGGCGATCCAGAAGGCGGCCGACGCCGCGGTGCAACGCTCGATCAGCACCGTCGATGGCGTTCCTCCGCAGGACGTGAAGGTGCTCAACGACAAGGGCATGCAGGCGATCGCGCTCAGCAAGGCCCAGGAAAAGGCGATGGCCGATGCGATGCAGCCTGCGGTGAAGAAGGAGTTCCTCGCCGAGAGCGGCGCCGACGGCGCCAAGCTGCTCGAGATGATCGAGAAGCTCTAGCCGCTCGCAGGCTGGCGGGCGCTTCCGGGCTGCAAGAGTGGCAGGCGAGACCGAGCGCGCGACGGCGCCCGAGAGTCGCGCGCTGAGAATCTTCTCGCGCATGGTTCAGCTCGTCGCGGGAGTCGCTGTCGCCGTGGCGGCGGCCTGCCTCCTGGTCGCCTTCGTCCTAATCGTCTGGGCGATCGTCATGCGCTACGCGTTCAATGCGGCGCCGACGTGGGTCGACGACATCGCCGGCTTCGCGCTCGTCGCTGTCGTCATGCTCGCCGCCGCGCAGACCCTGCGCCGCGGCGAGCACATCGGCGTCGACCTCCTCGTCACCAACCTGTCGCCGGTCGGCAGGCGCTGGGCCAATGCCTGGGCAGCGCTTGCGACCGCCGCGATCGCCGGCGTGCTGGTCGTCAAGGGCTGGGAATCGGCCATGTTCTCGCGCTCGATCGGCATGCTCACCGAAGGCTCGCTCGAGTGGCCGACCTGGTGCCTGATGCTGTTCCTGCCGCTCGGCGGCATTCTCCTTTTTCTGGCTTCGGTCGAAGCTCTCTGGCGCGCCGTCACCGACGCGCCGCCGGCGGCGGTGCCGAAACCGATCGAGCAGGACGGCGCGTGACGATCACGCTCATCCTGCTGGGGCTGCTGCTCCTGCTCTTCACCGGCCTGCCGATCTTCGCCGGGCTCGCGCTCTTCGGCGGCGCGCTCCTCTTCATCACCCAGGGCGAGCTCGGCTCGGTGACCGAGGTCATCTTCGGCGAGCTCGACCGCTACCTGCTCGTCGCGATCCCGCTCTTCGCCTTCATGGCCCACATCATGATCCGCGCCCGGATCGTCGACGATCTCTACAGCACCGCCTACACGCTCACCCGCCACCTCCCTGGCGGCCTGGGCGTCGCGACCATCGCGGCGTGCACGGTGTTCGCGGCGATCTCGGGCTCGAGCGTCGCCACGGCGCTCACGATCGGCGCCGTCGCGATCCCGCAGATGATCCGCTTCGGCTACGAGCCGCGCGCCGCCTACGGCCTCGTCGCGGCCGGCGGCACGCTCGGCATCCTGATCCCTCCGTCGGGACCGATGGTGCTCTACGGCGTCACCGCCAATGCGTCGATCGGCGGCCTCTTCATGGCCGGCATCGTTCCCGGCTTGCTGATGGCGGCGGTGTTCGCGGGCTGGAGCATGACCAGCCTGGCGATCGCCCACCGGCACGTCGCGCGCGAGCCGCGCGCGACGTGGCGCGAGGTGCTGGCGGCGCTGCGCAAGGCGATCTGGTCGATCTCGCTGCCGGTGTTCGTGCTCGGCGGCATGTACGCCGGCCTCTTCACGGCGACCGAGGCCGCAGCGGCCGGCGCCGCGCTCGCCCTCGTGCTCGGGGTGGTCGTCTACCGCACGATCGGCCCGCGCGAGATCTGGCGTTCGGCAGAGGACGCCTGCCGCGTCTCGGCGACGCTCTTCATGATCCTGGCCGGCGCGGCGGTGTTCGGCCACGTGCTCACCAAGCTGCGCATCCCGCAGCAGATCGTCCAGGCCGTGATCGCCGCCGACATCGGCGTCACCGGTTTCCTGATCGTCATGATGGCGCTGATCTTCGTGCTCGGCATGTTCCTCGAGTCGATCTCGATCATCCTGATCACGACGCCGGTGATCCTGCCGGCGATGGCACAGCTGCACATCGACGCGGTCTGGTACGGGGTGCTGCTCGTCATCAATCTCGAGCTGGCGCAGATCACGCCGCCGGTCGGCATGAACCTGTTCACCATCAAGGCGATCACCGGCGCGCCGATGGCGCCGATCGTGCGAGGTGCGTTGCCCTACGTGCTGCTCATGATCGCGGTCATGGCGCTCGTCATGATCTGGCCGCAGATCGCGCTCTGGCTGCCGGCGACGATGCGCGGACGATAGCGGCCGGAGCCCCTCAGCTCTCGTCCTCGCGCGGTCCGAGCGTGCGCCGCGCGACGAAGCCCACCGTCGATCCCTGCACGATCAGGGTGAACAGCACGACCGCGTAGGTGGCCGCGAGGATGACGGGCTTGGCCGCGTCGTCGGGCAAGGCCAGCGCCAGGGCCACCGAGATGCCGCCGCGCACGCCCGCCCAGGTGAGGAACGGCACGTTGCGCACCGACAGCCGCTGGCTCCAGGGGAAGGCGACGAGAGGGGCGGCCACCGCCACCAGCCGGGCCAGCAGCACGATGGGCACGGCGGCCAGCGCGACGAGCAGCGTGCCGGGCGCGAAGCTCAGCACCAGCACCTCGAGGCCGATGAGCAGGAAGAGCACGGAGTTGAGGATCTCGTCGATCAGCGTCCACAGCGTCGTGACGTAGCGCTGGGTCGTGTCGGTCATCGCGTCCTGCGGCGCGCGGTGGCCGACCAGCAGGCCGGCGGCGACGACGGCGAGCGGGCCGCTGGCGCCGAGGCGCTGCGCCAGCGCGTAGAGGCCAGACACCAGCGCCAGCGTGATCAGCGTCTCGACCGGGAAGTCGTCGATGGCGCGCATGGCGCGGTAGGCCGCATAGCCGGCGACGACGCCGAGGAGCAGGCCGCCGCCGACCTCGTGCAGCACGGTCATGGCCACGTCGCCGACGCTCGGTGACGTGTCGCCGCTGCCGGAGGCGTAGCCGAGAAGCAGCACGAAGAGGACGACGCCGACGCCGTCGTTGAAGAGCGCCTCGCCCTGCAGCTCGACCTCGATCGACTTGGGCAGCTTGACGCCCTTGAGCATGGCCAGGACGGCGACCGGATCGGTCGGGCTGATGAGGGCGCCGAAGACCAGCGCCCAGGGAAGCGAGAGCGGCTGGCCGAGCGCCCGGGCGGCGAGCCAGAACGCGACGCCGACGATCGCCGTCGACAGCACGGTGCCCACGACGGCGAGGAGAACGACCGGCGCGGCCCGGTCGCGCAGGGCACTCACGTCGAGCGAGAGCGCGCCGGCGAAGAGCAGGAAGGCGAGCATGCCGTTGAAGACGACGGCCGTGAAGTCGATCTGTCGCAGCGCCCCGGTGAGCGCCGCGACGAGCGGCGAGCCCGGCATGGCGACGCCGATGCCGGCCACGGCCAGCGACGCGACGAGGCCCATCACGAGCAGCCCGACCGAGTTGGGCAGGTGGACGAAGCGATGGTTGATCCAGCCGAACAGCGCCGACAGGCTCAGCAGCAGCGCGATGAGGTCGAAGAACGAGAGCATCCGGGCGCTCGGGACGGGTCGCCGGTTCAGGCCGACGTCGCCGCCGGTGCGTGGCGGATCTCGATCGGCGGGAAGCCGACGATGTCGTAGGTGGCCGAGGCGATGCCGATGCCGGCCTTGTCGAGCTCGTCGACGATGAGCCGGCTCATCGCGTCCTTGACGCTGCGGATGCCGTGCGTGTCGACGACGAAGCGCACGGTCAGCTCGAGCCAGTTGTCGGTGATGCGGAAGAACACCTTGGGCACGAGATCGAGCGGCATGACGCCGAAGCGCTCCTGAAGCTCGTTCTTCCGCGCCGCCTCGATCGTGTCGGCGTCGATGGCATGCAGGGATGCTGCCGCCAGCAGGATCGACTCGACCCTCGCGCGATCGGCCTGGTAGGTGATCGGAATCACCATTTCCTCCCACATGAACGGAAAGTCGCGCGTGTAGTTGAACACCGGCTCCTCGAAGATCTGCGAGTTGCTGACCGTGACGATGCGGCCCGTGAACTGGCGGCTCTTCACCCACATCGCCGGGTCGGCGCTCTGCACGCTCGGCGGCTGGCCCATCTCCATGATCGTGGTCTGGATGAAGCCGAGGTGGATGACGTCGCCGCGCACGCCGCCCATCGAGATCCGGTCGCCGACGGTGAAGGTCGAGCCGCGCAGGATCACGAAGTAGCCAGCGATCGACGTGATGACCTTCTGCAGCGCGAACGCGAGCCCGGCCGACATCAGGCCGAAGGCGGTGGCCAGCCGGGTCGGGTCGTTGAACCAGATCGACAGCAAGCCGATGATCAGGATGAGCGCGGCGAGCAGGCTCACGCCCTGGCGTGTCCAGAAGCGGGTTTGCCGGGTCGCGTGGTCGGTGCGCCCGAGAACGAGGTTGACCAGCCCGCGCAAGGCCGCGCTGATCAGCAGCACGGCGGCGACGAACAGCAGCGAGAGCAGCAGCTTCCTGCCGTTCTCGGCGTCGATTCCGACCCAGTTGATGCCGAGGATTTCCATGGTGCGTCGTCCGGGTGGAGCGCTCAGGCGTCGTGGGCCTCGAGGGCGCTCGCGGCCTCGCCCCGTGCGACGTGCTCGAAGGTGCGATGGCGGCTGCGAATGTCGGCGCGGTCACTGCGCGAGCCGACCTCGCGGACTCCGTCGGCCAGCACGAGATCGGCATGGCGCTGCAACGCGGCGACCCGCTCGGGAGCGCGCTCGCAGCCGGCCACCGCGGTCAGCACCTCGAGCATGCGGACCAGCACCGCCGGGCTGCGGGCGGCGTTCTGCCGGATCATGTGGAACATGCTGTCGCACAGGCCGCCGTAGTCGACGCTCGGCGTCACGAGCACGGGAAGGCCGTCGCGAAGGTACACGCCGTTCGGCAGGTACACCGGGGCCACGTCGCAGAGGGCCGCACCCAAGCGGTCGAGCACGCTGATCGCGGTGTGCGGATCGTTGATGCCCGGCGAGAGCGCGCGCACCGCCACCTCGACCAGCTGCCGCACGGCGAACTCGAGATCGGTCGAACTCACCCGCGTCGCGCCGAGCGCCATGGCCCGATGGATGGCGGTATCCGCGGCGGCCACCGGCCTGAGAAGAAGCGCGCTCGGCGTGCCGGGGAAGACGTAGTCGCCCGGTCGCACGAGAAGGCGGATCGCGGTGCCGTTCTCGGCGGCCCAGTCGGCCAGGCCGCTGGCGTCGAGCTCCTGCAGGTAGCCTCGGCGAGGGTCGACGACGGGTGTTGCCTCGCGCCAGAACGAGGGTGGCGGCGGCGCGGGCGAGGCCTCGTCCGCGGTCAGTCGATCCATCGCCTGGCGGACGTCTTCGCTGACCAGCCCGACCACCGTGTCGACGTTGATGCGGCTGGCCATGTGGTCGACGAAGTACACGAGCGTGCCCACGCACACGAACGCGAGCACGATGCCGACGCTCATCGACAAGTGCGGCGTGAAGGCGCCCTCGTCCTGCGTGCGCACGCTGCGCAGCACCATGAGCGCGTACGAGAACGTGCCGAGGAAGGCGCCGAGGGTGACCTGCACGCCGCGGTCGCGGGTGAAGTTGCGCAGCAGGCGCGGGCCCATCTGGCCGGCGGCGAGCGACAGCGCGGCGATGGTGATGGAGAACACCGTGCCGGCGACGCCGATCGTCGACGCGGCCACCGCACCCAGCAGCGTGCGTGCGCCCGTGCCGCCGCCGTTGTAGACCCACTCGCCCTCGACGAGCCATTGCGGAACGGCGCCGACGCGGTCGAGGTGAACCAGGCCGACCGCACCGAAGATGCCGAGCAGCGTGAGCGCGCCGGGCAGGAGCCAGAAGGTCTCGCCCAGCTGAGTCAGGAGTTTGCGGAGGTGCGCAGGCAAGCTGCGGAGAATATACGGCCGGCTCGTGACGTGCCGGGGCTGCGGCACGAGAGCGAGCGGCACGCCCTTTGCCCTTCGAATGACACTTCTGCTGCCCGACTGGAGATGCTTGATGACGAACGACCTTGCGCCGCTTGAGTACATGGGCACGCAGAGCCGCGAAACGATGAACATGGACGCGGCGCTGGCGGCGAAGGCAGCGCTCGAGGAAGCGCGCCACGCGCCGCGAACGCTGGCCGATCGCCTGCACGACGTCGCCGAGTCCGGCGCGGCGACGTACCTGCGAGCCGATCCCGTGCGCGCCGTCCTGATCGCCGCCGGCGCCGGCGCGCTGCTGATGATCGTCGCCGCGAGGATGGCAAGATCGGGCGCGCGCGCCGTCCGGCGCCGGGTTCGCCGCTGATCGCCGCAATGGCTCGTCGATGCCCGGGAAGGGCAGGATGCGAGCCTTCCGTAGCACGGCCTTTGCGGGCGGCGCTCGGTCAGGCACGATGGTGGACGCCAACGGTCCGTTGAGAGGCTCGCCATGAAAAATCCATTCGCCGGGCGAGCGCTGTTCGCCGGGGCGATCGCGCTCGGTACGCTGGTCGCGACACTCCTGGTCATCAACTTCAAGGGCGGCGAAAAGCGGATCGAGCGCCGGATCGAGCGTCTCTATTCGACCGAAGACCCGCAGTTCGAGCGCGAGGCGAGCGTGCTGCTCGGGCCGCCCGTCGTGTCCGGCAATCGTGTCGAGGTGCTTCGCAACGGCGACCGGATCTTCCCGCCGATGCTCGCCGCGATTCGCGGCGCGACCCGGACGGTCAATTTCGAGTCCTACATCTACTGGGCGGGCGACATCGGCAAGACCTTCGCCGACGCCCTGACGGAACGCGCCCGGGCCGGCGTCAAGGTCCACGTGATGCTGGACGCGGTCGGCGCGGCGAAGATGGACGCGCGCTGGGTCGACGAGATGACCGCGGCCGGCGTCCAGGTCGTCAAGTACCACCCGGTGAGCTGGTACAACCTGGGGCGTCTCAACAACCGGACCCACCGAAAGCTGCTGATCGTCGACGGCCTGGTGGGCTTCACCGGCGGCGTCGGCATCGCGCCGGAGTGGACCGGCGACGCGCAGGACCCCGACCACTGGCGCGACACCCACTTTCGCGTCGAAGGGCCGGTCGTCGGCCAGCTGCAGTCCGTGTTCCTCGACAACTGGGTCAAGGTCAGCGGCGAGGTGCTGCACGGTCCCGACTACTTTCCCGCCATCCCGCCGGCCGGCTCGCAGCGCGCGCAGATGTTCAGCAGTTCGCCGACCGGCGGCAGCGAGAGCATGGCGCTGATGTACCAGCTGGCGATCTCCTCCGCGAGCAGGACGATCGACCTGTCGGCGGCCTACTTCGTCCCGGACGAGCTCACCATTCGTACGCTGGTCGCGGCGCTGCGGCGCGGCGTGAGGGTCCGCATCATCGTGCCCGGACCGCACATCGACTCCGAGACGTCGCGCTCGGCGTCGCGCGCGCTCTGGGGCGAGCCCCTCGCCGCCGGAGCATCGATCTCGGAATACCAGCCGACCATGTACCACTGCAAGGTGCTGATCGTCGATGGATTGCTCACTTCCGTCGGCTCGACCAACTTCGACAACCGGTCGTTCCGTCTCAACGACGAGGCCTCGCTCAACGTCTTCGATGCCGAGTTCGCAGCGGAGCAGACGCGGCTCTTCGAGGACGACCTGCGCAGCGCTCGTGTGGTGACCCTGGCCGGCTGGCAGGAACGCCCTCTGCGCGAGAAGGCGGGGGACTGGCTGGCCTCCCTGATCGGCTCGCAGCTCTGACGCGCAGCCTTGCAATTCGGATGCAAGGAATGGATGTAGCGAAGCGGAGATGGCAAAGCCGGCAGTGGTGCGACTTGCCGGCGAGCCGTTCCGGCCCGCCGATTTGTGGCATCGTGTGCGTGGGAGCGATCGACACTCCCGTCCGCACACTTCAACTGACACACTCCGATGAACTCACGTCGCGATTTCATACGCCTTGCCGCGCTCTCGGGCGCGGCTCTCGCCGCCAGCGGCGTCCGTGCCGCCGATGCCCCGGTGCTCGACGAGAAGGATCCGCAGGCCGTCGCCCTCGGCTACGTCGCCGATGCGACCAAGGTGAACAAGGCCAAGTACCCCAAGTACGTCGTCGGCCAGGACTGCTCGAACTGCCAGCTCTATCAAGGCAAGGCCGGCAGCACGACGGGGCCGTGCCCGCTCTACGGCGGCAAGCAGGTCCACGCGAAGGGCTGGTGCAGCGCCTACGCCAAGAAGACGACGTGAGCGTGCGGCGCCTCAGGCGCCGCCCGGATGGGTCTCCCGGCTCTCTCGTGCCTGGCGGTCCCGTTTCGGTCGTCTTCGCCGTCCTTGATGATGGAGATGATTTCGGCAGTTCGCTTCGATGACCGGTGGCCGGCGCTACAGGCTGCTGACGATCGATCTGGACGGCACCCTCGTCGACACCGCGGCCGAGATCGCCGAGGCGGCGAACCGTAGCATCGAGGAGTTCGGACTGCCCAGGCAGGCGGTGCCGATGATCACCGGGCTGATCGGCGCCGGCGCGCGAGAGCTGATGAATCGGCTGGTGACCCGGATCTGCGCCGAGCAGGGACTGTCGTTGTCGCACTCCGACCGGGAGGCGGCCCTTCGCCGGTTCGACGTGCACTACAAGGCGACGGCCGGCACGGCGTGTCGGCCGTACCCGGGCGTCGCCGACGCGCTGGCGCGATTGCGAGGCGCAGGCGTCCTACTCGCCTGCGTGACCAACAAGGAGACGCGCTACAGCGAGCAGGTGCTCGCGGCGTGCGGCCTGTCGCGATGGTTCGACTTGCTGGTCGGCGGTGACACGCTCGCGGTGAAGAAGCCCGACGCACTGGTGATCGGCCACGCGATCGCGACTCTCGCCGCCGAGCGTGAGACGACGGCACATGTGGGCGACTCGCACGTCGACGTCGAAGCGGCACGCAACGCCGGCGTTGCTGCCTGGGCCGTGCCCTACGGCTACAACGGCGGCGAGCCGATCGCCTCGGCCGGGCCAGACATGATCTTTGCCGGGCTCGGCGAAGTTGCGCGCCACGTGCTGGACTGATCGCGGCCC
>JBBSBZ010000027.1:0-20525 GCA_038250795.1 Burkholderiales bacterium | reverse complement strand
GCCTTTCGCATCGGCGCCGCGACTGTCACGAACGCCGAGTTCGCCGCCTTCGTGCGCGCCACGTCGCACGTCACCGCGGCGGAGCGCGCCGGCCGCTCCTTCGTCTTCTACCTGCAGCTGCCCGAGGTCGCGCGCGGTCGCACCGGCCAGGTCGTCGCCGGCCTGCCGTGGTGGCTGCCGGTCGACGACGCGTCGTGGCAGCGACCCGAGGGGCCGGGCTCGCAGGTGCGCGACCGGCCGGCCCATCCGGTCGTCCACGTGTCGTTCGACGACGCGCAGGCGTATTGCGCCTGGGCCGGCGCCCGCCTGCCGAGCGAGGCCGAGTGGGAGCGCGCCGCGCGCGGCGGCCTCGAAGGCCGGCGCTTCGCCTGGGGCGACGAGCTGCTCGACGGCGAGGGCGTGCCGCGCTGCAATGTCTTTCGCGGCGCCTTCCCGAACACGCCGTCGCCCGGCTGGACGCCCGGGCTGGTCGACGCGGCGAGCGGCCAGGCCAATGGCTATGGCCTTTTCAATGTCTGCGGCAACGTCTGGGAGTGGTGCGCCGACATGCGCGGCGACGGCCAGCGCGCGCTGCGCGGCGGCTCCTTCCTCTGTCACGACTCCTACTGCAACCGCTACCGCGTCGCGGCGCGCAGCGCCAACACGGCCGATTCGTCGGCGAGCAACATCGGCTTTCGGGTGGCGCGCTGAGCGGCCGGCGCGGGCCGAGAATCACGGCTCGAACGAACCCGACCGGACCCCCATGACCGAAGACACCGCGCCTGCTTCCGCTTCATCGCCGCCGCCGCTGCCCGACCATCTCTCGGTCGACCCGCGCAGCCCGCATCACGTCGCCGAAGTGTTCGAGCGCGAGATCGGCATCCGGCTCAACGGCAAGGACCGCCACGACGTCGAGGAGTATTGCCTCAGCGAAGGCTGGATCAAGGTGCCCGCCGGCAAGACGCTCGACCGCAAGGGCCGACCGCTCCTGATCACCCTGAAGGGCAAGGTCGAGGCGTTCTACCGCTGACGGCGGCTGCCGGCTAGAGGCCAGCCGGCTCGATCTTGACGACGTCGGTCGCCCGCAGCATCTCGTTGTAGGCGGTCTCGGTGAAGGGCCGGGACATCTCGAACAGCTCGTAGCCCTCCTTGGGCTTCTTCTTGCCGGGCTTTTCCGGCGGCACCGGCGTGCCGACCTTCAGCGCGCGACGCGGCCCGGGCGCGTTCGGCGCCGGAACCGCCTCGTGCAGCTTCAGCCGCTCGCGCAGCTTGGTCAGCTCGCGCTCCTTGGCGGTGACCTGCGCCATGACGGCGACGTGCCGCTCGTGCAGTTCCTTCTTCACCTCGTGGACGGCCGCGTGGACGGCGAGGTCGACGGTGCGCTTGTTGACGCGATTGAGGATGCAATAGAGGCAGAGGCCGGTCGAGACGCAGCAGAAGATCGTGAACCACATGGTCGGTCGAAGGTAGCGCAAGTCCCTCCGGCGTGCTGCTCGCGCACGCCGGTCGTCGTGCGGTTTGCCACGCGTCCCGACGCCGATCGACGGCCGGCGCGCTTCGGTCGATCAGACGCCGAGCCGGTGAGCGACCTCGGCCGCGATCGCGAGGCTCGCCGTGAGCCCTGGCGATTCGATGCCGTAGAGGTTCATCAACCCGGCGACGCCGTGCGTCGCAGGGCCCTGCAGCACGAAGTCGCCCGCCGGCTGGCCGGGCCCCTGCAACTTCGGCCGCACGCCGCTGTAGGCCGGCGTCAGCGCACCGTCCTGCAGCGCCGGCCAGTAGCGGCGGATGGCGGCGTAGAAGTGAGCGCTGCGCGCCGGGTCGACGGCGTAGTCGATCTCGTCCGGCGATCGGGCGTCGAGCCATTCGACGTCGGGCCCGAAACGCGCCTGGCCGGCGAGATCGAGGGTGAGGTGGACGCCGAGGCCGCCCGGCTCGGGCACCGGATAGACGAGGCGCGTGAACGGCGACCGGCCGCCGAGGGCGTAGTAGTTGCCCTTGGCGAACCACGTCTCCGGCGCGTGGGTCGGATCGAGCCCGTCGATGCGGCGCGCCAGCGCGGGCGCATGCAGGCCGGCGGAGTTGACGAGCAGGCCGGTCTCGATTTCGAACGGCGACGCGCCGCCGACGCGCAGCAGGAAGCCGCCCGCAACGACGCTCGAGCCTTCGAGCGGCGAGCGCAGAGCGAGCGCGCCGCCGGCGCGTTCGAGATCGCCCTGATAGGCCAGCATCAGCGCGTGGCTGTCGATGATTCCGGTGGCGGTCGAGAGCAGCGCCGCCTCCCCGGCAAGCGCCGGCTCGAGCGCGCGCGCCTCGTCGCCGCTCAGCCAGGAGAGGCCCTCGACGCCGTTGCCGAGGGCGCGCTGCTCGATCGCGCGCAGCGCATCGGCCTGCGCTGGCGACGCCGCGACGACGAGCTTGCCGCAGCGCCGATGGCCGACGCCATGCGCCTCGCAGTACGGATAGAGCAGGCGCCGGCCGGCGACGCACAGGGCGGCCTTGAGCGAGTCGGCCGCGTCGTAGAGGCCGGCGTGGATGACCTCGCTGTTGCGCGAGCTGATGCCGTTGCCGATGCCCGACGTGGCCTCGAGCACGATCGTCTCGCGGCCGCGCAGGGCGAGCTCGCGGGCGACCGCGAGGCCGACGGCGCCGGCCCCGACGACGACGGCGTCGACGCGGTCCACGCGAGGCGAACCGCGAGCTCTAGTCGCGGTAGCCGGGCAGCTCGCGGTCGACGATGCGCATCATGGCTTCGAAGAAGAGCCGCTCGCGCTCGGCGCGCGGATGCCGGTCGGCCTCGCTCGGCGTCTGCACCCGGGCGACGATCTCGTCCGAGAGCACCTCGATCGGCCGTCCTGTCGAGAGCGCGAGGACCTGGTTGCGGCACACGCGCTCGAGCCGGTAGAGCCGGCGATAGGCCTGAGCGACGGTGTCGCCGGTGACGAGGACGCCGTGGTTCTTCATGAAGACGATCGGCTTCGTGCCCATCGCGCGGGCGAGGCGCTCGCCCTCCTCGAGCGTGGCCGCGAGGCCCGTGTAGTCGTCGTCGTAGGCGATCAGCCCGTGGAAGAAGGCGGCCGTCTGGCTGGCCGGGATCAGCCGGTTGTCCTTCAGCATGTTGAGGGCGATCGCCCAGGTCTGATGGGTGTGGAGCATGACGCGCGCGCCGGCGATGCGATGGATCGGCGCGTGGATGCACTGCGCAGAAAGCTCGAGCGAGCCCTGGCCTTCGAGCACGCGGCCGGACTCGTCGAAGACGATCATGTCGCTCGCGCGTGCCTCCGACCAGTGCCGGCCGTAGGACAGGATCAGGTATTGGTCGTCGCGGCCGGGCACGGTCATCGTGAAGTGGTTGTCGATGCCCTCCTCGAGGTCGTGCAGCACGGCCATGCGATGCGCCGCGGCGAGGTGGATGCGGGCTTCTGCGGCGACGCCGGCGGGGGCGACGCGCGGCGAGATCAAGGGGCTGACGGACATTCGCGGGCTCCGGGCTGCGAGAAAAGGGCAAGCTTACGCGCTCAGTGCCGCGGCGATCCTGCCGATCGCCGCCGAG
Organism: Burkholderiales bacterium; assembly: GCA_038250795.1. GTDB lineage: Bacteria > Pseudomonadota > Gammaproteobacteria > Burkholderiales > Burkholderiaceae_C > Schlegelella_A. Next base: position 16,993 of record JBBSBZ010000027.1, on the reverse strand, counting down.
GCATGGGCTGGATCGAGCCAGCGCAGCACGATCACCGCGTCGAGCTCGGGGTCGATGCCGACGTAGTGGCCGCCGGCGCCGACCATGAACGCGGCGCGCTCGGAGCAGCCGGGAAAGGCGCGTCCGTTGCGGTTGAGCCAGACGAGCCGTCCGTAGAACGGCGCGAGCGCGCACGGGGTGGTCATCCGCTCGATCCAGGCGCGCGGCACGAGCTGGCGCCCGCCGCCCGCGCCGCGGTCGAGGACGAGCTGGCCGATGCGGGCCTGGTCGCGCGCGCCGATCGACACGCCGGCGCCCCAGTGCGATCCGCCCGGCACCGACTGGACGCGACCCACGCCCGGCAGTTCGACCCAGGCATCGTCGTAGCCACGCCAGGCGAAGCCGTCGCCGCCGCCGAGCGGCCGCAGGATCTCGTCGAGGAAGACCTCGGGCAGCGGCCTGCCGAAGAGATGCAGCAAGGCCAGCGCGAGCTGGTTGATGCGCACGTCGTTGTATTCCCAGTAGCTGCCCGGCGCCTGCAGCGGCCGGGCGCCGCCCTTCGGGCCGCCGGCCGGACGCGGGTCCTGCGCCACCTTGCGCCAGCGGTCGACCGTGTCGGGAATGCCGAAGCTCGCGCCTTCCCACTCGCTCGTCTGGGTCAGGAGATGGGCCCAGGTGATCGGGCGGTTGTGGGCGCTGTCGAAGCCGATGCCCGGCAGGCGCGCGACGACCGGCGCGTTCTCGTCGGGCAGAAGGCCTTGCCCGTGGGCGACGCCGGCGAGCAGCGCGAGGTAGCTCTTGGCGACGCTGAAGGTGAGGTCGGCGCGGTCGGGCTCGCCCCAGGCGGCGATCTCCTCGCCGCGACGTCTGACGATGCCCGACTGCGGCCCGCGTGCATGCACCGGCCCGCGCAGTCGATCGAATGGCGGCGGATCGTCGTGGTGGACGCCCCACGGCGGCCGGCCCGGCTCGAGCGGGGCCGCCGGATCGCGGGGCCACGGCACCTCGTGCGCGGCGGCGAAGCGGACGGCCTCGGCAAGTGTCATGGGCATGTCGGAAGAGGGCGCCAGACCGGCACCTGTCGTGAGTCCGCCCGGCAGGGCGGCGTGAGCCGGCGATGCTAGGCGCCGCGCTCGCGCCGCGGTGCTGTGGCGGACCCTGAGGGCGAAGCGCCGCGTCGGCGTCGCGTCAGCGGGTGTCGCGCGTCGCCTCGCGAAGCCCGGAGGGCACGGTGCCGGCCCAGCTTCGCTCCATCAGCTCGTATTCGTCGAAATTGGTGTCCGAGACCTCGGGCATCCTGGGAATTTCCCACTCGGCCTCGGCCACGGCGCGCGCGTCACGCGCGGTCCGCGCTTCGGCGGCGGCCATGATCTTGGCGAGCGCGGCGCTGATCGTCGCGAGCAGCGGTGACGGTTCGTCGGCGGCGAGGATCTCCGCTTCCGCCAGGGCCCGCGCGATCACCGTCGGCGGCAATGCCTCCACCGCCGCCCAGCCGCCGTTGCGCAGCTCGTCGTGGATGATGAAGAGGTGGCGCACCACTTGCGTCGCGGGATCGTGGACGAGCAGGCGCGCACCGAGCTCGGCCCGCTGCTGCATGACGAGCGACAGAGGCGCCTGCGCGCCGGGCGCGGCCAGGCCGGCCTGCATGCGTTGAGGGGGCTGCTCGAGACGAAGCGTCCGGCCGAGCACCTCTCTCACCCAGCGCAGCGAGCCGCGGCGGGCCGAAGGCGCGCCGCGTGCGCCAGCCGGGTCGGTTCGCGGTGGCGAGGGATTGACGGGCATGGCGGGGGTTCCTGGGTCGGGGCTGTCTGCCTCCTGCGTTTCGGCCCGCGACCGTCCGACTTGAGCCGGATGGGGTCTCGGGCGTGAAGAATTCGCACCCTGCGTTCCGGGGATGCCTCGAAAAGATCGTGGAAAGCCCTTCAGTTCGAGCGACCACGGTCGATATCTGACCCATCGTCCTTCCTTGAGAGGCTCCGATGACGGATACAGCCTTCCCTTCCCTCCCTGGCGTCGCCAGGGCAGCCGATCCCGGCAAGCCCCGTGATCCGGGCGCGCCGTCGACGCCGAAGCAGCCCATCAACCTGCGGACATCGCCCGCCGCGCAGCTGGTCCAGGCCCTGCCGCTGCCGCCGGGCCTCGCCAGCTCGGGCAGCGTCGGCACCCGGCTCGACGAAGTCGCCTGAACGAACGCCGCCACCGAGCGGCGACCGATCTCGCTAGTCCGGGTCTCGCGCCGGCCAGAGCCAGGCCGCGCCGCGCACGCCCGACGAGTCGCCGTGTCGGTTGCGCACGACGGGTGTCGTGCAGCGGTCGGAGAACACGTGCCCGGGCAGCCGCTGCGCGACGGCGTCGTACAGCTCCTCGATGTTCGAGACGCCGCCGCCGAGGACGACCACGTCGGGATCGATCACGTTGATCACCGCCGCAAGGGCGCGAGCGAGCCGGTCGGCGTAGCGTGCCATCGTCGCTTCCGCTCGTGCGTCGCCGCTGCGGGCGCGCGCGGCGATCCCGCGCGCATCGAGCGGCGCCGCGCCGGCCTCGCCGCCGCCTGCGTGGTCGGCCGCCAGGCCCGGCCCCGACAGGTAGGTCTCGACGCAGCGGCGCTGTCCGCAGTAGCAGAGGGTCTCGGGCAGGCCGGGCTCGGTGCGCGACGGCATCTCGTCGTGGCCCCATTCGCCGGCGATCGAGTTCGCGCCGATCCAGAGCCGCCCGTCGTGGACGATGCCTCCGCCGACGCCCGTGCCGAGGATCACGCCGAAGACGAGCCGGTGGCCCGCGCCCGCGCCGTCGGTCGCTTCGGAAAGGGCAAAGCAGTTGGCGTCGTTCTCGACCCGCACCTCGCGGTCGAGCGCCGCGGCGAGGTCGCCCGGAAAGGGCCGCCCGTTGAGCACCGTGGAGTTGGCATTCTTGACGAGGCCCGTGAACCGCGAGACGGCGCCCGGCATGCCGACGCCGACCCGGCCACGCGTGCCGAGATCGTCCTCGATCGAGGCGACGAGCCGGCGCACCGTGTCCACCATCGCGTCGTAGTCGCCGTTCGGCGACGGCACGCGCCTTCGCGCCAGCTCGCGTCCCGCGTCGTCGAGCGCGATCGCCTCGACCTTGGTGCCGCCGACGTCGATGCCGATGCGCATCACGCCGCGCACCTCGGGGTAAGGGTCAATCCTCGGCCTTGGCCGCCGCGGCGAGCTCGGCGAGGCGCTTCTTCTCGCGCAGCGCCTTGATCTGCTCTTCCTCGAAGCGCTTCCTCGACTCCTGCTTCTTCAGCATCTCCTGGTGCTCGCGCTCCTCGAGGTCGGCGGGCTGGGTCATCGGGTTGAGCGACAGGCCGCCGAAGTCGGTCGCCTTGGGCTCGCCGCGCTTGCTCTTCAGCTTGATGTTCAGGCGCAGCTCGTTGGTCGAGTCGGCGTTGCGGATGGCTTCCTCGAAGCTGATCGCGCCGGCATCGTAGAGGTCGAACAGGGCCGCGTCGAAGGTGCACATGCCGAGCTCGCGCGAGCGCGCCATGATCCCCTTGATCTCGTGGAAGTCGCCCTGGAAGATCTTCTCGGCGATCGTGCCGGTGTTGAGCAGGATCTCGATCGCCGCCGAGCGGCCCTGGCCGTCCTCGCGCCGCACCAGCCGCTGCGAGACGATGCCGCGCAGGTTGGCCGAGAGATCCATCAGCAGCTGCTTCCTGCGCTCCTCGGGGAAGAAATTGATGATCCGCTCGATCGTCTGGCTGGCGCTGTTGGCGTGCAGCGTGCCGAGGCACAGGTGCCCGGTCTCGGCGAAGGCGATGGCGTGCTCCATCGTCTCGGCGTCGCGGATCTCGCCGATCAGGATCACGTCGGGCGCCTGTCGCAGCGTGTTCTTGAGAGCGTGGTGCCAGCTCTTGGTGTCGATGCCGATCTCGCGGTGCGTCACCAGCGACTGCTGCGAGACGTGCACGTACTCCACCGGGTCCTCGACGGTGATGATGTGGCCGGGCGAGGTGCGGTTCCTGTGATCGATCATCGCCGCGAGCGTGGTCGACTTGCCCGAGCCGGTCGCGCCGACGACGAGCACGAGGCCGCGCTTGGTCATCATCACGTCCTTGAGGATCTCCGGGAGCTTGAGCTTCTCTAAGTTCGGGATCTCGGAGGCGATCGTGCGGATCACCATGCCGACGCAGCGCTGCTGGACGAAGACGTTGACGCGAAAGCGCGAGACGCCGGGGATCGAGATGGCGAAGTTGCACTCCATCTCGCGCTCGAACTCCTCGCGCTGGTTCTCGCTCATGAGCGAGTGCGCCAGCATCCGGGTCGTGTCGGCGCCGAGCTTCTGGGCCGTGAGCGGCTTCATCGCGCCCTGCGTCTTCATGCTGGGCGGGAAGTCGGCCGCGATGAAGAGGTCGGAGCCGCCGGCCTGGCTCATCGCCGCCAGCAGCTTGTGCATGTAGGCGCGGGCCTGCTCTTCGCCGAGCGTCGTGGATGTCGGACTGGGTGTCGAGGTCATGGTCGCGGAGATTGCCAGCATTCGGCGAATCGCAGCGAAGAAGCGGCGGGCAAAAAGGCACGCTCACGCGCGCTTTCCGATCAGCGGGCGAGCCGCTCGCTCCGCCTCGCAAGATAGAACCATTCCTGTCCGGCGGCGCAGCTCGGGTTCGGGAAGACGAGCGTTGCGTCGCAGGGCGCGCGCACCTCGGCGCCGCCGCGCCGCGTGCCGATCAGCGTGTCGGCCGGCACGGCGTCGAAGCTGCGCCAGGGACGCGCGAACGTGTCGGCGTCGTCGAGCTTGTCGACCACCTCGAAGAGGCTCAGCATCTCCATGCGCTCGGCCGGCGCCGGATCGGGCGCCTCGACGAGGCCGAGGTGGGCGAGCGTGGCGACGATGGCGCGATGGGCGACCTCGGGCGCCTCGGCGTCGTCGTGCCGGCCGCACTCGAGCGTCACCGCCCAGCCGCCGACCGAGCGCATGTATTCGGTCGTGCCGATGCCGTAGCGAGGGTCGAGGTCGAGCTTCGCATCCGGCATCGTCGCGGCGAGCTCGCGGCGGCGCGCGACGCCGGCCGCGTAGGTGGCGAGCCAGCCGTCGACGGCGCGGCCGACGCCCAGGCGCAGCGCCAGCGCCTCTTCGCGCCGCGCATGCGCGAAGGACTCGAGCGGACCCGTGTTGTCGCCCGATCCGATGAAGACGAAAGGCACGCCCGGCGCCCGGAACGAATGCAGGTCGAGCAGCACCTCGTGCGCCGCGAGCAGCGGACAGAGCCAGTTGGCGACGTGGTCCTCGTACTCGCGCGGCGCGTCGGTCGGCGCGAGCTTGCGGTTGAGATTGCGGTCGCCGGTGCGCTGTCCCTTGGCATAGGCGAGCGGATTCGTGACCGGCACCAGGGTCAGCCGGCCGCGTGCCAGGCGCAGCTCGCCCGCATCGATCTCGCGCACGACGCGCTCGATCGCGCGCGTGCCGCAGGTCTCGTCGCCATGCACGGCGCCGAGGACGACGAGGCGCGGGCCCGGCTCGGTCGCCACATAGGCGATCGACTTGAAGGGCAAGGGCACGATCGTCGCGGTATCAGCCATGCATGCCACTCTAACGCCGGCCCGGCCGCGCAAGAAGCTGCGGTGGAATCGGTGGTCGGCGGTCGGTCGATTGCATCGATTCGACGATTCCACTATTATCGAAGCATGGAAACGGAAGACGTCGTGAAGTCGCTCGCCGCACTTGCCCAGCCCGTGCGCCTGCAGGTGTTCCGCGCCCTTGTCGTCGCCGGGCCCGCGGGCATGACGCCCGGCACGATGGCCGAAGGCCTGGCGATTCCCGCCAACACGCTCTCGTTTCACCTGAAGGCGCTGGCCCATGCCGGGCTCGTGTCGCAGGAGCGTTCGAGCCGCCACATCGTCTACCGCGCCGCGTACGACCGCATGAACGCGCTGCTCGGCTACCTCACCGAGAACTGCTGCCGGGGCGCCTCATGCGTCGCACAGGAAGACCCGGCGTCCTGCCCCTGCTGACCGCGAAGGAGATCCCGTGAAACGCTTCCATGTCCACGCCCACGTCGACGACCTGAAGGCGAGCGTCGCCTTCTATTCCCGCATGTTCGCCGCAGAGCCGACGCGTCTCGAGGCCGACTACGCCAAGTGGATGCTCGACGACCCGCGCATCAATTTCGCGATCTCGACCCGCGGCGGCGCTCCCGGCGTCGATCACCTGGGACTGCAGACCGACAGCGACGACGAGCTCGCCGAGCTGAAGGCGCGGCTCGCGGGTTCGGACCTTGCGTTGCGCGACGAGGGCCGCACGAGCTGCTGCTACGCGCGCAGCGACAAGCACTGGACCGTCGACCCGCAAGGCATTGCCTGGGAGCATTTCCACACCCTGTCCGACATCCCGGTGTTCAGCGAAGGTGGCTGCGCCGTCGTGGCCGCGCCATCCGCGAGCGAGGCGACCGCCGCACGATCCTGCTGCTGAGCGCGCCTGCTTCCGCGGCGGCGACCCGCGGCGGTGGCACGATGGCGTCGTGAACGACAAGACCGCCACCGTCGTCGCCCTCGGCGCGGCGCAGACCCTGGCCTGGGCTTCGTCGTACTACCTGCCGGCCGTGCTCGCGGCGCCGATGGCGCGCGAGCTCGGCGTGGCCACGCCGACGGTGTTCGCGGCGTTCTCGGTCTCGCTCCTGGTCTCGGCGGCGCTCGGTCCGCATGCCGGCGAGGCGATCGACCGCTGGGGCGGCCGGGTCGTGCTGATCGGCACCAACCTCGTCTTCGCCGCGGGCCTGGTGGCGCTCGGCGCCGCGCAAGGGCCGTGGGGCCTGTTCGCCGCCTGGTCGATTCTCGGCGTCGGCATGGGCAGCGGCCTGTACGAGGCGGCCTTCGCGGCGCTCGTGCGGCTGTACGGATCGCAGGCGCGCGGTCCGATCACCGGCATCACGTTGATCGCCGGCTTCGCGAGCACCGTGGGGTGGCCGCTGTCGGCGCTGCTCGACAGCCAAGTCGGCTGGCGCGGTGCGTGCTTCGCCTGGGCGGCGCTGCATCTCGTCGTCGGCATACCGCTGAACGCGATGATCCCGCGCGCGGGGCCGGCGCCTTCGCCGCCTCCGGTCGAATCGTGGTCCGCGCCCGCGGTCGGGCAGGCGCCGCAGCGCGCCTCGCTGCTGCTGGCGATCGTCTTCGCCGCCACGTGGTTCGTCAGCACGGCGATGGCCGCGCACCTCCCCGAGCTGCTCCAGGCCACCGGCGCCACGCTCGCCGTCGCGGTGGGCGTCGGCGCCCTCGTCGGGCCGGCGCAGGTCGCCGGCCGTCTGCTCGAGTTCGGCGTGCTGCGCCGGGTCCATCCCCTCCTCTCGGCACGGATCGCCGCGCTGCTCCATCCGCTCGGCGCGCTTGCGCTCACCGTGGCCGGCGCGCCGGCGGCGCTACTGTTCGCGATCCTGCACGGCGCCGGCAACGGCATCCTCACGATCGCCAAGGGCACGCTGCCGCTCGCGCTGTTCGGACCTCAGGGCTATGGCCGTCGCCAGGGCTGGCTGATGGTGCCGGCACGCGTCGCCCAGGCGATGGCGCCGTGGCTCTTCGGCGTGATGCTGGCGCACTGGGGCGCGCGAGCGATCTGGGGATCGGCGGCGATCGGCCTCGTCGCGTTCGTGTCACTCGCGCTCCTGCGTGCGCCGCCGGCTCGGCCGGAGCCGGGCGGGCGGCGCGCGTCGACGAATCGACCGCCTCCTGACGGGCCGCGCTAGAGGCGCGGCTCGCCGCGGCCGTTGACCTCGATCGTCCTGCCCGGTGGCGTCGTCATCTGGACGCGGTGCTCGACGCCCCGGAAGCTGTAGACGACGTCGTAGTAGGCGGGGGCCGCTGTGCTCGCCACGTTCTCGCAGCGCTGCACGTCGCGTCCGGTGGCCGGATCACGGATGCGGTCGACGTTGGCGCCGAGCGCGCCGCCGGCGACCGCGCCGCCGATCGTCGCCACGGTCTTGCCGCTGCCGCCGCCGAGCTGATGGCCGAGGATGCCGCCGACCAGGCCGCCGATGATCCCGCCCGTCGTGTTCAGATCGCGGCGCTCGGCCGGCTGGCGCTCGACCCAGCAGCGCTGCTCGGGCGGTCCGGCCACGGCGCGCACCGACGACACCGGCACCTCGAAGAGGCGCTCCTCCGGCCGGCGGCGGTACTCGTAGGTGGGCGCGGCGAGCGGCTGTGGCGCCTCCTCGACCGCCTCGCGACGCGACGTCACTCGCCGCACCGAGGAGATCCGGTTGTCGAGGCCCATGCCGCGCAGCGAGTCGTAGCTGCCCTTGCGCAGGATGACGCAGCGGCCGTGGAAGCGCGCGTCCTCGCACACTTCCCAGCGGCCCCGGTCGACCACCACCGAGGAGGCGCGGTCGTTGAAGCCGGCGTTGGCGAAGTTGACGACATTGTGGTCGGGCGCGAAGGCGCGGCCGCGAAAGCCTTCGCCTTCGTAGAACGTGACCTGGGCGAACGCCTGTCCGGCGGCGAGCAGGGCGGCCGCGGCGACGAGGGGCTTGACGGTATGACGGATGCTTTTCATCGAACTCTCCTGGAGGTCTCGAGGCCCGACGGGCCGTTCACATGCAACGCGAGACGCGGGCACGAAGCCGACGGTAACGGCGACTCGCCGGTGAAGAAAGGCAGTTTGTCCGCGAAGGCAGGAGCGACTACGCGAGGAGGCGGCGTCGGCCTACAGGTCTTGCCTGCCGCGCCTCGGGCTATCGTCGGCGCCGGGCGAAAACCCGCGGGGCCGGTGCCGCGTTGCGCGCGGCCGGCGTCGCTCGCAGCTTCTCACCGGAGACCTTCATGATCCACGTCCTGGCCTTCATCACCGCCCATCCCGGCATGCGCGAGCGCATCCGCGACGCATGGCGCGGCAACGCCGCCGCCGTCCGCGGCGAAGACGGCTGCCTGCAGTACGAGGCGGTGGTCGATGCCGGCGACGCCGCACCGGGCCTGGCCCGCTTCGGCGCCGACACCTTTGTCGTCGTCGAGCGCTGGGCCTCGATGGCGGCGCTGCAGGCGCACGCGATCGCGCCGCACATGAAGGCGTATGGGGGCCAGGTCAAGGAGTGGACGGCGAAGCGGGCCATCCACGTCCTCGAAGCCGCCTGAGGCTTGCGAACGCCGCGTCAGCCGGCGGTTCGAAACCCCCGTTTCGCACTTCGTCGCGGCCGCCGGCCCGTCGACCGCGCGCGTTGGCGATCAGGCGTCGCGGCTTCTCGCCCAGACCAGCAGCAGGTTGTTCGCCGGCATCGCCACGCGCTCACGCAACTCGAGCCCGGCGCGTGCGGCCTCGACCGCGACATCCTCGCGCCGGCGCAGCCCCCAGGCCGGGTCGCGGGCACGCAGGTCGGCGTCGAATGCGGCGTTGCCGGGCGCCGTGGGCACGCCGTCTTCGAGGTACGGGCCGTAGGTGACGAGCACGCCGCCCGCAGCGAGATGGCGCGCCGCGCCACGCATCAGCCCGGCGCAGCAGGGCCACGGCGCGATGTGGATCAGGTTGGCGCAGAAGATCGCGTCGAACTCGCCCTCGACGCCGGGCCAGGTCGCCGCCAGGACGTCGAGCCGCAGCGGCGCACGCACGCGATCGAGCCCGGCGCACCAGGCCGCGACGGACCCGAGCGCGAGGTCGTCGCCATCGCTCGGCTGCCACTGCCAGCCGGGCAGGCCGGCGCTGAAGTGCGCCGCATGCTCGCCGGTGCCGCTGGCGATCTCGAGCATCCGGCCGCGCGCCGGCAGGAGCCGCTGCAACTCGCCCAGGATCGGCCCGGCGTTGCGCGCTGCCGCCGGGCTGCTGCGCTTTCTCGGGTCGTCGTTCAAGTGCGCGGCAGCGGCTGCAGCATGCCGACCCGGTTGCCTTCGGTGTCGGTGAACGACACGTACCGGCCGACGCCGGGAATCTCCATCGGCCCGCCGAGCACCTCGCCTCCGGCCGACGCGACCTTCGCCATGCCGCCGTCGATGTCGTCGACGGCGATGACGACCGAAGGATGCTGCGCCGGCCAGTCGGCCTTGCGCGGAAAGAGGCCGCCGTTGATCGCGCCCGGCCTGAGCGGCCCGGTGCGATCGCTCGCGGTCGTGTCGGCCGTGACGTAGTGGCCCATCGGCTCGCCGAGCGACTTCATCCGCCAGCCGAACGCGGTCTCGTAGAAGCGCGACGCACGCGCAGCGTCGTCGTAGGGCATCTCGAAGTGGACAACAGGGTTCATGCGGGTCTCCCGAGGAGTTGGCGGGTCAGCCCGGGATCTCGGGCTCGACCAGCGTGGCGAGCTGCGCGAGCGACTCCTGCCAGCCGAGGTAGCACATCTCGAGCGGAATGGCCTCGGGAATCCCGGCCTGCTCGATGCTGAGATCGGTCCCGCACAGGACCGGCGTCAGGCTCACGGTGACCTGCAGGGTGCCGGGCAGATTCGGATCGTCGAAGCTGTCCGTGTAGCGGATCTTCTCGTGTGGCACCAGCTCGAGGTATTCGCCGCCGAACGAATGCCCGTTGCCGCTCGAGAAGTTGTGAAACGACATCTTGAAGGTGCCGCCGACCTTGGCCTGCAGATGCTGCACGGTGCAGGTGAAGCCGTAGGGCGGCAGCCACTTGCCCAGCGCCTCGGCCTCGAGGAAGGCGCGATAGACCTTCTCCGGCTTGGCGCGAAGGACCCGGTGAAGCTGGACTTTTCGATCGGACATGAGGTCGTTCCTTGTCGGGTGTGTGAGAGCCTGTCGATGGTGGCGGGTCAGGCCTGCAGCAGCACGTCGAAGCCGCCGTAGATGAGGCGCTTGCCGTCGAACGGCATCGTCATGGTGCCGGGTTGCATCCGCGGGTCGGCCATGACGTTCTTCCAGGCCTCGTCGCGCACGGCGCGCGACGGCCAGGTGATCCACGAGAAGACCACCGTCTCGCCCGGCTCGCGCTTGACGGCCATCGAGAACGACGTGACCTTTCCTTCCGGCACGTCGTCGCCCCAGCACTCGACGATGCCCTGGGCGCCGAACTCCTTGAACACCGCGGCGACGTCGGCCGCGTGCTGGCGGTACTCCTCGCGCTTGGCGGTCGGCACGGGGGTGACGAATCCGTCGACGTAGCTCATGCAGCGGTCTCCTTGCGTGGGCCTGGGCGTGCCTTCGCGCCCAGAAGGTGAGCGACGTGCTGTCGCAGATGATCGATGCAGTCGGCGGCGACGCCGGCGTTGCCCTCGGCCTTGGCGAGGACGAACGCGCCCTGGAGCGCGGCTTGCGTGTAGAGGGCGAGCGTCTTCGGATCCCAGGTGGCGTCGGGCGCGTGCAGCGCCTTGGCTGCGACCAGGTCGCGCTCCACCGTGCGCGCGTGCCCCGAGATGCCGGCGCGGCAGGCGTCGCGCAGGCGCGGATGGGTGTCGAAGGTCTCCTGCACGAGGGTGCCGAGAAGGCAGGTGAACTCCGGCACGTCGCCTCGAATCAGGCCTTTGCGGAAATCGATGTAGTCGAGGACGCGGTCGCGCGGATCCTTGCGACGCTTGTACGCGGCCTGCTCGAACAGCTCTCCGGTGACGCTGTTCCAGTGCTCGATGGCCTCCAGCGTCATCTCTTCCTTGCCGGCGAAGTGGTGGAAGAAGCTGCCTTTCGTGACGCCGGCCGCGGCACAGATGTCATCGACCGTGGTCGCGCTGTACCCCTTGGTGCGGATGACCTGCATCGCCGCGTCGAGGACGGCCGTCTTCGAGGCGTGCGGAGCGGCCTTCGCGAGGATCGTTGCGTGGGTGCTCATTGTCATACCGACCAGTCGGTATAGTTTATCTCGAACTCTCCCCTGCCTGTCAAGCGCTTCGCATCGATAGCGACCTTCCCGGTGGCCGCCGTGGTCAGCGCGAGCCGGCGAGCTCGCGCAGTTCCTGAGCCGACGGTTCGATGCCGAGCCCCACGGCGTCATCGAGCGCGATTCGGCCGTGCGCGAGACTGGCGAGGGCGGGGCAGAGGCGCGTCCGCAGCGGGTTCTCGTTGGAGTCGATCTCGAGCAGTTCGTCGTCTCTTCCGCACGCGGCCAGCGCATGGGCCGAGGCCGTCAGGCCGACGCCGGCGCCGAGGTAGTGCGGGCACCAGCGAAGTCGCGCGGCGCGGATGCGCGGGACCAGTACGAGGACGCCCGAGACGCCACCCCATTTCGCAATGTCGGGCTGGACGACGGCAATGCTGCGCGAGGCGATGAGCGCGTCGAACGCCGCGTCGCCGATCGCGTTCTCGCCGGCCGCCAGCGGCACCGGCGAGGCCGCGGCGAGGCGCTGCCATTCCGGCCACGGCCGGTCGGCCCGCAGCGGCTCCTCGATCCAGGCGGGCCCGCACGGCGCAAGCCGCCCGGCCATCGAGATGGCCGTCTCGACGTCCCAGGCCTGGTTCGCGTCGACCATCACGGCGGCGTCGCGGCCGGCGGCGGCGCGCACGTCGACCAGATTGGCGACGTCGACCGCGGCGCCGAAGCCGACCTTGAGCTTGAAGGCGGTGTGGCCTTCGCCGATCAGTCGTGCCACGGTCTCGCCGGCGCGCTCGGGATTGATGCCGCTCGCATACACCGCGACGGAGGCCGAAGACCCGCGCCGGCTCGCACGATCGGCGCCCGCGAGCATTCGCCAGAGCGGCAGGCCGGCGCGGCGCGCTGCGAGATCGTGCAGGGCGATGTCGATGCCGGCAATCGCCTGCGCCATCGGCCCCGGCTCGCCCGACTGGATCGCGAGCACGGCGGTCTTTCGCGAGAGCTCCTCGAAGGCCGCTCCGGGCGAGTCGAACGTGCGGCCGACGACAAGCGGCGCGAGCACCGTCTCGATCAGCCGGGCGCGGTGCTCGGCGCCGCACGAAGGAAAGTTGCACCACGCCTCGCCCCAGCCGAACGCGCCGTCGGCGTCCTCGACGCGCACGAGCACCGCCGGACGGTCGTGCATGACGCCGAACGACGTGCGCACCGGCACCGCGACGGGCCAGCGCAGGACGTGCACCTCGACCCGGGCGATGGGGGGAGCCGCGGGGCTTTCCCGGTTGTCGGTGGCCATGGGCTTGCGCTATAAAGGGATGGTCGATAGTACGTTCGTCACTTTGAACCCGCAAGCGCACAACCCCTTCCGCCGCGCCGTCCTGATCGCCGCGCCCTGGCTCGCCCTCCTCGCGCTCTGGTATGCGATCCGCATGAGCGGGCTCGTCAACCCGTCGCTCGTGCCGGCGCCGCACGCCGTGCTCGCGAAATTCGTCGAGCTCGCCAGGGACCGGCTCCCTCTCGACGTCTGGATGTCGACGCAGCGCGTCTTCGTCGGCGTGCTCCTCGGCGTCGCGGCCGCCGTTCCGGTCGGCTTCGCGATCGGCTGGTACTCCGGCGTGCGCACCTTCTTCGACCCGCTCATCAACTTCTTCCGCGCCCTGCCGCCGATCGCGCTGATCCCGCTCGTGATCGTCTACTTCGGCATCGGCGAGGTCGCCAAGACGGTCATCCTCGTCTACGCCTCGTTCTTCGCCGGCGTGATCGTGATGGTCGAGGGCATCGGCCAGATCTCGCCGATCTACGTGCGCGTCGCCAGGACGCTCGGCGCGAGCGACGCCGAGATCTTCGGCCGCGTCATCGTGCCGCTCGCCGTGCCGCACATCCTCACCGCGATCCGGGTCGCGCTCGGCGTCGCGTGGGCCACGCTCGTCGCCTCCGAGCTGATCGCCGCGCAGCAGGGCCTCGGCGCGCTGATCCAGAACGCATCCTCGTTCTTCCAGCTCGACACGATCTACGTCGGCATCATCTGCATCGGCCTGATCGCGCTCGCCATGGATCTCGTCCTGCGCGCCGCGACGCGCCGCCTCGTCGCCTGGCAGGACCGGATCGCCTGACCGGGCGCGACGCCATGCTCGACACGCTGCCGATGATCAATCCGATGACCGACATCGTGCGTCTGCGCTTCGACGACGTCGCCGTCGAGTTCCCGACCGCGAACGGGCCGATGCGCGTCGTCGACGGCGTGAGCCTCGACGTTCGCCACGGCGAGTTCGTGTCGATCATCGGCCCGTCGGGCTGCGGCAAGACGACGCTGATGAACATCGTCGGCGGCTTCGTCAAGCCGACCAGCGGCCAGGTGCTGCTCGACAACCGGCCGATCGACGCGCCCGGCCCCGACCGCGGCGTGATCTTCCAGGAGTACGGCGTCTTCCCGTGGCTCACGGTGCGCGGCAACATCGAGTTCGGCCTGCGCCTGGCGGCCAACAAGGCGCACGCCGGCCGGCGCGACGAGATCGTCGGCCGCTACCTTTCGCTGATGGGCCTGGCCGACTTCGCCGACCATCATCCCAAACACCTCTCGGGCGGCATGCGCCAGCGCCTCGCGCTCGCCCGGGCCTACGCCGTGCAGCCCGAGTTCCTGCTCATGGACGAGCCCTTCGGCGCGCTCGACGCGCAGACGCGCTCGGCGATGCAGGACCTGCTGCTGCAGGTGCTCGCCACGGAAGGCAAGACGGTGCTGCTGATCACGCACTCGGTCGACGAGGCGATCTACCTCTCGTCGCGCATCGTCGTCGTCACGGCCCGGCCGGCGCGCGTGCGCACGATCGTCGACGTGCCGTTCGCCTACCCGCGCGACGAGGCGATCCACGAGGATCGTCGCTTCGCCGAGCTGCGGGCACGCATCCGCGCGCTCGTGATGGAAGAGTACGAGGCGCAGGCGCGGCAGGCCGCAGCGCCATCCCGCTAGCGACCCACCACAAGGAGACACCCACCATGACCCTTCGCCGCAGAACCCTTCTCCAGGCCGGCGCCGCCGGCGCGACCGCCACCCTCGCCGGCTTCGCGAGTCCCGTCTTCGCGCAAGCCAAGACCAAGCTGCGCGTGGGCTACCTCCACACGCCGGCCGTCGACGGCCAGATCTTCATCGGCCAGCAGTCGGGCGCATGGGCCAAGCATGGCCTCGAACTCGAGCTGAGGCAGTTCACGACCGGCCTCGAACTTTTCCAGGCCATGATCGGCGGCAGCCTCGACGTGCTCTCCACCGGCGCCGTCGTCTCGAACTTCCCGGCGCGCGGCCAGGGCAAGGTCTTCCTGATCAACGACATCGAGTACGCGACCGCCCAGCTCTGGGTGCGCGACGACTCGGTCAAGTCGATTGCCGACCTGAAGGGCAAGCAGATCGCGACGACCACCGGAACGACGGCCCACGTCTTCCTCGACAAGGCGCTGCGCTCGGCCAAGCTCGACCCGGCCAAGGACGTGCAGATCGTCAACCAGCGCATGGCCGACGCGGTCACCGCGTTCGTCTCCGGCGCCGTGCCGGCGGTCGCGCTCTGGGTGCCGTTCGACGCGACCGTCAAGGCCAAGGTGCCGAACGCCCGCAAGATCGTCGACGCGTCGGCGTTCTTCCCGCAGGCCGCGATCGTCGACGGCTGGGCCGCCCGCAACGACTTCTACGACGCCAACAAGCCGGCGCTGACGTCGCTGATCGCAGCGTGGGCCGAGGTCAACGACTCGATGCTCGCCAACTTCGATGGCGCCGCCGAGACGCTGCAGAAGACCCAGTACAAGGACATTCCGCTCGCCGACTTCAAGGAGTCGATGAAGTTCTCGAAGTACTACACCTCGGCCGAATGGCACAAGCTCTACGCCGACGGCACGGTGACGAAGTGGCTGCAGGGCGTCACCGACTTCTTCATCCAGGTCGGCAACATCCAGAACCCGGTGCCGGCGTCGACCTATTTCGATCCGAAGCTCTACCTCCAGACGGTCAAGGGTTGATGTCGTGACGCACCCCGCCGGCTTCGACTATGTCGTCGTCGGCGCGGGCTCGGCCGGATGCGTGCTTGCCAATCGCCTGTCGGCGGACGCTCGCTGCCGCGTCCTCCTGATCGAGGCCGGCCGCGCCGCCAGCCATTTCTGGCTGCGCCTGCCGGTCGGCTACTTCCGCTCGATCTACGACCCGCGCTTTTCCTGGCAATTTCCGCTGGAGCCCGAGGCGAGCACCGGCCACCGGGCCATCGCCTGGCCGCGCGGCAAGGCGCTCGGCGGCTCCAGCGTCATCAACGGCCTGCTCTACATCCGCGGCCAGCCGGCCGACTTCGACGACTGGGCCGACCTGCAAGGCGCGCGCGGCTGGCGCTACCGCGACGTGCTGCCGTACTTCAGGCGGTCCGAGCGCTACGAAGGCGGCGAGAGCGAATACCACGGCGGGCACGGCGAGCTCGGCGTCTCCGACCTGCGCAACGACCATCCGTATTGCGAGGCGTGGCTGGCCGCCGGTGCCGAGGCCGGTCTGCCACGCACCGACGACTTCAACGGCGCCGTGAGCGACGGCCTCGGCCGCTACCAGCTGACCCTGCGCGGCCACTGGCGCTGCGACGCCGCCACCGCCTTCCTCTCGCCGGCCGTCAAGGCGCGCCCCAACCTCACGCTGATGACCGACGCGCAGGTCACCCGGGTGATCGTCGAGCGCGGCCGCGCGGTCGGCGTCGAGGTCGCATCGACCGGCGCGCACGGTCGTCGCGGCGAAGCGCGGCGGATCGACGCCGACCGCGAGGTGATCGTCTGCACCGGCGCCCTGCAATCGCCGCAGCTCCTTCAGCTCTCGGGCATCGGCCCCGAGCTGCTCCTGCGCCGGCACGGCATCGGCGTCGTCGTCGACGCGCCCGAGGTCGGCCAGAACCTGCAGGACCACTACCAGGCGCGCGTCATCGTCAAGCTCAAGGAGAAGCGCTCGCTCAACGACGACGTGCGCAACCCGCTCAAGCTCGCGCAGATGGGCGCACAGTGGCTGTTTCAGCAGCGCGGCCCGCTCACCGTCGGCGCCGGCCAGGTAGGGGGGCTCGCGGCATCGAGGCACGCGACCGGCGGCCGCGCCGACCTGCTCTTCAACGTCATGCCGCTCTCGGTCGACAAGCCGGGCGACCCGCTGCACCGCTTCTCGGGCTTCTCCGCCTCGGCCGCTCAATGCCGGCCGGAATCGACCGGCACGGTCGAGATCGCGAGCGCCGACCCGTTTGCGCTGCCGAGCATCCGCGCGGGCTACCTGACGCATCCGCTCGATGCGAAGGTGCTCGTCGCCGGCCTCGAGATGCTGCGCGAGATCTAT
>JBBSBZ010000026.1:0-20715 GCA_038250795.1 Burkholderiales bacterium | reverse complement strand
CGTGCTCTTCGCCGTCCACAACCTGCTGCGCGATCCGCCGTTCTCCCGGCTGGATCTCGTCAGCTGCCGCAATCTTCTGATCTACCTCGACCGAGAGACGCAGGCGGACGTCCTGAACACCTTCCATTTCGCGCTGCGACCTGGCGGCTACCTGTTTCTGGGTGGCTCGGAGACCGCAGACGCGGCGTCCGACCTGTTCGAGCCGGTCGACCGCAAGCACCGGATCTATCGATCGGCGCTGAGGACCCGTGCGCGCAACCTGGCTGCGTTTCCCCTGGGCAACGTATTCCAGCATCCCGAGCGGGTGCGGGCTGCGCCGTCGGCAAAGCAGCCGGTCAAGCCCGCCGACATCGCCGAGCTTCACCAGCGCGCCGCCTTCGAAGACGATGCCACGGGCACCGTGGTCGTCGGCCCGGACCTCGAGATCCTGCACACATCGCCAGGCGCGGGCCAGTTCCTTCGGTTCGCCGGAGGCAGTCCGACCCGCCATTTGCCGAACGTCGTCCAGCCGGAGTTGCGCGCCGAGCTGCGACTGGCGCTCTTCGAGCTGTCCCAGGGCAACGAGCGGGTGGCCCCGCCGCCCGTGCGGGTGGGCGCCAAGGGTCGGGCGGCCCAGATCCGGATGACGCTGCAGCGGCTTCACGGCGACTGGCCGGCCGAGACGATCCTGATCCGCTTCTCGCGCGAGCCGGTGCAGGCCGGCACGCTGCGCGAGGCCGGCGAGCCGATGCTCGCCCAGATGGAGCAGGAGCTGCAACGAAAGGACGAGCAGCTGCAGTCGGCAATCGCCCAGTTCAGCCTCACGACCGAGGACCTCAAGTCGTCGAACGAGGAGCTGCAGGCGCTCAACGAAGAGCTGCGTTCGGCCAGCGAGGAGCTCGAGACCAGCAAGGAGGAGCTCCAGTCGACCAACGAGGAGCTGATCACCGTCAACGTCGAGCTCAAGGCCAAGGTCGACGAGACGGCACAGGTGACCGACGACTGGGAGAACCTCCTGCGCGGCAGCGAGATCGCCGTGGTCTTCGTCGACCCGCACCTGCGCATCAAGCGGTTCACGCCGGCGTCGACGGCGATCTTCAACCTGATCGGTTCGGACGTCGGCCGCCCGCTTCTCGACATCACCCACAAGCTCGACTACCACGCGCTGGTGGCGGACGTGGAGGAGACGTTCCGCACCCTTCGCAGGGTGGAGCGCGAGGTCAAGAGCGGCGACGGGCGCTGGCTGCTGGCTCGCGTGCTGCCCTATCGCACCGGCGAGGACCGCATCAGCGGGGCGGGCCTGACCTTCATCGACATCAGCAGCCGCGTCTTCGCGGAAAGCCGCATGCGGCTGGGCGAGGAGCGGCTCCAGCTCGTGGCCGAGTCGATTCCCGAGTTCGCCTTGCTGACGACCGACAGCGAAGGTCGGGTCGCGAGCTGGAGCGCGGGCGCGCAGAGCCTCTTCGGCTACTCCGAAGCCGACATCCTGGGGCGCTCGCTCGACATCATCTTCACCGACGAGGACCGGGCCGCCGGCGTGCCGGAGGAAGAGCGGCGGCGCGCGAACGAGCTCGGCCGGTGTCCGGGCGACCGGTGGCATGTCCGAAAGGACGGCAGCCGCTTCTATGCCAGCGGCATCCTCGCCCGACTCGCGCTCGGCGAAGTGCGCGGCTTTGCCAAGATCGCGCACGACATCACCGAGCTGCACCGGCGCCAGGGCGAAGGCGCTGCGGCCATCGACGCGGCCCGGACGGCTGCGCGGCTGAAGGACGACTTCCTCGCCGTGATGTCGCACGAGCTCAAGCACCCGCTCAACCTCATCCACGTCAACGCCCAGCTGCTCCTCAACCTGCCGGAAGCCAAGGGAATCGCCGCCGTGCGCAAGGCGGGCGAGAACATCGAGCGCAGCGTCGTCACGCAGGCCCGCATCATCGACGACCTGCTCGACCTGTCGCGGATCAAGGCGGGCAAGCTGACCCTGGACCTGGCGCCCGTGGAACTTGTCCAGGCCCTGGAGCCCAGCCTGCGATGGGCGCTCGAGCAGGCCCGCGCCAAGGGCCTCGAGTTCCACGCCACGATGCCGTCGGAGCCGATCTATGTCCGCGCCGATGCCGTGCGGATCGAGCAGGTCGTCATGAACCTGCTGAGCAATGCGTTGAAGTTCACGGCGAAGGGCGGAAAGATAGAGATCAGCCTCAGCGAGGAAGCGGACGCCGTCGTCCTCGAGGTGGCCGACAACGGCCGCGGCATCTCGCGGTCGTTCCTGCCGCACGTCTTCGCGATGTTCGAGCAGGAGGAGCGCGGCGCGTCCCGGCGCGAGGGCGGCCTGGGCATCGGGCTCGGCCTCGTGCGCGAGCTGGTCGAGCTGCACGGTGGCCGGGTCGAGGCGTTCTCCGCCGGCCCGGGGCTCGGCTCGACCTTCATCGTGCGTCTCCCCGTGCACGAGCGAAGCGCGTTCGCCCCGCTCGAGGCCGCGGCGCCCGATGCGAGTCCATTCTCGGGTGTGCGCATCCTGCTCGTGGACGACGACCCCGACGCCATCGAAACCTTCGGCATGCTGCTGCGGCTCGAAGGCGCCGACGTGAGCGAGGCTCTCAACGGAGCCGACGCGCTGCGCATCTGCGAGAGCGCGAGCTTCGACATGATCATCTCGGACATCGGCATGCCGGTGATGGATGGGTCGCAGATGATGACGCTCCTGCGGCGTCAGCCGCGGACGATGCATGTGCCGGCGATCGCCCTGACCGGATACGGCCGACCGCAGGACGTGCAGTCCGCGCTCGCCGCCGGCTTCACGGCGCACCTGTCCAAGCCAGCGGACATGGGCAAGCTGCAGGCGCTGGCGGCGGAGTTGCTCTCCCGAAAGGTCTGAGGGCTGCGTCGGCCAACGAAGCCGTCGCTCTACTGGAACTGCGACAGCATCCGCTCGAGCGCCATCGTGAACGGCGTGGCCATCATCGGCAGCGTGAGGAGCACGCCGACCAGGCCGACGCCGAGGGTGATCGGAAAGCCGATCGCGAAGATGTTCATCTGCTGTGCGACGCGCGTGATGACGCCGAGCACGAGGTTGGTGAAGAGCAGCATTGCCACGAGCGGCAGCGCGAGCCACAGGCCCAGGCTGAAGATCTCCGCACCCCAGCGCTGCGGCGCCATCGTGCGCAGGAACGAGAACGGATCCTCCCCGACCGGAAAGCTCGAGAAGCTCTGGACGACCGCCGCGATCACGAGCAGGTGGCCGCCGCTGACGATGAAGACCCAGGCGACGCAGATGCCGAAGAGCCGGCTCACGGCCGTTTCCTCGCCGCCCGTCATCGGGTTGAAGAAGGCCGAGAAGTTGAGTCCCATCTGCAGGCCGATCAGCTCGCCGCCGAACTCGATGGCGGCGAAGACGATCTTCACCGCGAACCCGAGCGTGGCGCCGATCAGCATCTGCTGGACGACCGCGAAGAGGGCCGCCGAGGAGTCGAGCGCGATCGGCGCGATCGGTGGCAGCGAGGCCTGGGCGCAGATCGCGATCAGGAAGGCCAGGCCGATGCGCAACCGCACCGGCACGCCGCGATCGGAGAACAGCGGCATCGTCGTGAAGAGGGCGAGGACGCGCAGGAACGGCCAGAGGATGGGCGTCACCCAGCCGAGGACCTGGGCCTCGGTGAAGGTCAGCACGGGTGGGTGCCCCTCAGCCGACGACCGTCGGGATCGACTGAAGGGTGCGCTGCAGGAACTCGACCAGCGAGCTCAGCATCCACGGCCCGGCGACGGCGAGCACCGCGACCACGGCGAGCACCTTGGGCACGAAGGAGAGAGTCGCCTCGTGGATCTGCGTGGCCGCCTGGAAGATGCTGACGATGAGGCCCACCGCCAGCACCGTGAGCAATACCGGCGCCGAGATCATGAGCAGCATGTAGAGGCTCTGCTGGCCGTAGGTGAAGACCTGCTGGGTGTCCATGGGCTGTCCGGTGCGTCTACGTGACGAAGCTCGCGGCGAGCGAGCCGAGGAGGAGGTTCCAGCCGTCGGCGAGCACGAACAGCATGAGCTTGAACGGCAGCGCGATCAGCACCGGCGACAGCATCATCATGCCGAGCGACATGAGGACGCTGGCGACGATCATGTCGATGACGAGGAACGGCAGGAAGACCAGGAAGCCGATCTGGAACGCGCTCTTCAGCTCGCTCGTGACGAACGCCGGCACGAGCACCTTGAAGGGCACGTCCTCGGTCTTGACGGCCGGGTCGATGCGCGCCAGCTTGGCGAAGAGCATCACGTCGGACTGGCGCGTCTGCTTCATCATGAAGCCGCGCACCGGGATCTCGCCGCGCTTGAGCGCCTCCTCGAACGCGATCCTGTTTTCGGCGTACGGCTGGTACGCGTCGGCGTAGACCTTGTCGATCGTCGGCCCCATCACGAAGAAGGTGAGGAAGAGGCTCAGGCCGACCACGACCTGGTTGGGCGGTGCGGCCTGCGTGCCGATCGCCTGGCGCACCAGGCTCAGCACGATGACGATGCGCGTGAAGCTGGTCATCAGCAGCAGCACGGCGGGCAGGAAGCTCAGTGCCGTGAAGAACAGAAGCGTCTGCACCGGCACCGAGTAGCTGGTCGATCCGGCGCTCTGGCCGATCAGGAGCGGCAGCGTCGCCCCGCCTGCGGCAGGCAGCGTCTGGGCCGAGGCCGGGAGGGCGACGACGACGAGGGCGACCGCGACCAGTGCGACCAGGACGAGCCAGGCGACGCGCCGCGACGACGGCTTGAAGTGCGAGTCGATCTCTTGGTCCGCGCGGCATTGCGCGGCCTGGCCGATGCGCTCAGCGGGCATCGGTCGAATCTTCGGTGCCGCGGCGGAATCGGCCGAGGATCTGCGCGAAGGCCGGATGCACGGGCGGCGCACCCGCGCCCGGCGTGGCGTCGACGTCCTGCGCGGCCATCGAATGAAGCGTCGTGATCGACGACGGCGTCACGCCCAGCACGAGCCAGCGCTTCTCGGTGCCGCTGCCGACCTCGATCGTCACGATCCGCTGCGAGGTCGAGAGCGGCAGCGCTGCGACGCTTCGCATCACGCCGGCTCCGCCCGCGCCGCCGAGCGGCGTGCGCTTGAGAAACCAGAGCGTGACCGGGATCAGCGCGACGATCGCGCAGAACCAGAGCAGCGAGCTCAGGGCGTTGGGCATGGGCTTGTCGCGAACCCGGTCAGCTGCGCGAGAGACGGCGCATGCGCTCGCTCGGCGTGACGATGTCGGTCAGCCGGATGCCGAACTTCTCGTTGACGACGACCACCTCGCCCTGTGCGATCAGGTAGCCGTTGACGAGCACGTCCATCGGCTCGCCGGCCATCGCCTCGAGCTCGACGACCGAGCCCTGCGCGAGCTGCAGGATGTTCTTGATCGGGATCCGCGTGCGGCCGAGCTCGACGGTGAGCTGCACCGGGATGTCGAGGATCATGTTGATGTCGTTGCCCGCCGACGTGCCGGAGTTCGGCGCGAAGTTGGCGAACGGGGCCGGGCTCGCCTGCTCGGCCGGCGATGCCAGCTCGGAGGCGGTCTCGCCGCGCGACTCGGCGGCCGCTGCGGCCCAGTCGGCGGCGAGCTGATCGTCGGCGCTCGGCGCCGGGGCGGTGTTGTCTTCAGGCATGTTGCTCTCCGATCCAGCTCGATGTCGAGCCAGCCAAAAGTTGATCGACCTTCAGGGCGTACTTCCCGTTCGAGACGCCGTAGTTGCAGGCCAGAACGGGCACGCCGGCCACCTTGGCCTGGACGCCACGCCCGAGGTCGAGCTCGATGAAGTCGCCGGGCGCCATGCCGAGCAGCTGCTCGACCGTCGCCGGTGCGCGCGCGAGCTCGACGACGAGGTTGCGGGCGAAGCGCTCGTTGACGACCTCGAGATGGGGCATCCGCCCGCGGACGATGCGCTCCTGGTCCGAGAGGTCGCAGGTTTTCGGGCTTTCCGTTCCATCGTGGTCGGCCGACAAGCCGTCGTCGGCCGACGAGATGCCCTGGAGCAGCGCGTCGACCTCGTCCTGGCTGAGGATCTGGCTGGTCATCGCCGGCGGCTCACTGGATGATGAAGCTCGAGAAATGCACGTGCCGGATCGGCCCGGAGGCGTCGCCGTGCGCCCTGGACTTGGCGCCGTGCGGCGCAGCCGCGGCGACCACGCGCACAGGTTCCGGAGCGAGGATCGGGGCCAGCGCAGCGACGACCGCCGACGCGGCCGGCGCGGACGCCGAAGCGAGGGTCGATTCGACCGAGGAGGCCGAGGCGTGCGCGTGCTCGGCGGCGGTGGCGGGCGTCGAGGCCGAGGCGGTCGCCGAGGCCGCCGCCTCGGCCTTGGCGAGGGCCGGCGCTGGCTCGCGGACACGCACCGGCGTCTCGATCTCGAGGCCCATCGGCTTGAGGGCCTCGCGCATGATCTCGTCGGCCAGGTCTTCCTTGCCGGCGCGGCCGAGCAGGTCCTGCGCGCTCTTGTGCGCGATCACCATCAGGATGGCGTTGCGCACGGCCGGCATGAACACCTTGACCTGCTCGGCGAAAGCCGGGCTCTCGAGCTCGAGCGTCACGCCGATCTGGGCATAGCGATCGGCGTCGCGGTCGGCAAGGTTGACGACAAAAGGCTCGAGCGGCAGGAAGGTCGGCGGATGGGCCAGGTCGATCTTCTTTTCGACGGACCGGGCGCCGCCGTCCTCCTCGGTGGCCATCTCGGCGGCGTGGGCGGCACGCTTCTTCAGCCACCAGACGACTCCGCCGCCGGCCAGGGCAAGCACCAGCAGTGCGACGATGCCGATCAGGATCAGTTTCTTCCTGCCGCCTTTCGGGAGCGCAATCAGTTCCGGGTTCTCGGCAGCGGCAGCAGCAGCGGACATCGACCTTCCTTCAGGATGCAATCGGCTCCGCGGTCGGCACTGAAGCGTCGATCCACGGGCTCACGAGTCAAATTATGGAAACCGCGGCCCCGACCCAAGCGGCGATAAGGAGCACTTTTCGGGGCCTGTCGCGCCCCGGCTCGCCGGCGATCAGGCGTAGAGGTCGACGCCGCCCGCGGCGACCGTGCGCCGGTGCACGACCTGCGCCGGGCGGGCATCGCCTTCGACGCGCAGCGTGCCGCGCGCCGCGACCGGGGCGCCGTCCGGCTTCGCTGGAGCGTTCGGGTCGCGTGCGTGCTGGGAGACGCCGCCGCCCTGCAGCGTCATGCCCGCTTCGCGCAGGGCGCCGGCGAGCTCGGGCAGGCTGGCCTCGATCGCCTGGCGAGTCGCGAGCGCATCGGCGCCGAAATCGATCCGCGCCTGGTGGCCGTCGACGACGATCTGTACCGACACCGGCCCCGTTTCGACCGGATTGAGGTGCAACTCGGCGCGCTGCACGCCGTCCTGCACCAGGACGCTCACCCGGACCGCGAAGGCCTGGGCGAAATCGGGCGAGGCGAGCGGCGTCGTGACGCTGGCGTCGATCGACCCGGTCGGGCTCGTCGACGCGGGGCCGGGCGCAGCGAAGGTTGCTGTGTGTGACGCCGATTCGATGCGCTGCGCGTCGGGCGCGATCGGCGTGGGCTTGCCGAACCGAGGGGTGTCGATCACGATGTCCGCGACCTTCTCGCTCAGGCCTGTGGCCTTGCGCGCGAGCGATTGCGGCTCGTCGCTGCGCTCGTCGGCGACGGCGCTGCGTGCGGCGCGGGCGCCGCCGGGGGAGGATGAAGACCCCGGCTCGACGCTGGCGTCGGCATCGGCATCAACTCGGCCGCCGGCGCCCGTCGTCGCCGCGCGGGTCGCGCCCGCGGCCCGACCCGTGGCGATGCCCTCTGCCGCCGCGGCGATCGGCCGGTGAAGCGCGACGAGCCCATGAGTGATCGGCACGCCGGTGCCGCCACGGTCGCTGCTCGACGAAGGATCGTCCTTGGACGGGCTCGTCGCCGCGGCATCGCCGCCGGCCGTGCGATCGTCGGCGCCCGAGTCGGCGCGCTTCGCGTCGTCGCGGCGGTCCTGCGACTGCGCCTCGTCGGCGCGGCGGGCCTCGGCGGTCGTCGCCGCGTTGCTGCCCGGTGCCGGCGCCGCTGCCGAAGCGGCCTCCGCGCGGCTCGCGCCGTCTTGCTTGGCGGGCTTGACCGGATCCGTCCTCGGCGGCGCCGGTGCCGCCGTCTGCGACTGCCTGAGCAAGGTCGCGAAGGCATGCGAGGCGGGCGTGCGCGGCGAAGGGCGCGACTCCACCGGCGCCGTCGGTGCGGGCGGGGAGACCGGTGCGATCGTGTTCTGCATCGCGCTCACGCCTCGCTCGCGCGCGCGGTCGCGAGGCGCGACCAGGCCATGCGCGAGGCGAGCTCGTCGGTCTGCTTCTGGTCGGTGCGCTCGGCCTCGCCGCGCCGTTCGGCCAGGCGACGTTCGATCAGCCTGCGTACCGACGCGAGCTGGAGCTCGTGGCCGCGCACGGCCACTGTCGCCTGCTCGAGCCGGGCGGCGGCGAGCTCGGCGGTGAGCGTCTGCTGCTCGATCGCCTCCGTCAGTCGCGCGATGAAGCCCTGGTAGCAGACGACGAGCTGGATCCCGGCCTCGGCGCGGAATTTCGCGCCCCAGCGCTGCTCGTAGTCGCGCCGGTATTCGCGCAGCTGCGCCGCCTGCGCCGCGGCGCCGTCGCTCGCGTCCTGCGCCTTCTGCCGGTCGGCAAGGGCGAGGTCGCGCTGTCGTTCGCTCTGGGCGAGGAGGGCGGAGAGCGGATTCAGGTCGTCCATCGGTGCGGCTGGAAAGAGGGAGTCAAGACTGGATCACGGCATGCAGCTGCTGCAGGCTGGCCTCGAGATAGGCGGGCACGTGCATGTTCTGCTGCAGGAGCGCGTCCATCGCCGGATGCAGGCGCACGGCGAGGTCGAGGTCGGCGTCGTGGCCGGGCGAGTAGGCGCCGAGCTGGATCAGGTCGCGCGCCTTCTGGTGACGCGAATGCAGCTGGCGAAAGCGCCGCGCGGCGTCGATGTGCGGCCCGCTCGCGACGTTGCCCATCACCCGCGACACCGACTTCTCGATGTCGATCGCCGGATAGTGGCCGCTTTCGGCAAGCTCGCGCGAGAGCACGATGTGGCCGTCGAGGATGCCTCGCGCGGCGTCGGCGATCGGGTCCTGCTGGTCATCGCCTTCCGACAGCACGGTATAGAACGCGGTGATGGAGCCGCCTCCGGCGACGCCGTTGCCGCTGCGCTCGACGAGCTGTGGCAGCTTGGCGAAGCAGCTCGGCGGGTAGCCCTTGGTCGCCGGCGGCTCGCCGATCGCAAGCGCGATCTCGCGCTGCGCCATCGCGTAGCGCGTCAGCGAGTCCATCAGCAGCAGCACGTTCTTGCCGCGGTCGCGGAAGTGCTCGGCGATCACGGTGGCGTAGTTGGCGCCCTGCAGGCGAACGAGCGCCGGTGAGTCGGCCGGCGCGGCGACGACGACGGCGCGCCGTATGCCCTCCTCGCCGAGGATGTTCTCGATGAATTCCTTCACCTCGCGGCCGCGCTCGCCGATCAGGCCGACGACGATCACGTCGGCGGCGGTGTAGCGGGCCATCATCCCGAGCAGCACGCTCTTGCCGACGCCGGTGCCGGCGAACAGGCCGATGCGCTGGCCGCGGCCGACGGTGAGCATGGCGTTGATCGCGCGCACGCCGGTGTCGAGCGGCGTCTTCACCGGGTCGCGGTCCATGGCGTTGATCGGGCGGCGCGTCAGGGGCCCGTTGCGCACGTCGGCGAGCGGGCCCTTCCTGTCCATCGGCTCGCCGTGCGAGTCGACGACCCGGCCGAGCAGGCCGTCGCCGACCGGCAGGTGCAGCGTGCGGTCCTCGAGGCGACGCCACGGGTGGCCGGCGACGCCGAGCTTCATCGGCACCCCGGGCGACGGTCGCGGCACGACGCGTGCGCCGCTCGCCAGGCCATGCACTTCGCCGGTGGGCATGAGATAGGCGCAGTCGGCGGAAAAGCCCACCACCTCGGCCTGCAGCGCCGGCTGCCCCGGCATGCGCACGTCGCATACCGAGCCGACCGGCACGCGGATGCCGGCCGCCTCGAGCACCAGGCCCGTGACGCGCACGAGCAGGCCCTGCGTCTCGAGCGGAATCGGCTCGGCGGCGAACGACCGCATGTCGGCGAGATAGCGCTTCCACGCGAGCGTCGCCGCCGGCGCGGGCTCGTCGGCGGGAACCGGGGTCGGCGAAGACGCGGCCGGATCGGCGAGCGGGGTCATGCCTTCGGCTCGACGGCGGGCGACGTCCACGGCGCCTCGATGCCGAGCGCTGCGGTGGCGTGCTGCCAGCGTGTCTCGATGCTTGCGTCGACGAGGCCGATGTCCGATTCGGCGCGACAGCCGCCGCGCGCGATCGCAGGGTCGGACACGAGGCGCGCACCGCGCGCGGCCAGCACGTCGGCGGCCCCCTCGGCGACGAGCGGGTGATCGTCGGGATGCACGCGCAGCGTGATGTGTCGGGCGTTGAGGAGCAGCGACTCGACCGCCTCGGCGGCGACGGTCGCCACCGCCTCGGGCCGTTGCGCGAGCTCGCTGCGCACGATCTGGCGTGCCAGGCTGAGCGCGGTCGCGGCGAGCGCCTCGGCCATGTCCTGCTGGAGTGCGTCGAGCTGCCCGCCGATCGAGCCGACGAGGGCGCCGAGCTGCTGGGTCGCCTGCGCGGCGAAGCTGCGCTTGAAGCCTTCGAGTGCGACGAGGCCGTCGCGGTAGCCGTCCTGGTAGCCGTTCTGGCGCGCCTGGCGCAGCTTCTCGGCGACCTGCTCGGATTCGGCCTCGGCGCTCGCCGGCCCGGACTCGACGCCGGCGCCGAACGAGTTGTCGTCGTCGGACAGGTTGCCCGGCGCCCAGGCGGCGAAGGAGCTGAGCTCCTCGCGCGGGATGAAGCGCGAATAGACCGTGGCCTTGTGCGCGGCCGAGCCGGGCGGCGGCGCAACGCTGCGGCGGGCCTTAGATGAACTCATCATCGTTACCGCCTCCGAGCACGATCACGCCTTCGTCGATCAGGCGACGCACGACCTTCAGCATTTCCTTCTGCTCGCTCTCGACCTCGACGACGCGCACCGGACCGCGCGTCTCGAGCTCTTCCTTGAGCGTCTCGGCCGCACGTGTCGACATGTTCTTGAAGACCTTGTCCTTGAGCTCGGCCGGCGCGGCCTTGAGCGCGATGACCAGCGACTCGGTCTGGATCTCCTTCAGCAGCGCCTGCATGCCCTTGTCGTCGACCTTCACGAGATCTTCGAAGGAGAACATGTTGTCCATGATCTGCTGGGCGAGCTCGTTGTCGGCGTCGCGGATGAAGTCGAGCGCCGAGGTCTCGACGCTGGCACCCATCGAGTTCAGCATCTCCGCGGCCGCCTTCGCGCCGCCCAGCAGCGAGGTCCGCATCCGGTCGTTGCCCGTCAGCAGTGCCGACATCACCTCGTTCAGGTCCTTCAGGCCCGCCGGCTGGATGCCGTCAAGTGTCGCGACCCGCACCAGCACCTCGTTGCGATGGCGCTCGTTGAAGAGCTTCAGCACCGACGCCGCCTGGTCGATCTCGAGATGGACGAGGACGGCGGCGACGATCTGCGGGTGCTCGTTGCGAAGCAGCTCGGCGACCGCACTCGGCTCCATCCACTTCAGCGCCTCGATGCCGGTGACGTCCGAGTTCTGCAGGATCCGGTCGATCAGCAGGTTGGCCTTGTCGTCGCCGAGCGCCTTCTTCAGCACCGACTTGACGTATTCGGTGGTGTCGCCGACGAGGGTGGTCTGGCCGGTCGCCGTCGTGTTGAACTTCTCGAGCACCCTGTCCATGCGCTCGCGCGGGATCGTCTTGAAGCGGCTGATCATTTCGCCGACGCCCTGGACTTCCTTGGGCGTGAGGTGCTTGAGCACCTGCGCGGCGTCTTCCTCGCCGAGCGACATCAGGAGGATGGCCGAGTTCTCGAGTCCGATTTCGTCCATGATGGATGCGCCCCGGGCTCAGCGTGCCACCGGGGTGGGCTGCTCGCCCTCGACCCAGCCGCGCAGGATGCCGGCGACGGCCGCCGGGTTGTCGCGCGCGATCCTGCGCGCCTCCTCGAGCCGCTCGTTGGCCACCGGCGGCGGCAGCGCGGGCCGTGACGGCGCTTCGTTCTCGATCGCGTCGAGGTTGGATCCGGTCTGCGGCGTCGGCCGTGCCGGCACGGCGGCGAGCATCGCCTTCATGCCGGGGCGGACGAGGCCGAACAGGACCAGGATCGCGACCAGGCCGAGGATCGCGGGCAGGGCGATCACGCGCACGAGGTCGAGCACGTCGGGCTGCTTCCAGAACGGCAGCTCGACCGGCGTGAGGGTCTCGATCCTGAAGGGCGCGTTGACCACCTTGACCGAGTCGCCGCGCTCCTGGCTGAAGCCGATGCTTTCCTTGACGAGGGCGGTGAGCTTGTCGAGCTCCTCAGCGGTGAGCGGCACCTGCGTGGTCTTGCCCTTGGCATCGGTCACCTGGCGGTTGTTGACGACGACGGCGGCGTTCAGGCGCTTCACGGTGCCGCTTGCGTTGCGCGTGACGCGCACCGTCTTGTCGACCTCGTAGTTGGTCACCGCCTCACGTCGTCCGCCCGTGGCGGCGCCCGCGCTCGAGGTGGGCGCACCCTGAAGCGGTTGCGACGCGCCGGTCAGCGGCGCGGTCGCGCCGATCGGCGGCTGGTTCGAGGCGGCACCCGGAACGCCGCTCGGCAGGGCGCCGCCCGTGCCGCCGGCGCCGGCGTCCGACGTCTGCTGGCTGCGAATGGCGACCTGGGCATCGGTGCCCTGGTTCGGCTTGAACTGCTCCGAGGTCGCCTCGGTCTGCGTGAAGTCGACGTCCGCGGCGACCGACGCGCGCAGGTTGTCGTGGCCGACGATCGGCTCGATCAGCTCGAAGATCCGCTTCGAGAAGCCGCTCTCGATCTGGGCGATGTACTGCAGCTGCTGCGCGTCGAGCCCGGCCGACTTGCCGGCCTCGCCGCTGCCGGTGAGGAGCGAGCCGGTCTGGTCGAGCACGGTGACCATCTTCGGGTCCATCTCGGGAACGCTCGACGAGACGAGGTGGACGATGCCCGCGACCTGGGCGCGGTCGAGCGTGCGTCCGGGATGCAGGCTCACGAGCACCGAGGCGCTCGGCTTCTGCTGCTCGCGAAAGAACCCGTTCTGGTTGGGCAGCGCGAGATGGACGCGCGCGTTCTGCACCGCAGCGAGCGAGGTGATCGAGCGCGTCAGCTCGCCCTCGAGGCCGCGCTGGAAAGTGAGGCGCTCCTGGAACTGGGTCTGGCCGAAACGGGCCGTGTCCATCAGCTCGTAGCCGGAGACCGAGCCCTTCGGCAGGCCGGCGGTGGCGAGCTTCAGGCGCAGGTCGGGCACCTGCATCGCCGGCACCATGATCGCGCCGCTGCCGGCCTGCACCTTGTAAGGCACGTTCATGGTCGCGAGCTGGGCGACGACGGCGCCGCCGTCCTTGTCGGACAGGCCCGCGTAGAGGACCTTGTAGTCGCCCTGGCCGGCATTCATCGAGAGGGCGACGACGATCCCCGCGAGCGCGGCGAGGCCGGCGCCGAACTTCAGCTTGGTGCCGGCCGGGACGGCTCCGATGCGCTCGGCAAAGGTCGTCGGCAGCACGATCGGGCGGGCAGAGGCAAGGGCGACGGCGTTGTCCATGGAGGCCTGGTTTCGATCGGGTGCAGGGTTGCGCCGGACTGCGGCCATTATTCGAAAGCGGCCCTCTGCGCCATGCCGGGAACAGCCCGACAAAGCCGCGTCAGTTCCAGACCATGCGCCGTTCGTCGATCACTACGATGGCGCCAAAGGTCGGGCCCCCGGGCCACGGAGCTTTGATCCATGAACGTCACCCTCAAACCCTTCGACTTCGCCCAGGCGGCTGCACGTGCCGGCATGACGCCCACGGGTCAGCCGCTGGCAACGCCCGCGCCGTCGGCCACCGGATCGGCGAGCTTCCAGCATGCCCTCGGTCAGGCGCTCGGTGCCGTGAGCAAGTCACAGAACGACGCCACTGCCATGCAACAGGCGGTGACGCTCGACAACCCGACCGTCAGCCTCGAGCAGACGATGGTCGCGATGCAGAAGGCCCAGATCGGCTTCCAGGCGACGCTGCAGGTGAGGAATCGCCTCGTCCAGGCCTACACCGAGATCATGAGCATGCAGGTCTAGCCCAGGCCGCGGTGCCGTGCAAGAGCGCTCGGTACGGCCCGCCGCTGGCAGAATGAGGCCATAGCGATTCGCGCCCTTTTGCGAGAAATCCCATGACGAAGCTCCCGATCCTCGACTTCAAGGGCATGCTCGTCGCGGTCAACCCCGCCCACATCCTCAAGATCGAAGAGCGCGAGGGCAAGGACGGCACGCCGCGCTGCGTCATCTACTTCGACGACAAGTCGATGCTCACGTGGGACGGGCACCTGAGCGCCCTGGTTCCGCTGCTCGTGTAGCGCTTCGGACCGCTTTCGCGCGCGGTCCTACTGGACCGTGTTGACCAGCCCCATCTCCTGCGCCGACATCAGCTTCTCGATGTCGATCAGGATCAGCATGCGCTCGTCGATCGAGCCGACCGCGAGCAGGTGGTCGCTGTCGATGGCCGAGTTGAATTCCGGCACCGGCCGGATCTGCTCGGGCGTGAGGGTGATGACGTCGGAGACGGCATCGACGACCATGCCGACGATGCGGCTGCCGATGTTGAGGACGATGACGACGGTGAAGCTGTCGTAGCTGACGGATTCGAGTCTGAGTCTCACCCGCATGTCGACGACCGGCACGATGACGCCGCGCAGGTTGACGACGCCCTTGATGAACGGCGGCGCGCCGGCGATGCGCGTGGGCGGCTCGTAGGAGCGGATCTCCTGCACGCGCAGGATGTCGATGCCGTATTCCTCGTCGCCGAGCTTGAAGGCGAGGAACTCGCGCAGGGAAGTCACTTCTGCAGCGCCGGCGCGCGCGAGCGTCGGACCGGCGGGAGAGAGGGGATTCGCATGCATGGCGGAGTCCGGCGTGAGGTGGATGCAGTCGCGCGAATCAGAAGGTTTCCCAGCCGTCGGTGCCGGTGCCGGTGCCGACGGCGCTGGCCGTCCTCGCATCCGCATCGGCATGCGCGGGCGCGCGCGGACGCCTGAACGACGGCCGGGTGACGTTGGTGGCGCGGTCGTGCCCGCGTCGCTCCACCCTCCCGCCCGGCGCCGGATTCGCGGCGGCGAGCGGCCCGTCGTTTCCGAGATTGAAGACGGCAACGGCAGTGACCAGCTGCTCGGCCTGCAGGCGCAGGCTGTCGGCGGCGGCCGCGCTCTCCTCGACGAGCGCCGCGTTCTGCTGCGTCGCGCGGTCCATCTGGCTGACCGCCTCGCCGACCTGGGCGACGCCCGCGCTCTGCTGCGAGCTCGCCGCGCTGATCTCGCCCATGATGTCGGTGACGCGCCGGATCGAGGTCACCACCTCGGTCATCGTCGCTCCGGCCTGGTCGACCAGCACCGTGCCCTGCGCGACGCGCTCGACGCTGGCCGTGATCAGGCCCTTGATCTCCTTGGCCGCATCGGCCGAGCGGCCGGCGAGGCTTCTCACCTCGGAGGCGACGACCGCGAAACCGCGGCCCTGCTCGCCGGCCCGCGCCGCTTCCACGGCGGCGTTGAGCGCGAGGATGTTGGTCTGGAAGGCGATGCCGTCGATGACGCCGATGATGTCGGCGATCTTCCTCGAGCTGTCGTTGATGCCCTTCATGGTGTCGACCACCTGCGAGACGACCTCGCCGCCATGGACGGCGACGGTCGACGCGTTCATGGCGAGCTGATTGGCCTGGCGGGCGTTGTCCGCGTTCTGCTTCACGGTCGAGCTGAGCTCTTCCATCGAGGCGGCCGTCTCCTCCAGCGCCGAGGCCTGCTGCTCCGTCCGCTGGCTGAGGTCGTTGTTTCCCTGCGCGATCTCCGACGACGCGGTCGCCACGCTCTCCGAGCCCTGGCGCACCGTCGACACCACCGCGACGAGGCTGTCCCGCATCGCGCCCATCGAGGCGAGCACGCTTCCGGCCGGGGCCCATTCCGCGCCGGCCAGCGGGCGAAGGTCGCCGCGCGACACCCGCTCGGCGGCCCGGCTGAGCTCCGCCGGCTCCGTGCCGAGCGAGGCCGCGAGCCGGCGCGTGATCCACGCGCCCAGGCCGGCGGCTCCCAGCACGGCCAGGAGGCTGAGGGCGGCCAGCACCGCGCGCTGCGATGCGTAGGCATCGGCCGACGCTTCCGCGATGGCCTGCGTCCGTTCGTGGTGGTAGGCCGCGTATTCGCGCGTGGCTTCGAGCAGGGCTGCCAGGAGCGGCCGGCATTCGCTGTCGATCTTCTCGATTGCCTGGTCGAGCTTTGCGGCCGAGGCCAGCTCGACGATGGCCAGGGCTGTCGGGCCGTAGCTCGCCTCGATCTTGCCGATCCGGGCGACGAGGGAGCGATCGCGCTCGGTCGCTCCGGCGGCGTGCGCGACGGCTTCGTCGAGCGACCTCAGGGTGGCCTTCAGGTCGGCGTCGGCTCGCGTTGCCATGGCCCTGGCCGATTCGCGGTCCGCCGGCGTGCGCACCAGGACCATGTCGCGCATCGCGATCGCCCGGCGGTTGGCGAGCATGCGCACGTCGGCCACCAGCTTCTCGCGCTCGCCCGCGCCCGAAACGTAGCTCGAAAGGCGGTCGTTCGCGCGGCTCAGGCCCAGCAGCGCGATCCCGCTCACCAGCATGACGAGCACGGTGAGCAGGCTGAAGGCGACGAAGAGCTGCTTCTTGAGGGTCAGGGAATTCATGGCTCGCACTCGATGCAGGCTTGCGCCTGTTGCAATGCCGTTACCTTCGACCGGCCGGGGCCAAACTTGAGTGGCGGGCGGGGTATCGCCCACGCCAACGGCCCGGCGACATCGGTCAGCCGAGCAGATAGCCGCGGATGGCCGCGAGCGCGGCCGGCGGCAGCTCGGCGAAGCGCAGCCCGACCTTGAACCCGCCCTCGCCGCGGCTCAGGACGCTGTGCACGACCGTGACGGGCACCGTGACGAAGTTGCGACCGCGAGGCGTCGCAGACGGAGCAAGGAGCAGCGAGACCGTCTGGCCGGAGCGGGGATTGACCGACGTCGAGATGCCGATGCCCGAGGTGCTGATGTCCAGCGTCCGGACCGCGATGTGCTCGCCGCCGATCAGGAGCTCGGCGTTCGCCCGCAGGGGCTTGCGCGGATCCGCACGCCGTTCGGCGCCGTCGGCGTCGCGGCTCGCGAGGGAGGGCAGGAAGGATGTCATGGGCTGCTGCTCGAATCTGATGGGATAGCGTTTTCGCTGGGTGGCCGTGGCTCGTCAATGGCGTGCGCGGCGTGCCAGCGCCCCGGCGTCAAGGATCAGCGCGACGTGACCGTCGCCCAGGATGGTCGCGCCCGAGACACCGGCGACGCGCCGGTAGTTCGCCTCGAGGTTCTTGACCACCACCTGCTGCTGGCCGAGCAGCTCGTCGACGAGAAGCGCGGCGCGGTGGCCTTCGGCCTCGACGACGACGACGACCGCGCCACCGCCCTGGCCGAAGCGCGGCACCTCGAAGACCTCCTCGAGGGCGACCACGGGCAGGTACTCGCCGCGCACCTGGACGACCCGCCCCGAGCCGCCGATGGTGCGTATCGTGTCGGGCCCGACCTGGAACGACTCGACCACCGACGAGAGCGGCAGGATGTAGCACTCCGACCCGACCGCGACGCTCATGCCGTCCATGATCGCGAGGGTGAGCGGCAGGCGCACGCGCACCACCATGCCCCAGCCTTCGGCCGACTCGATCTCGACCGTGCCGCCGAGGGCGGTGATGTTCTTCATCACCACGTCCATGCCGACGCCGCGTCCGGAGACGTCGGTGACGACCTCGGCGGTCGAGAAGCCGGGGGCGAAGATCAGGTTCCAGACCTCGCTGTCGGTCATCGAGTCGGGCGCGTCGATGCCGCGCTCGCGCGCCTTGGCCAGGAGCTTCGGCCGCGACAGGCCCTTGCCGTCGTCGCGCACCTCGATCACGATCGAGCCGCCCTGGTGCGAGGCGGCGAGGGTGATCGTGCCCGCCTCCGCCTTGCCTCTGGCGCGGCGCTCGGCGGGCAGCTCGATGCCGTGGTCGCACGAGTTGCGCACGAGATGGGTGAGCGGATCGGTGATCTTCTCGACCAGGCCCTTGTCGAGCTCGGTCGCCTCGCCGTCGGTGACGAACTCGACCTGCTTGTCGAGCTTGGCGGCAAGGTCGCGCAGCATGCGCGGGAAGCGGTTGAAGACCACCGACATCGGAATCATCCGGATCGACATCACCGCTTCCTGGAGATTGCGGGTGTTGCGGTTGAGGTCGGCGAGGCCGGCGGCGAGCTGGCGGTAGAGGCCCGCGTCCACCTTGGCGCCGGTCTGCGCCAGCATCGCCTGCGTGATGACGAGCTCGCCGACGAGGTTGATGAGCTGGTCGACCCGCTCGACCGGGACGCGCAGCGTCGTCGCCTCGGCCGCCGGTGCCACCGACGTGCTGCGAGCGGTGCGGCCTTGCGCACGTGGCGCGGCCGAGTCCGCGGCGACTGTGCCGGGCGCCGGCGCGCCGGGCGCGTTGTCGAAGAAGCCGAAGCCGGCGTCGCCGTCGTCGGCGGGCGCGCCGGGTGCGCCGGCGTGAAAGCCGTAGCCCGGGCCGAGCGGCAGGAGCTGGACCTGCTCCCGGGCGACGTGGAACGAGAGCAGCTCGACCAGGTCCTCGTCGCTGCTCTCGGTCGCGATCTTGAAGCGGCGCATGCCGTCGGCCGCTTCGCCGCCGTCGATCGGCTCGATCGTGCCGAGGCCCTGGATCTCGGCGAAGAGCTCGACGATGCCCGCGGCCGTGGCCGGGTTGTCGAGCGGGCCGACCCGCAGCTCGAGCATTCGCGGCGTGCCCGGCGCGCCCGCGGCCGGAGACGAAGTGGCGGCGACGGCCGCGGCAGGCCGCGCCGCGGTCGGTGCCGCTCCCGCCGGCGCCGATCCGCCGTGGGCCATCGCCCGGATCGATTCGAGCAGGCCCGTCGGGTCGACCGCCTCACCTTCGCCGCCCTGCCGATGGCGCGCGAGCAGTGCCTTCAACGCGTCGCCCGCCTGGAGCAGCACGTCGACCATCGGCGCCGCGAGCGCGAGCTCGTGGCGGCGCAGCTTGTCGAGCAGCGTCTCCATGTGGTGGGTGAGCTCGGCGACGTCCTTGAAGCCGAACGTGGCCGCGCCGCCCTTGACCGAATGGGCGCAGCGGAAGATCGAGTTGAGCGACTCGTCGTCGGGCGCGCCGACATCGAGGCCGAGGAGCTGCTGCTCCATCAGCTCGAGGTTCTCGCCCGCCTCCTCGAAGAAGACCTGGTAGAACTGGCTGAGGTCGAAGCCGTCGCCGCCGGCCTGGGATGTGGATTCGCTCATGTCGCTTCGTCTCTGAAGAGGGGCCGCCGGCGCGCTCAGCGCACGACCTTGCGGATGACCTCGATCAGCTTGGCCGGATTGAACGGCTTGACGAGCCAGCCGGTGGCGCCGGCGTCGCGGCCGGCCTGCTTCATCCGGTCGCTCGATTCGGTGGTGAGGATCAGGATCGGCGTCGACCTGAACGCTGGTGTGCCGCGGAGCTTCCTGGTGAGCTCGATGCCGTCGAGGCGCGGCATGTTCTGGTCGGTGAGGACGAGGTCGAACCGGCGTCCGCGCGCCTTCTCGAACGCGTCCTGGCCGTCGACCGCTTCGACCACGTCGAAGCCGGCGCTCTTGAGCGTGAAGCTCACCATCTCGCGCATCGAGGCGGAGTCGTCGACGGTCAGGATCGAGTGCATGGTGTGTTGTCCTGCAGCGGGTCGCGTGGGTTCGGGCGCGAGGTCAGAAGAGGGTGACGGAGCCCGCGTCCATCTCGTCCTGGGTGACCGGGTTCGGGTTCGATGGCTGCGGCTCGATCACGGCGTCGTCGTCGTCGTCGCCGAAGGCCTCGAGGGCCAGGCGATCGGTGCAGTGGCGCAGGCGCCGCTGGGTATGGGCGATGAGCTGCGTCGCCATGTCCTGGAACTGGAGCGCCACCACCGCCGAGCCGAGATGCTCGAGCGCCTCGCCGATCGCCGGCCCGTTCGCCGTCGGCATGCGCAGGGCGCGGCTCGCGCCGCCGAAGCCGGCGAGCAGCGTGTCGCAGGCGCCGCTCAGGAGCGCCTGCAGCCGCTCGAGGTCGTTGGCGACCATGCGCAGGTTGTCCTGCACGTCGGCGGCGGCCAGGAGGGGCAGGGCACTGACAGGAGCGTGGTGGGATGGCATCGCGTGCGCGGATCGGATCTCGACGGGTGGGCGGCGACAGCGTCGACGCGGAGGCAACAGGCCTCCCAGCGAATTTCGGCCCGGAGCCGGCGAACTGGAGCGGTTTCGCCGCGCCGCCGGCCTCAGACGCGGTGCAGCGACGCCCCGGCGGTGCTGCGCAGCCGCTCGAGCAGGCGCGGCGCAATGGCGGCGAGCGGCAGCACCTCGTGCACGGCGCCGGCGGCGATCGCCTCCTTCGGCATGCCGAAGACGACCGAGGTCGCCTGGTCCTGGGCAACGTTCCAGCTGCCGGCGTCCTTCAGCTCGCGCATCGCCAGGGCGCCGTCGGCCCCCATGCCGGTAAGCATCACGCCGTACGCGTTCGGTCCGACGACGCGTGCCGCCGACCTGAAGAGCACTTCGACCGAGGGCTTGTGGCGGTTGACGGCCTCGCCGTCGCGGACCCGGCAGAGGTAGTTCGCGCCCGAGCGCTCGACCGAGAGATGCAGGCCGCCGGGAGCGATGTAGGCGTGGCCGGG
>JBBSBZ010000025.1:0-20942 GCA_038250795.1 Burkholderiales bacterium | reverse complement strand
GAGTGCGTGGCGCGCCGCGACCGCGACATTGTTGAAGAAGCAAAAACCCATCGCCTGGTCGCGCATCGCGTGATGGCCGGGCGGGCGCACCGAGCAGAAGGCATTGGCGACGTCGCCGTCGATGACCGCATCGGTCGCTGCAACGGCCGCGCCGGCAGCGCGAAGGGCGGCGGCCCAGGTGCCGGGAGCGGCCACGGTGTCGGCATCGATCGCGCAGCACTCTCCCGTGCCCGCCAGGCGCTCCAGACGGTCGCGCAATTCGGCGACATAGCCGCTGCCGTGGGCATGCCCCAGGTCGTCCATCGAGACTTCGGGCGCCTCGCGGTGCTCGAGCGCTGCGCCGAGGCCGGTGGCGATGAGGTGGTCGTCGATCGCGTCGAGGCGGCCCGGGCACTCCGGGTGGCCGACGCCCATGTCGTGGCCGCGGCAGTAGGGATGTGTGTAAAACGCCGTAGTCATCGTTCCATTGGCCCGGTCGTTTTCTAGTAATGTCGAGACGATGAGCCGATCTCTCGCCGCCCAGCTTTCAGAACTCGTCAACCAGATTAGCACGATCATCGTCGGCAAACGCTCGCAGATCGAGGACTGCGTCGCCTGCATGCTGGCCGGCGGCCACCTGCTCATCGAAGACGTTCCGGGCGTCGGCAAGACCACCCTCGCCCACGCGATCGCCGTCTCGCTCGGGCTCCGGTTCTCGCGCTCTCAGTTCACCGCCGACCTGATGCCGTCGGACCTGATCGGCGTGAGCGTCTACGAGCGCGCCAAGGAGTCGTTCATCTTCCATCCCGGGCCGGTGTTCGCGCACGTGCTTCTCGCCGACGAGATCAACCGTGCCGGCCCGAAGACGCAGAGCGCGCTGCTCGAGGCGATGGAGGAGCATCAGGTGACGGTCGAGGGCCAGACCCGCGCGCTGCCCAAGCCCTTCTTCGTGATAGCGACCCAGAACCCCACCGACCAGCTCGGCACCTATCCGCTGCCCGAGTCCCAGCTCGACCGCTTCCTGATGTGCATCACGCTCGGCTACCCCGACCGCAAGAGCGAGCGCGAGCTGCTTGCCGGCGCCGACCGGCGCGAGGCGATCGGCCGGCTCGGCGCCGTGATGACGCCCGTCGAACTGCTCGCGGCGCAGCAGGCGGTGCAGGCCGTGCATGCCTCCGATGCGCTGCTCGACTATCTCCAGTCGCTGATCCAGGCGACGCGCTCGGGCGCGTGGTTCGTCGAAGGCCTGTCGCCTCGCGCCGGCGTGGCCGTGCTTCGGGCGGCGCGCGCACGCGCCCTCCTCGGTGGCCGCGACTACGTTGCGCCCGACGACATCCAGTACGTGCTGCCGCAGACCATCGCGCACCGGCTCGTGCCGGTTGCGGGCGCCGGTCGTGGCCGCAGCGAGCAGGTGCGGGCGATGATCGAGGCCGTGCCGCTGCCATGAACGTGGCCGCGGCGCGATCGGCGCTCGACCCGGTCGCCTACGCGCGAGGCCGCTTTCGCCGCTGGTGGCAGTCGCGCCTGCCCAGGAGCGACACCCAGCTGCTGACGCAGGCCAACATCTACATCCTGCCGACGCGCGCCGGCTGGCTCTTCGCGACGACGCTGCTGGTGCTGCTGCTGGCGTCGATCAACTACCAGCTCAACCTCGGCTACGTCCTCACCTTCCTGCTGGCCGGCAGCGGCATCGTCTCGATGCACGTCACGCACGGCACGCTGCGCGGGCTGACGCTGCACCTGCGCCCCGTGCCGCCGGCGTTCGCCGGCAGCCCGGCCGTCCTCGACGTCGTGATGTCGAGCCCGACCTCGCAGCGCTTCGGCATCGGCCTGCGCGTCCTCGACGCGCCCGTCTCGACGCTGGCCTGGACCAACGTGCCGGCCGGCGGCCAGTCGACCGCCCACGTCAGCTTCGTGCCGGCACTCCGGGGGCGGCATCCGGTGCCGGTGCTGACCGTCGAGACGCGCTTTCCGCTCGGCCTGTTCCGCGCCTGGACGGTGTGGCGGCCGGTGTCGAACGTTCTCGTCTATCCGGCAATCGAGCTGCAGGCGCCGGGCCTGCCCGCGGCGCGACCGGTCGCTGCCGGCACAGCGTCGTCGCGCCGCACGGAGGGTGGCGAGATCGAGGGCGTGCGCGCCTATCGGCGCGGCGATCCCCTGAAGCTCGTCGCCTGGAAGAAGGCAGCCCAGGCGCTCGAGACGGGCGCCGAGCTGGTGAGTCGCGATACCAGCACTTCGGCGCGCCAGGAGCTCTGGCTCGACTGGTCGGCCTGTCCTGCGCTCGCGCCGGAAGCCCGGCTCTCGCGACTGGTCGCATGGACTCTTGCCGCCGATCGCGCCGACGCCGACTACGGCCTGCGCCTGCCCGGCGTCGAGATCGCGCCCGGCGACGGCGACGGGCAGCGTGTGCGCTGCCTCGAGGCACTCGCCCTCTGGAACTGAGCCGAGGTCGGTCGTGAACGCGCCGTCCCTCGCCGCCGCGCGCCGGCTCGTTCCGAGCTGGCCGGGCTGGCGTCGCCTGCCGCGCGATGCGCGCGACACGCTCTTCCTGCTCGGCGTCATTGCCTGGACCGTCCTGCCCCATGCGGGGCACCTGCCTGCGTGGGCGATCTCGCTGACGGCGGTCGTCCTGCTCTGGCGCGGGCGCCTCGCCCTCGACAACGCCGCGCTGCCGGGGCGATGGGTGCTGATCGCCGTTCTCGTCCTGGCAGTCGGGCTCACGCTCGGCTCCTACCACACGCTGCTCGGCAAGGAGCCCGGCGTGACGCTCGCCGTCTCGCTGATGGCGCTGAAGACGCTCGAGCTGCGCGCCAGGCGCGACGCCTTCGTCGTCTTCTTCCTGGGCTTCTTCATCATCCTCACCCACTTCCTGTACTCGCAGTCGCTGCTCGTCGCGGCAGCGATGCTGGTGTCGGTGTGGGGCCTGCTCACCGCCGTGGTGCTCGCCCACATGCCGGTCGGCCATCCGAGCCTGAAGCAGGCCGGCGGCCTGGCGGCGCGCACGGCGCTCCTCGGCGCGCCGGTGATGGCGCTGATGTTCCTGCTCTTTCCGCGGATCGGCCCGCTCTGGGGCGTGCCGCAGGACGGGATCTCGAAGACGGGCCTGTCGAACGTCATGAGGATGGGCTCGATGGCGGAGGTGGCAAGCGACGACTCGA
This sequence comes from Burkholderiales bacterium, assembly GCA_038250795.1. Classification (GTDB taxonomy): domain Bacteria; phylum Pseudomonadota; class Gammaproteobacteria; order Burkholderiales; family Burkholderiaceae_C; genus Schlegelella_A. Next base: position 17,805 of record JBBSBZ010000025.1, on the reverse strand, counting down.
TCGCCATGCGGCTTCGCTTCGACGGCACCGCGCCGCCGCCTTCGGCGATGTATTTCCGCGGCCCGGTCCTGACCCACTTCGACGGCAACGAGTGGACACCGAGCGGCCTGCCGTTCGCACCCGCCGGCATCCCGTCTCGACCGGCGACGCTGACCCAGAGCGGCAACGTCGTCTCGTACCAGGCGACGATCGAGCCGCTGCGACTGGCGTCGATCCCGCTGCTCGAGGCGACGACCCAGATCGAGCCGGTCGACGGCTACAGGATCGTCGCGCGCGAAAACCTGCAGTGGGTGGCCAACCGGCCGTTGCTCGAGCGGCTTCGCGTCCGCGCGACGGCAAGCACGCGCTTCGTCCTGGGACCGTCGCGCCGGCCCGGCGAGTTCGGCGACAGCCTCGAGCTGCCGCCGGGATTCAACCCGCGCACGATCGCCTGGGCGCACACGTTTCGCGACGATCCTGGCCGGCGCGGCGCGAGCGCGACCCAGCTCGCGCAGGCCGTCCTGCGCCATGTCCGCAGCGGCGGTTTCAGCTACACGCTCGCGCCGGGCGCCTATGGTCGCGACGGCGTCGACGAGTTCTGGCTCGACGGCAAGGAGGGCTTCTGCGAGCACTTCGCCGCCGCGTTCGTCGTCGTGATGCGCGCGATGGGCGTCCCGGCGCGCGTCGTCACCGGTTACCAGGGCACCGACCTGCCGCCGGTTGACGGGTACTACGTCGTGCGCCAGAGCTCGGCCCACGCCTGGGCCGAGTTCTGGCAGACGGGCGCGGGCTGGATTCGCGCCGACCCGACCGGCGCCGTCGCGCCCGACCGCATCGATCGCAGCACCCGCCTGGCGCCGCGACCCGGATTCGTCGCGGGCACTCTCGACGCGATGAGCCCGCAGCTGGTCGAGCGACTGCGCAGCGCGTGGGAGGCGGTCAACAACCGCTGGAACCAATGGGTGCTCAACTACGCGCGCGGCGCGCAGCTCGACCTGATGAAGCAGATCGGCTTCGCGACGCCAACCTGGGAAGACCTCGCCCTGCTTCTGGTCGGAACGCTCAGCGGGCTCGCGCTCGCCGGGGCGGTGTGGGCGTGGTTCGATCGCCATCGCGTCGACCCGTGGGTGCGCCAGCTCGAGCGGATGAAGCATGCCCTGCGCTCGCTCGGCATCGACGCTGCCGCGCACGACACGCCGCGTGCGCTCGCCGCACGCGTGCGCGAGCGACTGGGCGCTGCGGGCGAGCCGCTCGCGACGCACCTCGATCGGCTCGAAGCGCAGCGCTACAGCCGCGACGCCGCACGGCGGCCCGACGCGTCGCTCGGCCGCGGATTCCTGCTCGAGGCCCGCCGGCTGCGCCCGCTCGCCCCTCGATAATCGAGGGCGCGCCGTGCGCCGCACGCCTTCGATCCTGCTGCCGATGACCCTGCCTTCCCGTCGCCTCGTCGTTCTCGGCGCCATCGCGCTCGTCGTGCCAGCCGTTGCCGCGGCCGAAAAGCCGGCGCGCGCGCACAAGGGCGCGAAGAAGCGCACCGTCGCCGCGGTCGACGATGCCCCCAACGCGCCCGGCTACGGCCTGCGCGACGACGTCATGCGCTTCGCCGATGCGGTCGCCGAGCGGCGCGATCTCGATCCGGCGTGGGTTCGCGGCGCGCTCGCCGAGGCCCGCTTCATCCCGAGCGTCACGCGCTACATCATGCCGCCGGCCGTGGGCACAGCGAAGAACTGGAACGCCTACCGCGACCGCTTCGTCGAGCCGATCCGGATCCGCGCCGGCGTCGCCTTCTGGCGCGCCAACGAGCAGTGGCTGGCGCAGGCCGAGGAGATCTACGGCGTGCCGCCGGAGATCGTCGTCGGCATCGTCGGCGTCGAATCGATCTTCGGGCGGCAGATGGGGAACTTCCGCGTCATCGACGCGCTCGCCACGCTGGCCTTCGACTTTCCCTCCGGCCGCAAGGACCGGAGCGACTTCTTCAGGGACGAGCTCGAGAGCTGGTTCGTGCTGTGCAACAGCGAAGGCATCGCGCCGACGTCGTGGCGCGGCAGCTATGCCGGCGCGCTCGGCATGGCGCAGTTCATGCCGTCGAGCTTCAACCGGTATGCGGTCGACTTCGACGGCGACGGCCACGTCGACCTGCACACCAACGAGGCGGACGTGATCGGCAGCGTCGCCAACTACCTCGCCGAGTTCGGCTGGAAGCGCGGCCTCGCGACCCGCTTCGACGTGAAGCCGCCGACCGAAACGAGCGAGCGCGCCGCGCTGCTCGCGCCCGACATCGTGCCCACCTTCACCGCCGCCGAGATGGTCGCGCGCGGCGCCGTGCTCGGCGGCGATGCGCTGGCCTGCGACAGCCTGCTCGCCCTCGTCGAGCTGCAGAACGGCGACGCGGCGCCGACCTACGTTGCCGGCACGACCAACTTCTACACGCTGACGCGCTATAACTGGTCGAGCTACTACGCGATGGCCGTGATCGCGCTGGGCGAGGCGACGCGCGACGCGCGCGGCTGAGCGGGCACGGCGAACGGATGGACGTCGATCCAGGACCCTCGGTCGAGGTCGACGTCCGCAGGGCTTTTTTCCACGACGTCGAGACCGGAGCGCAGATCCCAGCTCGAGTCGAACCAGCCCGGACCACCGCAAGTTGCCGGGACGAAGGATGGGTATTTCATGACGGGCCTTCGATTGCGAGGGCGCCAGTGTCTCGAAGTCGCAGTGGGCAGGCCATCCCGCCTAGGCCGGAAAACGTGACGGGCACGACCCCCGATCACCCGCCGGCGGGGGTGCTCAACTGATCGGCGGAACGCCTTCAATCGATTTCATTGGTTCGCAGCCGATGCCTGCTCCAGGCCGAGCAACTGCGTGTAGCGGCGAAGCGCCACGACACGGTCGAACCGCCGCGCACGCCCTCGGACTTCGACTCCGGCGGCTCGGGAACCGAGCGGACTTTTCAATGATGCGATGGCAGCCGCTGCCAACCCTTCGACGTCGAAGAAATCGACCGCGCGCGCGATCGAGGCGTTGTCGATCACTTCACGGACGGGGGCGGTATCCGAAACGATGAGAGGGGCGCCGCATGCCATCGCCTCGAGCAACGACCAGCTGAGCACGAAGGGATAGGTCAGGTAGACGTGCGCCGCCGAGATCTGCAGGATGCGGATGTACTCTTGGCGCGGCACCCGGCCCACGAAGTGGATACGCCCGAGATCGAGCGTCACGGCTTTCAGCAGATGCTCGCGCCAGTTCACCGACCCCTTGGGCGGCTTGCCATAGCTGACCTCATCGCCGCCGACGATGACGGCATGACACGTCGGCAGGACTTTCTGGATTCGCTCCAGCGCCCGCATGAAGATGTGGAAGCCCCGGTACGGCTCAAGGTTGCGGGCGACGTAGGTGATGACGGGATCGCCAGCGCGCAAAAGGATGCCGCTTAGGGTCGTGACCGATGCAGTCGAATCCGGCCTCAGCTCGTCGACCGCAATGCCCTCGTGCTGGACGACCATCTTGGGATGGAACACCTGGGGATGGCGATTCTTCTGCCAGTGGGTCGGTGCGATGCCTAGGTCGCACTGACTGAGGTTCAGCGCATGTAGTGCATTCCAGGTCCGGATTCGCGCCCGGTCGTCGAAGTCGATCGGAAACTCGGGATCGAAGCCGAGGTCGGCGCCATCGGCGTTGTAGAACCATTCGCACAGGTGAACCAGGCGGGCGTCGGGAAACACATCCTTGGCGTAGAGCGTCTCACCCCACCCCGGATGGGCCAGGATCACATCCGGCACGAACCCGCTCTTTCGCAGGGCGAGCATCGCGCGCGCTGCGGCTTGCCCGTACAGCGTCGCCGCTTCCATTTGCCGCAGATAAGGGTGCTGGCCAGCGCGAACCTTTCGATGCAGCGCATAGCGAACCAGCCCGTCGAAACCTGCCAGCCCCGGCGCGGCCGGACTGCCGAGGCCGCGCACATCCCACCCCGGACCCTTTGCCCACTCTCCCACCATGAAGCCGAACTGGCCCGGAAAATTCTGATGGATGACCAGCAGACGCACGGTGTTGCTCCGTCGATCGCGTGGCTCTCGAGTCAGGGCCCCCAGTCCGCTGAGATCACCGGCAGCAAAGCGCTCTGGTACGTCGGCGGCAGCGTGCTCTGCCCGATGCCGGGCGGGGCGAACGATGCCATCGCATTGACCAGATCCTGTACCTTCGAATCGAGCAGCGTCTTGCCGTCCGATGTCTGGAACTGCTCGACGTGGTACTGGTTGCCGAGGTACCAGTTCTGAACGACCGCCTTGTCGTCGGTGCCGATGACGCTGACCTCGAGGTTGTTGCCAACGTGGCGGAACCAGATCTGGTCGGTGGAGATGCCGGAAAGGAAGCTGAGGACGTCCGCGTTTCCGACTGTTGCATCGTTCTCCTGGACCAACTCGGTCCCGTAGCCTCGCCCCATCACATAGACGTCGTTGCCGGTCCCGCCCTTGAGGGTGTCGCCGCCGCCAGCGCCATCCAGTCGGTCATTGCCGGCGTTGCCGGTCAGCACGTTGGCCGCGCCATTGCCAACGAGGTTGTTGTCGAGCGTGTTCCCCGCGCCGTTGACGGCAGCGCTCCCAGTCAGTACGAGGTTTTCGATGTTCGCGCCAAGTGTGTAGGCGAGCGATGTGCGAACGGTGTCGAGGCCCGCGCTGACGCCCTCGGTGACGACGTCGCCAGCGACATCGACCATGTAGGTGTCGTTGCCCAGGCCGCCAGCCATATGGTCGATGCCGGCGCCGCCGTCAATGACGTTGTCACCTGCGTTGCCAGTGATGACGTTGTTCAGGTCGTTGCCCCGGCCACTGATGCCGAGGCTGCCGGTGAGCTTCAGGTTCTCGACGTTGTCACCCAAGGTCCAGCTGATGCTCGACTCGATCGAGTCGGTGCCGCTGGCAGCAAGCTCCGCCACCGTGTCGCCGGCGCTGTCGACCACGTAGGTGTCGTTGCCCGCGCCGCCACTCATCGCGTCGTTGCCGGCGCCGCCATCGATTCGATTGTTGCCGGCGTTGCCGACGAGAACATTGTCGATGTCGTTCCCGAACGCGTTGACGCTGCGACCCCCGGTCAGCGTGAGGTTCTCGAACTGATCATCGAGGGTCCAGGTCACCGAACTCAGTACGGTGTCGATTCCGCCGCCCAAGACCTCACTCAGCGAGTCGCCGACGTTGTCGACGACGTAGACGTCGTCTCCCGCCCCGCCGGCCATGTCGTCCGCGCCGGTGCCGCCGTCGAGTCGGTTGGCCGCGGCGTTGCCGATCAGCGTGTTCGCCAATGAGTTGCCGGTGCCGTTGATGGCTCCGCCTCCTGTCAGGGTGAGCGCCTCGACGTTGGCGGCGAGGACGTAGCTGACACTGGCCTCGACCCGGTCGCTGCCGGCATTGGCCGCCTCGGTCACCACGTCACTGGCGTTGTCGACGATGTAGACGTCGTCCCCCGCGCCGCCGATCATCGTGTCGGCGCCTGCACCTCCATCGAGCACGTTGGCGCCAGCGTTCCCGGTGAGAACGTTGCTGAGGGCGTTGCCCGTACCTTTCGTCGAGGCCGTGCCGGTGAGGGTCAACTTCTCTACGTTGTCGCTGAGCACGTAGCTCACCGATGACTGGACAAGATCGACGCCCTCGCCGGCGCCTTCGACGACAACGTCGCCGCTGTCGGCGATGACGTAGGTGTCGTTGCCGAGGCCCCCTGCGAGCGTGTCGATTCCCGCGCCGCCGTTCAGAACGTTGTTGCCGGCGTTGCCGGCCAGCACGTTGTTCAGCGCATTGCCTGTTCCGTTGAGGTTGGCGGTGCCGGCTAGCAGCAGGCTCTCGAGCTCGGCACCGAGGGTCCAGGTGATCGAGGCCTGCACAGTGTCGAAGCCGCCGCCGGCACTTTCGAAGGCCACGTCGCCGATGTTGTCGACGACGTAGGTGTCATCGCCCGCGCCACCGCTCATCGTGTCGGCACCGCTGCCGCCGTCGAGCCGATTCGCGGAGCCGTTGCCCGTCAGCGTGTTGGCGAGCGTGTTGCCAGTGCCGTTGATGGGCGCGTTGCCGGTGAGCGTCAGCATCTCGACATTGGCGCCCAGCGTGTAGGTCACGCTGGCGTCGACCCGGTCGATTCCGCCGTTCGAGGACTCGGTGATCACGTCGCCGACGTCGTCGACAACGTAACGATCGTTGCCGGCGCCGCCCGCCATGGTGTCGGCACCCGCGGCACCATCGAGGGTGTTGTCGCCGGCGTTGCCGGTGATGACATTAGCCAACGCGTTGCCGGTGCCGTCGAGCGCCGCCGTGCCCGTGAGGGTCAGGTTCTCGACGTTGGCGCCGAGCACGTAGCTGAAGGCGACCTGAACCTTGTCGGTGCCCTCGCCCGCGGCTTCGCTGACGACGTCGCCGATGTCGGCGACGATGTAAGTGTCGTCCCCCAGGCCGCCGGCCATCGTGTCGCTGCCGAGACCGCCGTTCAGGAGATTGTTTCCCGCGTTGCCGACGAGCAGGTTGTCGAGCGAATTGCCTGTCCCATTGATGTTGGCCGTGCCGGCCAGGACCAGGTTTTCGAGTTGAGCGGCCAGAGTCCAGGTGATCGAGCTTTCAACGGTGTCGCTACCTCCGCCGGCCGCCTCAAGCGTCTTGTCACCCGCGCTGTCGACGACGTAAGTGTCGTCACCGCTCCCACCAGTCATCGAATCGCTGCCGGCACCTCCGTCGAGCCAATCGTTGCCGGCGCCGCCGTCGAGCTTGTTTGCCGCGAGGTTTCCGACCAGCACGTTGTCAAGCGCGTTGCCCGTCCCGTTGATCGCCGCGGTGCCGGTGAGGATGAGGTTCTCGACGTTTGCACCGAGGATGTAGCTCACGCTCGCCTCGATCGTGTCCGTGCCTTCGCCGGCGTTCTCGACGATCAGGTCACCGACGTCGTCGACGACGTAGACATCGTTGCCGGTGCCGCCGATCAACGTGTCCCGGCCAGCCGCTCCATCGAGACGGTCGTTGCCATCCTCGCCATAGAGGACGTTGTCTCCCGCGCCGCCGAGCACCGAATCGTCGCCGGCGCCCGCGTGGACCGTGTCGTTGTGGCTGCCGGAAATCAAAAAGTCGTTAGCGACAGTGCCATAGAGGATGGCTCCGGCCGGACTGGCGACGACGCTGATGTCGAAGATGTCGCTCGCGGTCAGGTTGCCGGAGTCGGTAACCGTGACCTTGATGCTGCTGACACCGACGTTGAGCAGCGAACTGCTGCCGCTGAAGGTCCGAGACGCGGCATCGAACTGGATCCAGCCTGGCAAGGGCGTGCCATCGGCGAGCGTCGCGGTGTAGCCGAGCGCGTCGCCCTGATCGGGATCGACGAAAGAACCCGCCGGGATCACGAAATTCAGAGCCTCACCCTGCACGACGGACTGATCGGTCAACGGTTCGATGACGGTCGGCATGTGGTTGCCTACCAAGAACCCTTCGATCGTCGCAGCACTCCAGGTCGTGCCATCCGCAAAGCGGATCTGGTCGACCTGGTTCCCGGAAGCTGAACCAGCAAGGAACTGATTTCGGACCCGGATCGAGTCGACGGTGCCGCCGATCGTGACGAGAAGGTCGTCGACGTCGCGCGACAGGATCACGTCGGCGACGGCGATACCTGCGCCCAGTTCCAGCGTGTCGATCTTGCCGACGCCCGCATCGAACGACGCGATGACATCCGCATCCGATCCGCGCCCGAACACAAAGGTGTCGTCACCGGCGCCGCCATCGAGCAGGTCATTCCCCGCGCCACCGTCGAGTCGGTTGGCGGCCGCGTTGCCGATCAGGACATTGGCCAGTCCATTGCCGGTTGCGTCTATCGAGGCTCCGCCGACGAGGGTCAGATGCTCGACATTGGCAGCCAGTGTCACGCTGACGCTGGCCCGCACGCTGTCAGTCCCCTCACCCGCAAGCTCGACGGTCTGGTCGCCAACGTTGTCGACGAGGTAGATGTCGTCACCCGAGCTGCCGATCATCGTGTCCGCGCCGGCCTGGCCGTCGAGCACGTTGGCCGCCATGTTGCCCGTGAGCACGTTGGCCTGTCCGTTCCCGGTCGCGTTGATCGCGGCGGCGCCGGTCAACGTCAGATTCTCGAGATTTGCGCCGAGCGCATAGCTGAACGCCGAGCGGACGATATCGGTACCCTCGCCTGCCTGCTCGACGATGACGTCGGTCACGCTCGCGAGTTCGTAGCGGTCGTTGCCGAAACCGCCGACCAGCGTGTCGAGGCCGCCGCCGCCGCTCAACATGTCGTTGCCGTCTTCGCCGAACACGAGGTTGTTGCCGATTCCGCCGATCAGCTGATCATTGCCAGCTCCTCCGTGCAGCGTGTCGTTGGCGCTGCCGGCCATCAAAGTGTCATCGCCCGGCGTGCCGTTGATGACGAATCCGTCGACTGTGAGATCGAAGACGTCTGACGCGGCCAGTCCACCAGTATCGGTGCTGACGATCTTGATGCTCATGCTGCCGGAGGGAGCAGAAGCGCTGTCGCCGGAGAGAGTGCGCGTCGCCGCGTTGAAGCTCAGCCAACCGGGCAGCGCGCTGCCGTCGGCTGAAAAGGCGGAATACGTGAGGGTGTCGCCGACGTCGGGATCGGAGAACGTGCCGGCCGGAATCGCGAAGGTGAACGTCGTGCCTTTGACGACGAACAGATCGGCCAAGGGCGTGGACAGTACCGGCACGCGATTGGCTGACATCCGAGAACGAATGGCGGAGACGTTCCAAACGGTGCCATCGGCGAACTGGATGCGATCGATCTGACTTCCGGAAGCAGAATTTCCGACGAACTGATTTTTGACCCGAACCGAGTCCGTCGTTCCCTGGAGGGTCAGGACGAGGTCATCCACCTCGCGCGCCAGCAGCACGTCGCTTGCGCCGACGCCCGCTCCCAGCAGCAGCGTGTCGATCTTGCCGGACGTCGTGTCCAACGACGCGATGATGTCCGAGCCCGAGCCATGACCGAAGAGATAGGTGTCATCGCCGGCTCCGCCGTCAAGGGTGTCGTTCCCTTGTCCACCGTCGAGCGTGTCGTTGCCGGCCTGACCGCTGAGAACGTTGGCTGCCGAATTCCCTGTGAGGACGTTATCGAGGGCGTTGCCGGTTCCATTGATCTGCACGGAGCCCGTCAGCACCAGGTTCTCGATCCCGGTCAGCGTCGTCGTCCCGCTCGATGCGCCGAGCGAGTACGTGATGGAAGCCATCACCATATCGACGCTGATATTGGTCCGGCCATTGATGTTGCCGTATTCGTCGACCACGTCACCGATGTTGTCGACGACGTAGGTGTCATCCCCCAGGCCGCCGCGAAGCGTGTCTGCCCCCCGGCCTCCATCCAGCGTGACCCCGTAAGTCACGGCGAAATTGGTCTCGATGTCGTTGTCGAGGTCATTGCCGACACCCCGCTCCGCACCGTAGAGCAGGCGCAGATTCTCGACGTTGTCGCTGAGCCTGTAGTCGACGCGGGCCTGGACGAGATCGATCCCTTCGCCGACCTTCTCGACGACGACGTCGTCAACGCTGTCGACGTTGTAGAAGTCGTCCCCCGTGCCGCCGACAAGGGTGTCGTGGCCACCGTTGCCCCACAGCGTGTCATCGCCCGCCTCGCCGACCAGCAGGTCGTCAGCGGAACCGCCGTTGAGCCAGTCATTGCCCGCCCCGCCGTAAAGGGTGTCGTTCAGATAGGCATAGATCGTGTCGCTGCCCGAGGTGCCGGTTGTGACGCGTCCGACGGTCGGCGGCTGGATGTACAGATCGAGGGTCGCGGCTGCCAAAAGACCACCCGGATCCGCCGCGGTGATCCTGAGGTTCAACGCTCCCGGGGGGGCCGTTTCGCTGTTGCCGGTGAAGGTGCGGGTGGCCGAATCGAAGCTGAGCCAGGACGGCAACACGGTGCCGTCGGCCTTCGTCGCGACATAGGTCAGGACATCGTGGTCGCGATCGACAAACGCGCCTGCGGGAACCGTGTAGTGGAAAACGTCGCCGTTGGCCACCGTCTTGTAGGCCAGCGCCGGCCCGAGGGTGGGCGCATGGTTCCCCGACAAGCTCTCGATCGCGGAGACATTCCAGGAGGTTCCGTCGGCGAAGCGGATCGTATCGATCTGACTGCCGGATGCGGAGCCGCCGAGGAAATGGTTTCGCACCACGACCGAATCGCGCGTTCCGACGATCTCGACGCGAAGATCGTCCGCGACACGGCGAAGGACGACGTCGGTGGTCGTGACGCCCGCACCAATCAAGAGGGTGTCGTTCTTAGTCGCTGACGTGGCATGCGATGTGATCGTATCTGCGCCCGACCCGAGGCCGAAGAGGAAGGTGTCGCTTCCATCGCCCCCGTCGAGAACGTCGTTGCCGAAACCGCCGTCCAGAGTGTCGTTGCCGTCACCGCCCCACAACGTGTCGGCGCCGCCGCCAGCGTTCAGATGGTTGGCGCCACTGTTTCCGACCAAGGTGTTGTTCGTCGCATTGCCCGTGGCGTCGATGTTGGCATTGCCCGTCAACGTCAACGTCTCGATGTCGGTGCCAAGCGTCCATGAGATCGACGCCTCGACCGTGTCGGTTCCACCGCCCGCGCCTTCCAGCAGGAGGTCGCCCGCATTGTCGACAACGTAGGTGTCGTCGCCAGCGCCGCCTCGCATCGTGTCGGCACCGGCGGCGCCGTCGAGCCGATTCGAGCCCGCGTTTCCGAACAGCGCGTTCGCCGCAGCGTTACCAGTGGCATTGATTGCTGCCGTTCCGGTCAGTTGCAGTGTCTCGACCTCGCTTGGCAACGAATAACTTACGGAAGCCCAGATGGTGTCGGTGCCACCTACGGCGCTCTCGGCGACGACGTCACCCACGTTGTCGACCACATAAAGGTCATCGCCGGCGCCCCCCGTCATCGTGTCGACACCTCCGCCGCCGTCGATGGTGTTGTTGGCGGAATTGCCGACCAGTGTGTTGTTCAACGAGTTGCCGGTCGCGGAGGTGTTACCGGTTCCGGTCAACGTCAGTTTTTCCACTTCGGCCGACAGGGCATAGCTCGCCTGTGATTCGACCGCGTCGAAGCCTCCACCGGCAAGTTCGAGCACGACGTCGGCGGTGCTGTCAACAACGTAGGTGTCGTCGCCAGCGCCACCGATCAACGTGTCGTTGCCGTATCCGCCGTCAAGGCGGTTGGCCCCTGAGTTGCCGATGATGACGTTCGCGGAGGCGTTCCCCGTACCATTGAGCGCAGCCGTGCCGGTCAGGGTTAGATTCTCAAAAGCGCTGGCCAACGAATACGAAATGGACGACTCGACTGTGTCGATGTCGGTGGTGCCGAAGCTGCCGCTGACCACATCACCCACGTTGTCGACGACAAAGATGTCGCTCCCGCCTCCGCCGACAAGCGTATCGGCGCCGAGTCCGCCGTCGAGCCGATTGGCGCCACCGTTGCCCTGGAGGTAGTTGTCGGCGTCGTTTCCGGTCCCGTTGATCGCACTCGTACCAAGCAGCCGAAGGTTCTCGACGTTGGCGGACAACGTGATCGAGACGGATGAGATGACTGAGTCGGTCCCCTCGTCCAAGTTCTCGACCAGGATGTCCCCGGCGTTGTCTACAAGGTAGGTGTCGTCGCCCGTGCCGCCGATCATCGAATCTGCGCCGCCTTTGCCATCGAGCACGTCGTTGCCTGCCAAACCTGTCAAGGTGTCGTTGCCGGAGCCTCCTGTCAGGACGTCAGCTCCTGTCGTCCCGACGATCGTCCTCGGTGGAGCAGTAACCGTGAGATCGAAGATGTCGCTTGCAGACAGTCCGGCATAGTCGGTGGCCGTCACTTTGATGCTGACGTTGCCGACATTGGCGGCGCCACTGAGCGTTGACATGATCGGATCGAAGTTCAACCAGCTCGGCAGCGCGGAGCCGTCGGCCAGCGTCACGCTGTAGGTCAGCGCGTCTCCCACGTCCGGATCGACGAACGACCCGACCGGGATCACAATGTTTAGCTGGGTTCCCTCTGCTGCCGTCACGTCCGCAAGGGGAGCCGCAAGCGTCGGATTCGCGTTCGACTGGCCAGGATTCGCCAGCGCGCGAATCGTCCCCAAGCTCCAAAAGCTGCCGTCCGCGAACTCGATCCGCTGAATCGGATTGGCGGCGTTCGAAGGGTCGTTGCCTGCAAAGAATGAACGCACGGTAACCTTGTCGGTAGCGCCGACGAGGCTCAGCACCAGGTCGGCGCCGACCTGAGCCACGGTCACGTTTGCGCTCGACACGCCCGACTTGAAACGCAGCACGTTCGCCTTGTAGGGACCCGAGTACGAACCCGTCGCGATGACGTCCTGGCCGTCTCCGAAGCCGAAGCGGTAGACGTCGGAATTGAAGTAGTCGGGATAGACGTTGCTGTTGATGCCGCCATCGAGGGTGTCGTTGCCGGTACCGCCGTCTAGGTCATCGCTGCCGGCACCGCCGCTGATGAAGTCGTTTCCGGCGCCGCCGAGGAGCGTGTCGCTGCCAGCGTTCCCATTGAGAACGTCGTCGCCATCACCCCCATCCAGACGGTCATGCCCCGAGTCTCCACTCAAGGTGTCGTCGCCGGCGCCCCCTTCGACGATGCCGCCGAGGGTGGCGGTGCCGAATGCTTTGTCAAAGCTGGAATAGACGATCGTATCGGCCCGATCCGAGCCCACGGTCCTGAGGCCGCCGCCGAGCGACGAATTCACGTCGTACAGCTCGATCGAGCTCGCGCCGACCGAATCGACGCGCAGCACGCCATCAGCGGGCCGATAGTTGAACTCGACCGTGTCGCTGCCCTCGCCGGCTCCTTCGACCACCGTGTCACCTCGACCTACACGGTAGGTGTCGTTGCCTTTGCCCCCCACGAGAACGTTCGCTGCAACGTTCAATGAGCCGTCGAGCACGTTGTCCAGCGCATTTCCGGTTCCGGTCGTCGCCGACGTACCGGTCAGCGTCAGGTTCGTGTGCCCGGCGGCCAGTGTCCAATCGATCGAGCTGAAGACCTCCGCCTGGGCTGAGACGATCACGTCGCCCGGGTTGTCGACGTAGAAGCGGCCGTGGTCGTTGAGGCTGATCAGCGTGTCGGCGCCGCGGCCACCGTCATAGGTGTCCGCAAAAGCAGAGGCAGCCGAGCCGGTGATGATGTTGTCGAGGTCGTTGCCTGTGTAGGTCAGCGGCACGAAGGCCGTGCCCGTCCACGCGGTGAGATTCTCAACATTGGCGGAAAGCGTATAGCTCCAGTTGGCGATGACCAGATCGGTTCCTTCATTCGCCGCCTCGACGATGGTCATGCCGGCACCAATGACGTAGGTGTCGTCGCCCGCGCCGCCGATCAGCGTGTCCCGGCCATCGTCGCTAGTGAGCACGTTGTTGCCGCTGTTGCCGGTCAGGACATTGGCCAGTTCGTTGCCCGTCGCGTTGAGGTCGCCATACCCGGTCAAAGTGAGGTCTTCGACATTGGTCGGCACCGTGTAGCTGACGGAACTGAGCACCTTGTCGTGCCCCGCGTTGATGGCCTCGACGACCGTGTCGTCGCCGTCGTCGACGATGAACGTGTCATCTCCGGAACTTCCCACCATCGCGTTCGGCGTCCCAGCGACAGTGCGCGCCGCGATCTCCGAAGCGCTCCAGACCGTACCGTCGGAAAACTCGAATCGGCTCGGATTTGCGGACAGACCGATCGATTGAAAAACACGGGCTTGCGCAGCGGTCTGGCCGATGACGACCAGCAGATCGTTGCCATCACGGAGCAGCGACACCTCGCCCGGCGCGACATCGGCCTCGAACACGACTCGACCTCCTCCTGCGCCCCTCAACGTATCGTGACCGCTGGTGCGACCGAGCACGAAGGTGTTGGTGCCGGCTCCGCCATCCATGTAGTCATTACCGGCACCGCCGACCAGCGTGTCGTCGCCGCCCTCACCGTAAAGCCAATCGTTGCCGATGCCGCCATCGAGGTGGTCGTTGCCGTCGCCCGGGTTTGCGAAATAGAAGCTGGACGAGTCACCGTACAACTGATCGTCGCCCGCACCGCCCACCAGGGAATCGGCACCGTCGCCCCCGAGCATGGAATCTCTTCCCGCCGAGCCGAGCAGGGTGTCGTCGCCCGTCGATCCATAGAGCGTGTCGTTGCCTGCCCCGCCGTCGACCCGATCGTCCCCCGCCTGCCCGTTGACGTAGTCGTCGCCGCCGAGCGAATTGATCGTGTCTCCCCAGTTGAAGCCGTTGACATGGTCGATCGCGTCCGACAGGCGGCTGATCGGCAATTGAGCAAGAACGTCTGCTGGCGTCCACGTCGTTCCGTCGGCGAAACGAATCTCCTCGATCCTCTGTGAGGGGTTCTGCGTGGCAAAGAACAACGACACATCGACCAGGCCCGGGTGCCCGTCGATCGACAACGTGAGATCCTCGTACGCGTTTTTCCAGCTGACATCGAGATTCGCGTGGGTCGAGCCGGGCGTCGCGTAAGTCGGCAGGATCAAGGCGTCGTGAAGCCCTCCGGTGTCGGTGATCGAGACGCGCCCGTTGACCGATGTAAGAACATAGGTGTCGTCACCCCCTCCGGCGACCATCAGCTCGCCGTCGATCAAGGTGTTGTTGCCCTCCCCTGCTTGAAGCGTGTCGGAACCGGCCCCGCCGTCGAGCACGTCGTCGCCGCTGCCCGCGAAGAGGCGGTCATCGCCCGCGCCGCCGCTCAGCCGGTTGTTGCCCGGCGTGGTGCCTGCGCTGTCGTCGAGATAGTCGTCGCCGTCGTCACCCGACAAGGTGTCGTTGCCCGTCGAGCCATAAAGCGTGTCGCCGCCAGCTCCACCACTCAAAGAATCGTTCCCGTCGTCGCCGAAGAGGGAGTCGCTGCCGTCGCTGCCGAACAGCGTGTCGTCGCCGGCGCCACCAAGCAACTGGTCGTTGCCCGGGCCGCCATCGATCACGTCGGCGCCGCCCAGGCCGCGCACCGTGTCGTTGCCGCCGAGCGAACTGATCACGTCGGCGCCGGATGTGCCGGCGTAGTTGTCGGACCCTTCGGTCAGGTTCGAAGGGAGATTGGCGAGCACATCGGCAACCCGCCACACGACACCGCCTGCGAACTCCAGGCGCTCCAGCGGCGCTGAGGTGAAGTAGTTCAGCAGGGTGACCTGATCGGTCGTGCCGCGCATGATGACGACGAGATCGCTCCCGCTCGCGTCCAGGAGAACGTCGGCCGGCGCCGCGACGCCCAGGCGAAGCGTGTCGATCCTGCCTGTCGTCGCGTCGGTGTTGTCGATGACGTCTTGCCCCGAGCCAACCCCGAAAAGATAGACGTCGCTGCCCGCACCGCCGCCCAGCGTGTCGTTGCCGGCGCCGCCGTCGAGCGTGTCGTTGCCGCCCTGGCCGAAAAGCTGATCGTTGCCGTCGTGTCCGCTCAGGCGGTCGTCTCCAGAAGTGGCCGAGAGCACGTCATCGCCTTCGGCGCCGTCGAAGCCGCGGGCCACGAGCTGGGCGTAGCTCAGCGTCGCGCCGTCGGCGAAGACGAACGAATCGATCGGCAGCACGGCATCGGCTGCGCCTTGATCGAAAGCACCGAGGGTGATCGTGTCGTTCGGATCGGATCCGATCGACAGTGTCAGCACCCCGGCGGCGCCGCTGAGCCGAATGTCGCTCGCCGTAATCCCGGCGCCGAACACGATGCGGTTGAATGAAGCCGAGGCGCCCTGGGGCTGTGCGGCCGGCTCGACCGCTCCTTCCTCGTCAGCAAAACCTTCTCGTCCATCATCGAACGCTTTCTTGAAGGCCCATGGCCAAGAATGGCGTGGGAAGGCGGTGACCGAGGCTTGGGAACCGGCCGAATTCGCCGCGGTCGTCCCGTTGACGGCAATCGTCGGCACCCCGGCCTCGACCAGCAGGTCACTGCCGTCGCCCTTGCTGTACAGGTAGGTGTTGCCGCCGCCGGAGCCGGTCAGCGTGTCGTTGCCGCGGCCGCCCGAGATCGTCACATCGCCACTTTTCGAAACGATGGCGTCGTCCTTTCGGCCGCCCAGCACGTGGCGATGGCCAACGCTGTCATATCCACTCGCGCCCACGTCAGCGAAGCTGCCGATCAGCTCGCTGTACGTATAGGAAAGGCCAGCTCCCGCGCCGAACTGGTAGCTCGTCCCGCTGCGCGCCGCGCCGTTGGTGACGCCGATGGACTGGCCGCTCGACAGGACGACGATCAAATCGCTGCTGAGCGGTGAGGAGATCACCTTGTCAGGCGCGGAGCAATCGGCAACGATCAGGTTCTTGCCCTCGCCATCGTCAACCGTGTCTCTGAAGTTCGCGGCGTTGAGAGCGCTGTCGCCCTGGGCGAAAAGATAGGTGTCGTCGCCGGCACCGCCGGCAAGGTAGTCGGCCCCGAGGCCGCCGACCAAGGTGTCGTTACCGGCGCCGCCAAAGAGATTGTCGTCACCCGAACCACCGTCGAGGTAGTCGTCGCCTTTGCCACCGTCGAGAGAGTCGTTGTCGGCGCCGCCGTCGAGGTAGTCGTTGCCGCCATTGCCCTGTAGCGTGTCGTTGCCGGCATCGCCTTGCAAGAAGTCGTCGCCTTCGTCGGCAGCGGCAACCTGGTCGCCGTCGCCCACTAGAAAGTCGTCGCCTTCACCGCCGATCAAGGTATCGGCCTTGCCGTCGCCCCTCAAAGAGTCGTTGCCGGCTTCGCCGTCGAGATAGTCCGCGCCGTGGTCGGACGAGTTGACCTCCTCGACGTTTCCGTCGCCGGTCAGGACGTCGTTGCCGTCGCCGCCAAAGAGCGTGTCGGCATTGCCGCCGCCGATCAAGGTGTCGCTACCGTCCTCGCCATCGAGATAGTCCTGGCCATACTCCGCGCTCTTGAGTCCGGCCGCCGCCGCGTCGCCCCAAAGCATGTCGTTGCCGCTGCCACCATAGAGCGTGTCCGTCCCGCCGCCGCCCTCGAGGTAGTCGTCGCCTTCTTCACCATCGAGGTAGTCGTCACCGTGGTATTTGCCGTCGAGCTTGGCAATCCCGGTGTCGCCGAACAACAGGTCGTTGCCGGTGCCTCCGAACAACTGATCGTCCTTGCCGCCGCCTTGCAGCTCGTCGTCGCCCGCGCCGCCGTCCAGATAGTCATCGCCGTGGTTGACGAGGGGCGTGCCCTTCACGTTGTTGTCGTCGCCGATCAGCAGATCGTTGCCGTCGCCGCCGTAGAGTTCGTCGTCGCCGCCCTGGCCGGTAAGGCTGTCGTTGCCGTCACCGCCGTCCAGGACGTCGTTGCCGTGCAATGCCCCGGAAACGCTGGTGATGTAGCCGGGTGCATCCGGACCGTCGCCGAAGATGTTGTCGTTGCCGGCATCGCCGAACAAGGTGTCGTTGCCGTCCTGCCCTTCGATATCGTCGTTGTCGCTGCCGCCATGCACGACATCGTTGCCCGACCCCGCGCCGATCGTGTCGTCACCGCTGCCGCCGTCGATGATGTTGCCGTCGTCGCCCAGCCAGGTACCGGTGTCCGCACCGCGGACACCGTAGGTGTCGAAATCGTTGCCGTCGATGCCCGTGTTGAAGCTCACCCACGAGAAGCCGCGCGTCAGCTCGGGGCCGCCGGCGATGGGCGGCGGTGTGTCCACCGTGCCCGGCAACGTCAACGCGCCGTTGCCGGAGCCGAAGATGAGATCACGACCAGCGCCGCCGTCGAGCGTGTCGCGGCCGCGGCCGCCCAGGAGCAGGTCATCCCCCTCGCCGCCTTCGATGTCATCGCTGCCGTCCATCCCGGACAACGCGTCGTTGCCGCGCATTCCTTTGATCAGGTCGGCGCCTGCACTTCCGGTGATCTCGTCGTCGGCGCTCGCCAGGATGCCGTCGTTGACGTAGTTGCCGT
>JBBSBZ010000024.1:0-21595 GCA_038250795.1 Burkholderiales bacterium | reverse complement strand
CTTGCCGGAGCGACCCCGCTGCGGCGCGCGACCGCTGGCGCAGTGGATCCGCACCCGCAGCGCTCCTTGCTCGTGCAGAAACTCGTGCAGGACGTCGCGCGCACGGTGCAGCCGCCGCGTCGCCGCGGAGCCTCGTTCCGGGGTGCTCAGCGCAAGTTCGTTGTCGGCCTGCTGGACGAGCTGGAAGTCGAAAAGCCCGGCTCTGTCCTCCAGGACGGTCGTGAAGGCGAGCGGCAGGATCGCGACGTGGCCGCCCCTGCCGCCGCGCAGCATCATCGTTTCATCGCAGCGGCCGCAGACGTCCAGGACGGGCAGCGGCGAGCCGCAGGCGCAAGGCTCCGCCCGCAGGGTGACCTGGTCGCCGAGGTCATAGCGGATCAGGGGTTGGACATGATTGGCGAGGTTGGTGAGCAAGGTCGTCACACCTCGAGTCCCCAACGGCACCGCGTGGCCGTCGGCGTCGACGGGCTCGAGGATCGCCCAGTCGCTGTTGAGATGCAGTGCGCCTTGCCTGCATTCGCACGCGAGCGCGAGGAATTCCGAGGTCCCGTAGCTGTTGACGACGCGGCAGCCGAAAGCGTCCTCGACGAACTTGCGCATCCCCGCCGACAGCGTTTCGCCCCCGGTCCAGACCTCGCGCGGGGCCTGGTGCAGGCGCCCGGCCAGGAACTCGCCGGCGAGCAGCACGGCGGCGCTCGGGTACGTCGCGACCACCGTCGGCGCGAGCCGGTCGAGCTCGTCGACGAGCGAGCCGATCGGCTGGAGGAACGACACGCACGACAGGGTCCCCGCCAGCAGCGGATTGAGCCGCCTGAGCCTCTCGATCGACACGGTGCTCGCGAAATGGCCGCCGGTGGCGCCGACGAAGACCACCTTCTCGCCGAGGCCCCAGGGGTCGAGCAGGCGTCGCCACGGCTGCAGATCGGGCTTGCGCAGGAGCTCGAGGCCGTCGTAGACGGCCATCGCCGCGGCGTCCTGGACGAAGTAGCCCGGCTCGCCGCTGCTGCCCGAGCTCTCGAACACGACGTAGCAGTCGAGAAAGGCCTTGCCGATGTTGGCCGGATCGGCCGCGAAAGCGCGGACGTCGGCGAGTCGCAGCGCGGGGTCCGTGCACCAGCGGTCGAAGGATCGCATCAGGTCGGCCTTGCGCATGACGGGCATGTCCTCGAGGCGCGGCGCACTCCGGCGTCCGGTGAGCAGGTGGCGATACAGGGGCGAGCGATGGATCGCAGACTCCAGCAGTTCGGCCGTGCGGCGGGCACCCCGTTCCGCCAGGTCGACAGGCCGCGCGTGCGCTGCCATCGCGATGTCGGCCGCGACCCGTGCGGTCGACCAGGGGTCGAAGGAGGCTTGCATCCTTCAGCGCCCGCCGACGCACTTGGCGTAGAGATCGAGGAGGCGATGCGCCGGGTCGTAGCGGCTGCGCAGGCGTTCGTACGCCGCCCCGCCGTACGCCGTCGCGAATTCCCTGCGCTCGAAGAAGCTCTCGGAGTAGAGCGACTTGATGCCGCCCACCCGTATCGTCTCGCGCTCGATCAGGCGGTTGAAGTGGCCGGGCTCGTGCCTTTCGCTCGTTGCCACGACGTCCCAGAACCCGAAGTTGACGTAGAGCGTGTCGTTGCGCAGCGGATAGAGCGAAAAGGCGCCGGTGCGCGTCGGTTCGCGGACCGGGCAGGTCCAGATCGGCAGGATGCCGATCTCGCGCAAGAGGAATTCGAGGAATGCGGGCGCCGCAGCAAGCGGAACGTCGATGTCCTGGATGACCGATTCGCAGTGGTGGCCGCGCAGGCGATTGCCCAGGCGAGTGAGGCCGAGCCGTTCGTTCCAGCGCATCAGCCGGGTGTAGGTGCGCGAGTTGAGGCGCGACCGGCCGACGAGGCGACGCAGCCAGCGACGATCGAGCCCGAAGTTGCGAGAGCACCAGAACCAGTCCGTGTCCCAGCGCCAGAGGTAGTCCCTGACGCTCAGGTAGTCGACCTCGCCATCCAGCAACGAGCGGTAGTAGATGTTTTCGAAGCCGTAGTCGCTCAGCCAGGGAGCCGAGTCGACGAAGGTCGCACAGGTCACCACGAGGCAGTCGCCGGCAAAGACGACGCCGTCGACGAAATCGGCCGAACCTTCATCGCAAGCCGTCGCCAGATCCGCGAAATACTTTGCTGCACCATCGTGGACGCTGTGCCGAATTCGGACGTAGGGCTTCACCGGCCGGGTCCGCATTCGCAGGCGCAGCACGTAGCCCAGCGTCCCGTACGAATTGGCCAGGCCGTGGAAGAGCTCGCCGTGCTCGTTGTCGGCTCGGCAGAGCACGATCTCGCCGGTCGCTAGCAGCACGTCGGCCTCGATCATCGAGTGATGCACCAGCCCGGCGCGAAACGAAGTCGCCTCGATGCCCACGCCGCACACTGCGCCGGCGACCGTGATCGTCTTCAGCTGCGGCACGACCTCGGGCATCACGCCTTCGCGCAGGGTCGCGTCGACCAGCGCCTCGTAGCTCGTGCCGCCTTCGACGTCGACCCAGCCCTCGGCGACGTTCACTTCGATCACGTGACGGAACTCGCGCAGGTCGAGCCGGTGCTTGCGCTCTTCCTGGCGATCGCGAAAGAGGTTCGACGTCGTCTTCGTCAGGCCCCACGGGCCCCCGTTCGACGCCGGCAGCGACTCCTGGAGAAACGCGCAGCGCCGGGCGTACGTCGTCGAGTCAAGGACGGTAGACATGATCGCGACACATGGGGTAGGCGGCCTCGGTCACATTGCCCTTGCTGAAGACGATCTGGAAGAGGTGCGTGTATCCGGTGGGCGACCGGAACATCGCGGCGCATCCGATCAGGTAGCTGCGCCAGATCCGCCTGAAACGCTCGTCGAAGCGACCCGGGTCGAGGGCATGGATCTCGGCCCAGCGCCGGTCGAAGCGAGCGGCCCACTCGTCGAGCGTCAGCGCGTAGTGACGGCGCAGGTTCTCCACGTCCAGGACCTCGAGGCCGCTGCGCTCCATCTCCACGACGACGTCGGCAAGGGACGGTATCCAGCCACCCGGGAACACGTGCTTGCGGATGAAGAGCTCGGTCTCGAAGCGGCCGACGTGGCCGATGAAATGGAGCACCCCGATCCCGCCCGGCTTGAGGAGGTCCGCATGGGCGCGCACCACCGCGCCGAGCTGGTCGCGGCCCGCGTGCTCGAGAACGCCGATCGACGCGAGCTTGTCGAATGGCCCGACCGATTCGCGAAAATCCGCCTCGACCACGCTGAGCTTCTCCTGCAGCCCTGCCACGGCGAGCTCTTTGCGCAGCCAGTCGACCTGCTCGGAGGTCGTGTTGACGCCGACGCCCGTCGCGCCCGTCGTCTGGTGGGCACGCACCATGAACCCGCCGAACCCGCAGCCCACGTCGACGAACCTGTCCGTGGCTTGGAGGCGAAGCTTGCGGCAGACGTGGTCGATCTTGTTGCGCTGCGCCTCTTCGAGGCTCGCCGTTCCCGCCTGCCAGTAGCCGCAGGTGTACATCATCAGAGGGTCGTCGAGCCACAGGCGATAGAAATCGGCACCCAGCCCGTAGTGCGAGCGTGCGTTGGCCTTGGCCTGGTCGAAGGAGCGGTTCGAGTGGCGCCACTCGTGCAGTGCGTTCTCGGCCCGGTTCGGCAGCCTGCTCTGCAGGTCGAAGCCGCTGGCCATGGCGGCGGCGAAGGCCGCACCGAGATCGCCCTCGACGTCGACGTCCTGGTCGAAGTAGGCTTCCAGCAAGCCGATGTGCCCCCGCGTCAGCGTCGAGACCAGGGCGGCATCGCTGCGAAACCGGACTGTGAACGCGGGCGCCCCGGTGCCGGCCTTCAACGCGGTGCCCTCGGGCAGCACGAGGTCGAAGGCGACGCCGGAACGCGCCCCGAGCGATTCGATGAATTTGTGCGCCAGGAGATGGGCGGCGCCCGTCCGCAGGTCGGCATGCTCTCCGGTCCGCGGCGCTTCGCTCGTCGCAAGTTCCAGATCGGCAGGCAATCGCGTCATGGCTTTCTCATGGGTGGCACCGGCCGGTCGATCTTCGGTGCTCGAACGCGGAGAGTCTTGATGAAGCGCAAGGTCCGCGGGCCATGCCGAACCGTCGCCTCGCGAGGTTGCGCGGTGTCAATGCCTCGCTCGGGCAAGCCTCCTACGCTGCCCTGTGCGCCCGCCTTCCATGGAATCCCCCGACATTCCGAAGGCCCGACCGTGGTGGCTCGAGCCCCTGTCAACGATTGCGTCAACCGGGCTGACCTCCGTCGAGGCGCAGGTCCGCCTGCGCGAGTTCGGCCCGAATTCGACTGCACAAGGGCCGGCGCAATCGCTCGCTCGCCAGCTCTGGAGTCGCCTGCGCAATCCCCTGCTTCTCATTCTTCTGGCCGCAAGCGCGGTCTCGGCAGCGACGGGAGACGTCACCAATTTCCTGATCATCGTCTCGATGGTGGTGCTCAGCGTGGCGCTCGACTTCTTCCAGGAGCATCGCGCAACCCATGCTGCGGCCAGGCTGCGGGCATCCCTGGCGTTGCGCGCGAAGATCCTTCGCGACGGCACCGAGACCGACCTGCCGGTCGATGCGGTGGTCCCGGGGGATGTCGTTCTGCTCTGTGCCGGTGACCGGGTACCCGCCGACGCGCGCGTCCTGCAGGCGCGCGACCTCTTCGTCAACCAGGGGTTGCTGACAGGAGAGTCGTATCCGGTCGAGAAGGTCGCCGCAGACCTCGCCTCCGAAGCGGTCGAGATCCAGCAGGCGACGAACGCCGTGTTCACGGGCAGCTCGGTGGTCAGCGGAAGCGCGCGCGTCCTCGTCGCCGCGACCGGATCGGCATCGGAGCTGGGCCAGGTCGTCCGCCAGATCCAGGTGGACCCCCCGCCCACCGCGTTCGAAGTGGCGATCCACCGCTTCGGCCTGATGATCATGCGGATCACGCTGCTGCTGGTGCTGTTCGTGATCCTGATCAACGTCAGCCTGCACCGTCCGTTGCTCGATTCGTTCCTGTTCGCGATCGCACTCGCGGTCGGCCTGACGCCGGAGCTGCTGCCCATGGTCGTGTCCGTGACGCTGTCGCGCGGCGCGATCCGCATGGCCGAGCGTCGGGTGATCGTCAAGCGACTCGCCGCCATCCAGAACCTGGGGTCGATGGACGTGCTGTGCACCGACAAGACCGGGACCCTCACCGAAGCGAAGATCACGTTGGAGAGATGCATCGACGGTGCCGGCCGGGAAACCTCGCGTGTTCTGCTCCTGGCCCATCTCAACAGCGCCTTCGAGAGCGGGCTCAAGAGCCCGCTCGACGAAGCCGTCCTCGCCCGCCCGGTCGACGTCGGCGGCTGGCAGAAGCTCGATGAAGTCCCTTTCGATTTCGAACGACGCCGCGTGTCTGTCCTGCTCGCCCGGGGGGGGATTCGCTGCCTCGTGGTCAAGGGCGCGCCCGACGACATCCTGGGGCTGTGCGACCGCTACGAGCGCGACGACGGCAAGGTGCTGCTGCCCTTGGACGATCAGGCGCGAGCAGTGCTTCGCGAGCAATGTCACGCGCTCGAGCGCGAGGGCCTTCGTGTGCTCGGCGTCGCGTCGCGCGACGTGCCGCCAGACCACGGCCATGCCGGCGTCGGCGACGAACGCGAGCTCGTGTTCGCCGGCTTTGCGGCATTCGTCGATCCGCCGAAGCGAGGCGCACGCGAGGCGATCGCCGCCATGGCCCGCAGCGGCGTCGCGGTCAAGATCGTCACCGGCGACAGCGATCTGGTCGCCGCCCATCTGGCCTCGCTCCTGCATCTGAAAGTACAGGGAGTGCTGACAGGCGCCGAGATGACGGGGATGGACGACGCGGCCCTGCGGGCGCGGGTCGATCGAACCACCCTCTTCTGTCGCGTCAACCCGGGCCAGAAGAGCCGGATCATCCTCGCCCTGCGTGCACGCGGGCACGTCGTCGGCTACCTCGGCGACGGCGTCAACGACGCACCGCCGCTTCATGCCGCCGACGTCGGCATCAGCGTCGACACCGCCGCCGACGTCGCCCGCGAAGTGGCGGACATGATCATGCTCGACCACAGCCTGGCGGCGCTCCACGACGGCGTGCTGGAAGGCCGCCGCACCTACGCGAACATCGCCAAGTACATCATGATGGGGACCAGCTCCAACCTGGGCAACATGGTGAGCATGGCCGGAGCGTCGCTCTTCCTGCCGTTCCTGCCGATGCTGCCCACGCAGATCCTGCTCAACAACGTCCTCTACGATCTCTCGGAAGCCGCGATCCCCCTCGACCGCGTCGATTCGCGCGACCTGAAGAAGCCGCGCACGCTGGACATGGGCTTCGTGCAGCGCTACATGTGGACGTTCGGCCTGATCAGCTCGGCATTCGATGCGCTGACGTTCTGGTTGCTCCTGGTGGTGCTCCGGGCCGACGAGACGCTGTTTCGGACCGGCTGGTTCGTCGAGTCGCTGGTGACCCAGGTGCTGGTGATCTTCGTCATCCGCACCCGCGGCGCTCCCTGGGCGAGCAGGCCGAGCGGTGCGCTCGTTGCCGCCTCCTTGGGTGTGGGCGCAATCGCGCTCCTCCTGCCCTACTCGCCCATTGCCACCTTGTTCCATCTGACCCCGCCCCCGGCGGTCTTCTATGCATGGCTCGTGTCGATGGTCATCGGCTACCTCGTGATCGTGGAGATGGCGAAGCGAGCCTTCTACCGGCTCGCGCCGAACATTGATCGAAAGCAAGGCGCTCGGAGACGGCCGTCCTAGAGTCCGATCAAACAGCTGAGGGTTTGCGATGCGAGTTGCGTTGATCACGGGTGGCACGAGGGGCATCGGCGCCGCAAGCGCCGAAGCGTTGCTGGCAGCCGGCTACCGCGTGGCCGTCGGCTATCGGAGCGGTCACGCGGCCGCCGAGGCCTTCACCGCGCGAACAGGGATCCGAAGCTTTCAGTGGGACGTCGCCGACGCGGACCAATGCGCGTCCTCCGTGGCGGGCATCGAGGAAGCGTGCGGCCCGATCGATGTTCTGGTCAACAACGCCGGCATCACCCGCGATGCGATGCTCCACAAGATGACTGTCCAGCAATGGCGCGAAGTCATCGACGTGAACCTCGGCGGGTGCTTCAACATGTGCCGCGCGGTCATCGGCGGCATGCGCGCCCGTCGCTTCGGACGAATCGTCAATCTCGGGTCGGTCAACGGCCTGTCTGGGCAGCTGGGCCAGACCAACTATGCGGCGACCAAGGCCGCATTGATCGGCTTCACCAAGTCCCTCGCTCTCGAGGGCGCCTCGCACAACATCACCGCCAACGTCATCGCCCCGGGCTACACCGACACCGACATGATCGGAGCGGTACCCGCAGAGGTGATGCAGAAGATCCTCGCCGCAATCCCCGCCGGCCGGCTCGCGACTCCGGCCGAGATCGCGCGCGGCGTCGTCTTCCTTGCGAGCGACGATTCGGCCTTCATCAACGGGATCACCCTGTCGATCAACGGTGGCAAGTACATGGCCTAGAGGTCAGGAAGGAAAGGACGTGATCAGACGGCTGTCGGACAGCGCCCCGAGCGCTCCGGCCGGTGCCATGGATTTCACCTCCGTCAGGGTCGGTTTCCGGCGCGGGGCGGGGCTCCGCGCACGAGCAGGATCGGGACGGTCGCCGTGCGCACGAGCTGCTCGGCATCGCTGCCAAGCAGCATCCGGCGTGCGCCGCGCCGCCCGTGCGTCCCGAGAACGACCACGTCCGCTCGCCAGGTCTTGATCTGCTCGAGGACGCGGTCGCAGAGCCGGGAGTCCAGGCTCTCGAACAGCTTCTCGTCGACCGGGATGCTCTCCTTTTCGACGCGTTTGCGTGCTTCGTCGAGGATCCTTTGTCCAGCCTCTTTCATCATCCCGAGGATGTCGGCCGACATGGCGGCGTGGCCCTCTGCCGCCATGACGAAGGGCATTTGATCGACCACATGGAGCAGGCGGAGACAGCCGCCGGTAAGCTTGGCCAGCTTGACGGCCTCGTCGAGGCCCAGATTGGACGTGGGACTGCCGTCGACGGGGACGAGTATCCGTTGGTACATCGCAATCTCCTGCAGGTTTCGACGGAGCCAGTTTCCGCGCCGCGACTCGCGGTACCTTGCTTTGGATCAATCGGCGCGGGGGGCGATGCGTCACGATCAAGCGTGCCCGACTCGGATCCCCTTCCGGCAGCGCGCGAGCGCATGCAGCACCTGCGTGAATTCCTCGCCGAAAGAACAGGCCAGCCGGTTCGATTGGTCGAGACGCACATCTCCTGGGTGCTGTTGTGCGACACGACGGCCTGGAAGCTGAAGAAGCCGGTCCGGCTGCCATTCCTGGACTTCCGCACGCTCGCCTCGCGACGGCATTTCTGCGCCGAGGAGTTGCGCGTGAACGGCCGGTTCGCGCCCGGGCTGTACCTCGACGTCGTCGAAGTGGTGCAGGTGCCGTCCGGAATTCAAGTCGGCGTCCCGGGCCGCGTCGTCGATGTGGCGCTGCGCATGCGTCGCTTCCCCGATGGCGCCCTCTGGAGCGAACGTCTGGGCGCTGGCAGGGTGAGCGGGACCGACGTCGACGCGCTGGCCGCCTTGTTGGCCACCCTTCATCAAAACGCCCCGGCGGCGCTGCCGGAAAGCGCGCGCGGCCGGGCGGAGGGTCACGCGCTAGTCGTCGATCGCCTGCTGGTGGCACTGCCGGCATCCGCCCCCGGCGCTGCGGCCGTGTCCGGGTGGCTGCGCCTCGAGTGCGCGCGGCTCGCCGATCATTTCGAGCAGCGGCGCGTTGGCGGCCACGTGCGCGAGGGGCACGGCGACCTGCACCTCGCCAACATCGTGCAGATCGACGACCGGCCCATGCCTTTCGACGCGATCGAGTTCGACGACTCGCTCCGCTGGATCGACCCGATCCAGGACATCGCGTTCCTGGTGATGGACCTGTTGGCGCATGGCACGCCAGCCCTGGCGTGGCGCTTTCTCAACGGTTGGCTCGAGATCACCGGCGACTACGGCGGACTGCCGGCACTTCGGTTTCACCTGGTCTGCCGCGCACTCGTTCGGGCGCAGGTCTGTGCATTGCGCGAGCGCGATGCCGAAGGCGGCGACACGTCGTGCGACGCTGCGGCATATCGTGCGCTGGCCGCTGAGCTTACGCGCCCGACACCGGCTCGCCTGGCGATCACCCATGGCTTGCCGGGGTCCGGAAAGACGACCGCGGCCAGACGGCTCTGTCAAGCCATCGGGGCGATATGCGTGCGCTCCGATGTCGAGCGCAAGCGTCTGTTCGGTCTCGCACCGCTGGCGCGGTCCGAAGCGCAGCCGGGCATGTACGACGAAGACGCGAGCGTGCGAACCTACGCTCGCCTGGCCGAGCTGGCCGGCTTGGCGCTGCGTGCAGGTTGGTCGATCGTCGTCGACGCCGCGTTCCTGCGGTTGGCGGAGCGAAAGGCGTTCGCCCGCCTGGCCTCGGAGGTCGGCATGCGGCTCACGATCGTCGAGTGCGTCACGCCGGTGGCCGTGATGCGAGAGCGCATCACCCGCCGGCTCGCCCAAGGGAACGACGCATCGGAGGCGGATGTGACCGTGATGGGGCAACTGGCCGAGAGCGCCGAGCCCCTCCAGGAGCAAGAGCGTCAGCGCGTCATCGAAGTGGCTGGCGGCGGCCCGATCGACGGAGCCGCCCTCGCGGAGCGCTGGCGCTCGATGTCTCTTTGATGCGCTGACTTGCGCAGGCGCAAGTCAGATCGTCACCGTTCCGAGAGAATTTGCCAACGACACAGCACGAGGTCGACGCGGTTCTCCCCTTGCGTCGAAGACGCCCCATGGTGCGAGCGCAGTCCAGCCCGAAGCCAGCTTCCAAGCCCCGACCGAGACGCACCTCCGCGCAAGTCGCTGCTCCTTCGCCGGCGGCGCCGCAGGTGCTCGACCTCGACCGCTCGCTGCAGGCAGAGCTTGCCCAGCTCACGCACGGCATTTCGCCCGCCGCGGTCGCCGGAGCGTATTGGGATTGGTGGGTGCACCTGGCCATCTCGCCGGGCAAGCAGTGGGCCCTGCTCACACGCGCCGCGGAGAACCTTCGAAACGTCGCCCACCTTGCTGCGGACAACAGGGGTCCCGGCGGCTTCGGCGCTCCGGCCGACGAGGCCAAGGATCGGCGCTTCTCGTCGGTCGAATGGCAACGTTGGCCGTTCTCTTCGCTCTATCGCAGCTTCCTGCTCAACCAGCAGTGGTGGGAAATGGCGACGACAGGAGTCGCAGGTGTCACCCGACACCACGAACAGGTCGCCACCTTCTTGACGCGCCAGCTCCTGGACACGTGCTCGCCATCCAACTTCCTCCTCACCAACCCTGAGGTACACGCGCGGGTGTTGGAGACCGGGGGAGCGAACCTCTGGCAGGGCATGCGCAACCGCATCGAGGACGCGATCAGGCTGGCGGCCGGTCAGGCTCCGGCGGGTACCGAAGCCTTCCGCCCCGGTCATGAGGTCGCGATCACGCCGGGCAAGGTCGTCTACGCGAATCGCCTGGTCGAGCTCATCCAGTACTCGCCTCAGACCAAGTCGGTTCACGCTCGCCCGGTTCTGATCGTTCCGTCGTGGATCATGAAGTTCTACGTCCTCGACCTGTCGCCGCACAACTCGCTGGTGAGATTCCTGGTTGAACGCGGCCACACCGTGTTCATCGTGTCATGGAAGAACCCGGACGCCGCCGACCGCGACCTGGGCATGGACGACTACCTGAAGCTCGGTGTCATGGCGGCCATCGACGAGGTCGCTGCCATCGTCCCCGGCCAGACGATCCAGGCCGTGGGCTATTGCCTCGGCGGCACGTTGCTGGCCATCGCCGCGGCGTACATGGCGCGCAACGACGACGCCCGCCTCGAATCGCTCACGCTGCTCGCTGCCACCCTCGACTTCACCGAGCCGGGCGAGCTCGGATTGTTCATCGACGAGAGCCAGCTGGCGTATCTCGACGCCTTGATGTCCAAGGCCGGATACCTGGATGGCAAGCAGATGGCCGGCGCGTTCTCGATCCTCAACTCCCGCGATCTCGTCTGGTCGCGAATGGAGCGCGAATACCTGATGGGCGAGCGCCTGCCCGTCGGCGATCTCCATGCCTGGAACGCCGATGCGACGCGCATGCCGTTTCGGCAGCACCACGAATATCTCCTCAACCTGTACCTCCACAACGACCTCGCCGAGGGTCGCTACCTCGTCGACGGCAAGGCCGTCGCCCTTTCGGACATCCGGGTGCCCATCTTCGCCCTGGCAACGCAACGCGACACGGTGTCGCCGTGGCAATCGGTCTACAAGGTCCATCTCCTCACCGACACGGAGGTCACCTTCTGCCTGACGAGCGGCGGTCACAACGTCGGCGTCGTCAATCCGCCGGGGCCGGGACCGGCGCGCGCCTACCGGGTCGCAACCCGTAGCGCCTCGGACCACTACGTCGACCCGGCCAGCTGGGCGCACGCCGCGCCGCCGCACGAGGGGTCTTGGTGGCCGACGTGGGAGGCGTGGCTGGACGCGCACGGCGCTGCACGGGTTCAACCTCCGCCCATGGGCGGCCCGCAAACGATTGCGGGCCGGCTGCACGGTGCCCCGGGGCGGTACGTGCTCGCCCATTGACGGGCATCAAGGCGACGCGACCACACCGGCGCACGTAGCCGGGTGTCGAATTCCATGCATCGCCTCGTCCTGCTCGCAGCCTTCGCTTAGCGCTCGGCCCCGAGGACGTCGCCCAGGCCCGCACGTTCGACGGCAGCCGAACATCGCGCGTTCAGGTTGACCAGCATGAGACTGACGGCGGTTCGCGCCAGCGCGCGCCGAAGGTTCTCCAGTGCAGCGAGTCCCGAGCTGTCGATCGAAAGAAGGTCCGTTGCATCGAGCACGAGCGCCGTCGCGCCACTGGGCAGCAGATCGGGCAGCGACTCGATCTTGTTTACCGCGCCGAAGAAGAGGGGCCCGTGCAGTGCGTAGCGGAAGACCCCGGGTTCCGGCCGCGACGCGTCCTGCCTTTCGACGGTGAAGATGGTGCTCATCCGATAGACGAAGACGACGCAGGCCATCGCCAGGCCCACCTCCATCGCCACCGTGAGATCGACCATCACCGTCAGCAAGAAGGTGCCCACGAGCTTGGCGCGATGCTCGAATGGAAAGGTCCGCAGGCGGGCGAACTCGTGCCATTCGCCCATGTTCCAGGCAACGAAGAGAAGAATGCCTGACAGCACTGGCAACGGGATGCTGGCGGCGAGCGGCGCGGCGATGAGCACGATGACGAGCAGCGTCGCGGCGTGAACGATCCCCGCCACCGGGCTGGTGGCCCCGGCGCGCAGGTTCGTGACCGTCCGGGCGATCGTCCCGGTGGCGGGGATGCCGCCAAAGAATGGCGCAACGATGTTGGCGATGCCTTGCGCCATCAATTCCTGATTCGGATCGTGCCGCCGTTGCGCCGTCATCCCGTCGGCGACCCGGGCGCAGAGCAGCGACTCGATGGCGCCGAGCATGGCGATGGTCACCGTCGGCACGAAGAGGCGCTGGACGTTGCTCCAGTCGAAGTCCGGCCACACCCAGGCGGGCAGCGCCTGCGGGATGCCGCCGAATCGCGTGCCTATCGTTTCGACGGGCAGGCGTAGCCAGGCCGAGATAGCCGTGAGGCCGACCAGGGCGACGATCGGTCCCGGAACGAGCGTTGCGAGGCGAATCGCATTGCGCATGCGCGTCTGTGGCAAAGCCGCGATCGGCAGATGTTCATGGGCGCGCACGGATGCGGCGGACGGCGGCGACATCGCCGCGAGCTTCGACCAGGTCAGTAGGCCCAGGAAGCAGGTCAGCCCGAGGCCGAGCGCCGAGGGGCTCGCCTCCTTCGCGTGAACCAGGACGGCATGCCCTTGGGCGAAGAAGTCGGCCGGTATGTTCTCGAACCGCAGACCCATCAGGTCCTTGAGCTGCGCCATCGCGATCAGAACCGCGATGCCATTGGTGAAGCCCGTGACGATCGACACCGGGATGTAGCGGACCAGCGCGCCGAGCTTGAGCCAGCCGAACACGAGCAACAAGAAGCCCGCCATTACCGTCGCGATGAGCAAGTTGGCGACGCCGTAGCGCTGCACGATGCCATAGACAATGACGATGAACGCTCCGGCCGGGCCGCCGATCTGCACGCTCGAGCCGCCGAGCGCCGAAATGATGAAGCCCGCGATGATGGCCGTGAAGATGCCCTGCTCCGGCTTGACACCGCTCGCGATGGCGAATGCCATGGCGAGCGGCAGGGCCACCACGCCAACCGTCACGCCCGCGCCGCAGTCGGCAAGGAAACGACTCCGGTCATAGCCCACCAGCGCTTGCATCAAGCGCGGCTTGAAGGGATGCAGTTGAATCAAACTTGGGACCGGTACGGTTGTTCTGCGCCACGGGGGCGATCGCTTCACGGAGCCTGATTGCGACTGGAATGCGGCCCTCGCCGCGCTTCGCGTCGCAGCGCAGAACGAAGCGAATTCAGGGGCTTTTCCTGCTGCTTCGGGGCCCCGACATCGTTTCGTGATGGCCCATCTGCGTCCGCAAGTTCTCCAAGTACGAGTTTGGGCACAGGCGGCCGTCCAGCCATTGACCGGGATCAAGTGCTTGGCCCCGTGGCAGGGGGCCACAACTCGGTCAGGTGTCCTGTCTACGGCGCCGTTGCAGCATCCCGACGGCCAGCATTCCGCCCAGCATCAGCGCCCAGGTGCCGGGCTCGGGCACCGCGGCAACGTCCATCGCCACGCGGCCCGCCGCCAGTTCGTCTCCGCTCCACATCGCGATGTGCGTCGCGGCCTGACGGCTCGTCGTGATGTTCAGCCAGCCGCCGACCAGCAGGTCGCTGGTATCCCAGTTTCCGATCGTGCCGAGGTCGGGCAGCGCGAACGAGGCGAAGCTGCCGTGCACATTGGCGCCGCTCCAGTCGAAGACGTGAAAGTCGTCGCCGGCGTGCGGCGCGACGCCGTCGGCGAACGCCACGGAGAGCAGGCCGGCGAGGTCGATGCGGCCGTCGGCCGTGAGCGCCGCCTCGCCGGGCCCACCCGCGGCGCCGAGCACGAAGTTCAAGCGCGAGGTGCCCGTCAGGTCCAGCCCGCCGATCAATTGCGCCGGGTCGCTGTTGCCGAGGTCGATCTCGCCGGCATTGCGCACGTGGTCGTGGAATACCGCCAGCGTGGCAGCGCCGGTGGCGATGCGGCCGTCGGCGGCGTTGACGACCTCGCCCGCCACGTCGACACGCGAGCCGTCGAGCATCACGCTGCCGTGGTTCAGCAGCCCGCGTCCGACGAATGCGAGGCTCGCGTCGGTGGCGTGCAGCGCGCCCTGGTTGCCGAGGCCGCCGACCATCGTGAGGGCGCCCCCGTCCACGGTGATGGTCCCCAAGTTCTGGTGCGCCCGGTTGGTGGACGGCCCGCCGGTCGGACCGATCACCGTCAGGTGCTCGCCGACGCCGACATCGACCGTGCCGGCGCTGCCGTTGGCGAGCGCCCCCTGGACGTAGCCGCCGCCTTCGATGCGGGCGTGGTTGGTGAGGGTGTTCGTCACCGCGAGGTAGGTCGGCCGCACCAGCCCGTCGTTGACGAGGCTGCCCACCACCGTGCCCGAGCCCGTGAGCGTGCCCCGGGTGCCGACGTGCAGGCCGCCTTCGAGCACGGTCAGCTGGACGCCCGCTTGCAGTGCCAGTTGCACCGCACCGGCGCCGGTGCCCACATCCAGGCTGCGCACCGTGCGATCGGTGCCCGGCCCCTTGATCGAGATCTTGAAGTCCGGGTCGATCTTCACGTCGTGCACGTCGGCCGGTGCCAGGCCCAGCGTCCAGTGCTTCGCGTCGTCCCAGGCCATCGGGGGCGCAAAACCTCGCACGTTGCCGGGGTCGCGCCAGTGCAGCGTGGGCGTGAAGAGGTAGGTGCCGAGAGAGTGATCGCTGAACGCGACGCTGTACGCGACCTGCCCGTGCACGTTCACCGCATCGTTCGAAAGCGACACGCTCGCGACCTTCCGGCCGCCGCGGTCTCGCGCATCCAGCACGTCGCCGGTGCGCACCACCGAGACGAGCTCTCGCCCGTCGCCGAGGAACGCGCCTTGCGCGAACGCGCCCGTGCCGAGCAGATTCGAAGAGAACAGCGCCACGCCGGCGTTGTTGAAGCCGCTGAGCTTGAGCGCGCTGAAGGCGCCCGACAGCGCGCCGCCCGCGGTGGGAGCGGCCTGGCCCTCGTAGGCGACGACACTGCGGTCGATGAAGATCGCGCCGTGCTGGCGGCCCTGCGGCAGTGCCGGCGAGACCCGGGGCCGGGCGCTGACCTCGCCGCTGTAGGCCACCTGCAGCGAGTCGTTGATGAACACCTGCTTGTCGAAGCTCACGTGGTTGCCGCCGCCCGGAGCGGCCGTTCCGGTTCGCGCCACCTCGGTCAGCGTGCCGGTCGGCGTGCCGTATGGCAGCGGCTGGTAGTCGAGGTAGCCCGCCGACAGGAAGCGATAGATGCCTCGGCCGTCGACCACGCCGCCGGTGCGGCTCGACAGGTCGGCGGCGAAGGCGAGGCCGGTACCGTCCATCCGGCCGCGGCCACCGGCGAGCACCGGCGTCACGTCACGCATGTTCTGGAAGGTCTGCGCCCTGCCGGCCACCGGGCGCTGGTAGTCGTAGCCCACCGTGTAGAGATTGCCGAAGTTGGCGTCGGTGAAAAACACGGCGCCGACGCGGATGTCGTAGTTCACGCCGTCGAATGTGCGCCCGAACCGGCCCGAGAACGTGGCACTCAAGAGCTCGTCGCCCATCGACACGTGGTGTGCATCGATGAGGCGGTAGGGCATGTCCTGCGAATCGCGGTCCGGCGGCGCGTTCAGGGGCTGGCGGCCGCTGACGTAGGGCTGGGCGCGGTAGACCTGACCGTGCGAAGCGATGCCGCCGATCAGCGCGAAGTTGTCGATGCCGCGCCCGGAGGGCTCGACGTTGACGTCGAACACCAGCGACGAACGGTTGCGTGCCAGCGTCGGCGCGCCGATCGAGAGGATCACGTTGCCCGGGTAAGCCGTGTGCGCGCCCACCTCGCCCAGCGGGCCTGCACCGAGCGCGGTGGTGAGATAGATGCCCTTCTGGCCCGTGCTCGCGCTCCTTGCGACAAAGCCGACGTCGCCCAGGTTGTTCTGGGTCAGTTCGCCGTCCACGAGAGAGAACTGCGCGCCGATGCCGGCGAGCACCGCCAGGCCCGAGCCTTCGCGCCACTGCAGCAGGTTCATCGCCGAATAGCTGTTCGGGCCGGTTCGGCGGTTGGCCATGAACGCGACCTGGCCGTGGTCGTTTACCACCGGTGCACTCAGGTACGTGTACGCCGCGCCCGGCCTTGTCAGCAGGACACGCGTTTCACGTGCCGTGGCCGGTGCGTGGCACAGGGCCGCGCAAAGCGCGGCGGCAGCCATCGCGGTGGCGCGACGGCATGACGTGGGTTGGGCGTGCGACATGGAGTTCCCCTTGTTGAATCGGTACCAGGACGGGCCGGCGGGTCACAGGTTGAGCGTGCTTGCGTTCTCGGTGCGGTAGTTCACGCCGTTCGCCGGACCGACCTTGGGCACCGCCGTGAACGTGGGCGGCGTGGAGTAGTGGCCGTTCGCGTCGGCGCCCTGCTGGATCGCCGTCCAGGTGTTGCCCACCGCGTTCAGCGTCTGCCCCGGCGCCATGCCGTTGAGAAGGCCTGACGAGGCGTTGCCGGTGAAGGTGTTGCCTCCGGGGTCGGCAGAGGTGCCGAGGTCGACGGTCATGGTGACGAAGCCGCCGAACGTGGCTCCGTCCTGCGCGCCGCCTGACACCGTGCTGCCGCGCAGCTTGAAGCTGGCGTTCTGGGTGCTGTACATGAAGATGCCGGCGCCGAGCCCGCCGATCGAGGTGCTGCCGGTCACCGTGGTGTTGCGCACGTCGAAGCTGCCGCCGCTGCGGCCCGCCCAGTAGATGCCGTAGCCGTTGTGGGTGAGGCTCATGCCGTCGAGCACGACCACCGCGCCGGAGCCCTGCGCGAACTCGCTCGCGATCGCCGCGGCGCCCGAGTCGCTGATCGTGCTCTGGGTCAACGAGAGCTGGTCGAAGACACCGCCAAGCAGGTTGTTCTGCACGCAGATCGCATTGCCTGGGGAGTTGGAGATCGTCGAATGGTCCATCGTCAGCGCCGTGGCTTGCGTGCCGAGGTAGTAGCCGCCGACCCGGACAGCCCCGCACGCGGCGGTGGGGAGGGTCGGGTCCGAGCCGGCGTGGTCGATCAGCGTGCCGTTGCGAAGGATCACCGTGCCGCCGACAGCGCTCAGCGCGGCCGGCTTCCAGTTGCGCACCGTCACGCCGTCGAGCGTGAGCTTGGCATTGCCGCCAACAGTCAGGACCGTGCCGCTGACGATGCCGCTGTTGCTGCCCTCGATCACGCCACCCTGGATCAGCAGCTCGGCGGAGCCACCTGTGGCGACCGTGGAACCGACGCTGGCCCAGCCGCCGCCGTTCGCGGGAAGGCCCGTGGTGTAGATGCCTCCCGGCAGCGCGCCCGGCGTCATGGTGGCCTTTACCTTGCTGGCCAAGTGGAGCCAGTTGGTGCAGTTGCTGAACACGCCGATCAGCGTCAGCGTGGGCGTACCTGTCGCGCTGCCGGCTTCGATGCCGCCGCAACCGAAGGTCGGGCCCTGCCGGTCGATGACGAGGCCGTTGAACGTCGCCGAACCGAGCACCTGAACGGCCAACGTGGCCAGCGTGGCCGCGCCGGGGTGAACTGCCTGCAGCGTCACGCCATCGGGAATATTGAGGCCACCGGCGCCTTCCGTCACCGGCGTGTACACGCCGTCAGCAAGCAGGAGGGTCGCGCCGCCGGGCACACCGACCAACGCCTTGGTCAGCGATCGGCACGGCGCGGCCTGGGTGCAGGCGTTCGTGTCGGCACCGTTGGCAGCGTCGATGTAGCGAACCGCGCCGGAAGCGATGGCCACCCCGGCAGTCTTGCTCGCCGTGCCGGCCGCGTTGGTCGCGGTCAGCGTGAACGTGGTGTTCGCGGCGACGTTGACCACCGTGCTCGTGCCGGTGACCACGCCCACGCCGTTGTCGATGGCCAGGCTCGCCGCGTCTGTCGTCGCCCAGTTCAGGGTCACCGCACCGCCGCCGACCGGCAGCGATGCGGGCGTGGCCGTGAAGGCGGTGATCGTCGGCGCGGACAGCGTGGCGACGGTCACGACCGTGGTGGCCGTCGTCGTGCCGGTCGCGTTGACCGCGGTCAGCGTGAACGTGGTGTTCGCGCTGACGTCGACCACCTTGCTCGACAGGCCGCTCACGTCGCCCACTCCGTTGTCCAGCGTCAGCGTGGTCGCGTCGGAGGCGCTCCACGACAGCATCACCTGGCCACCGCCCATCGGCACTGCGGTGGGCGTGCCGGCGAAGCCGGAGATCGTCGGCGCCGACTGCAGCGCGCCCTGGTGGTCGTTGCCTCCGCAGGCGCCCAACAGCAGGCAGAGCACGCTGAGCAGCAGGCTTGCGAACAGGCGGGCCCATGGCGTGGCAGCGGCGTGCCTGGCCGGGCTGGCGATCATGTCGGTATGCATCGAGGCTCTCCGGAGTCCAACGGGTGCTGCGTTGTGCAGTCCCTGAAGGTAAGGACGGAAAGCGACCCCGATTCAGATCACCGGGTCGGAGCGGCCCCTTGCTTGCTGCAGCCACCGACCCGCTCGCCTCGCTGGATGCGCCGGATCGACTCGCCGTAGCCGGACAGACGGCGGGCCAGCCGCGCGTCATCCGGATGGTGCAGGCGGATCGCCGAGCCCGCCTCTGCGTAGGTCCGGGCGCTGGCCTCGGGCTGATTTGCCGCGGCCTGCGCCTGCGCCAGCAGCAGCTGCGCGAAGATGACATCCGGGCTGGTCGCCCCCGCGTGCAGGCGATAGCCATCGATCGCCTGCACGATCAACGGGATCGCCGCTGCGGGCTGGCCATCGAGCGTGAGCACCCGCGCGCGCACCATCACCGCCTGCGTGCTGAACAGGGTGTCGCGGCCGTAACGCGCAAGCGCGCGGCGCTCCAGCTCCTCGGACGCGGCCAGCGCTTCGGCACGCTCGCCCGCCATGCAGGCCATGCCCGGCAGTGCCGTGAGCACTTCCAGAAACTCGTCTTCGTCCGGGTAGCGGGCACGCATCAGCTCGGCGGCCTGGCGCATCGGGTTCACGGCCCAGGGCACGGGAGGGACGGTCGCATCGGCGTGCTGCTGCACGTAGGCGCCGCGCCAGCGCAGAAGCAGGGCGCGGTCGAACGAGGTGTGGTCGCCCACGCGGTCGAGGACCTGCTCGGCATGGTCGAGCAAGGCCTTGGCCTCGTCGTCGCCGCCGAAGTTGAGCAGCACGCCGGCCATCAGCAGATCGGCGCCGACGCTTCGCGGGTCATCGGCGCCGAAGGCCTGGTGCGCGGACGCGACGCGTTCGCGTGCGAGATGGGTCATGCGCGCCTGGTCGCCGGTTTCCGAGTACAGCTCGACCAGCACACCGAACAGCTCGTCGCGCAACACGGGCTGCGCAGCGAAGTTCTTGCCCACCCGATCGGCGCCGGCGTCGAGCACGTCCTTGACCGTGACATCGCGCTGCTGCGTCCCGCCGCGCACCGACGTGCGGGCACTCGCGAACAGGTCGAGCAGGAAACGCTTCACGGCCACCGCGCGCTGTGCCTCGCGCACGGCAACCTGCCGCTGCACGACAGTGGCGACCGCGCCACCGCCCACCGCCAGCGCGATCACCGCGGCCGCACCGACGCCGAATGCGTGCCGCTGTACGTAGCGACGCGTGCGGTAGCCCAGGCTGTCGGGCCGAGCGGCAATCGGCCGGCGGTCGAGCACGCGCTGCAGGTCGTCGGCGAAGTCGGGCACCGATCGGTAGCGCGCTGCCGGATCGGCCTTGAGGGCCTTGCCGACCACGACGGCCACGTCGGCATGGAGCGCCTTGCGCAGCGCGGCCACGCTGGTGGCACGGTCGGCGGCTATTTGCCGCGCCAGCACGGCGTCGGCGGGAAGGGTCCAGAGCGGGCGCGGCTCCTCGGTGAGCCGCGAGGCGCCCGACCGCGTCGGCGTCGCGACGTCGCCGAACGGGCGCGTGCCGCCCAGCAGGCCGTACAGCACCAGCCCCAGGCCGTACACGTCGGTTGCGGTGGTGACCGTGCCGCCGCTCAGTTGTTCGGGCGAGGCGTACTCCGGCGTCATCGCCGCACCGGCAGCGCGCGTGAGTTCGGACAGGTCGCCGGATTCCGCGGCGTCGTCGGCCAGCAGCTTGGCCACGCCGAAGTCGAGCAGCTTCACCTGGCCGTCGTGGGTCACGAAGATGTTCGACGGCTTGAGGTCGCGGTGCACGACCAGGTTCTCGTGGGCGTGGGCGACCGCCTGGCACACGACGATGAACAGCGCCACCCGCTGGCCCACGGTCAGCCGGTGGTGGTCGCAGTAGTTGTCGATGCGTTCGCCATCGACGTACTCGAGCACCAGATAGCGTTCTCCCGACTCCGTGGCGCCTGCATCGAGTAGGCGGGCGATGTTCGGGTGGCTGAGTCGCCCGAGCAACTGGCCCTCACGCGCGAAACGCGCGTTCGCGTGCGCCTCGGCGACGGCCAGTCGAAGCAGCTTGATCGCGGCCAGGCCCTCGTAGCGCCCGTCGGTGCGCCGCGCCAGCCAGACCTGCCCCATGCCACCACTGCCGATCAGGCGCTCGACCTGCCACGGGCCCAGGTGGATACCGGACAGGCTGGATTGAGCGGCAATGGGGTCCGGCCCCGCCAGGCCGGCGGGTGCATGCAGGAACGACTGCGCGTCGGCCTCGCGATCGGCTGTGATCAGGCCCTCGACAAGCGCGTGAAGTGCCGCGTCCTGCTGTTCGAGCGCGGCCAGCCACGCGGCCTGCTCGCCTCGCGGCAGCGCAAGCCAGACTTCGAAACGCGCCATCGCGACGCGCCAGGCGCCATCGGCATCGCTCGTGTCGGTGACCACGGTGCTACCGCAGTTGCTCGAAGAGGAACGCCCGCGCCTTGCGCCAGTCGCGCTTGACGGTGGGCACGGACACTGAAAGTTCCTGGGCGATGTCCTCTTCGGTCATCCCCGCGAAGTAGCGCATCTCGACGACCTGAAAGCATCGGTCGTCGACCTGTCGCAGCGACAGCAGCGCATCGTTGAGGCGGGTGAAGTCCTCGGACTGGATGGCGGCGCGCAGGACTCCGGTGGTGAGCGTGAGCGGGGCCTCGCCGCCGCCGCGCTTGTCGGCGCCGCGCTCGCGGACATGGTCGATCAGTACGCTGCGCATCACGCTGGAGGCGTAAGCAAAGAACGCGCGCCGGTCGCGCATCGGCGTGGGGGCGCGGTTGAGCATGCGCAGGTAGGCCTCGTGAACGATCGCCGAGGGGTTCAGCGACACGGCATGGGCGCCGGCAAGATGCGAGCGCGCCAGGCGCACGAGCTCGGCGTAGAGAAGCTTGTAGAGGCGGTCGCGCGCCGCGATATCGCCTCCGACCGCCTGATTCAGGACCACGGTGATGTCAAGCGACTGCGAGCGATCTGGGTCGGGCGACCTGTCCGGCGCCGGTTCGACTGTCATGAAGCGGAGGGTCCGGTGAGATTCCCGCACGACGTCGGGCAGCGG
>JBBSBZ010000023.1:0-22048 GCA_038250795.1 Burkholderiales bacterium | reverse complement strand
GCGGCCGCCGACTTCCTGCGCCTGCCGACCAACCGGGTCGTCGAGCTCGGCTCCAAGGTCGAGATCTGATGGCTCGCCGACCGGCTCGTCGGCTGCTGCCGGCTTGACGCGATCACGCGCTCGGGGCTCACGATCGCCGGCGTCGGCTCGGCGTTCCGGAGCATCACCGCCGGCACGCTCGCGCTGGTTGTGCAACAGTGGCGGCCCGGCGCCGACCGCAAGCGCACCGGTCCCCAGTTCCAGTCAAGCCGCCCATGAAACTGCTTTTCGTCGCCGACCCGCTCGAGACCTTCCAGATCTACAAGGACACCACCTTCGCCATGATGGGCGCGGCGTCGGCGCGTGGCCACGCGCTCTTCGCCTGCGAGCCGAAGGACCTAGTCTGGGAGCGCGGCAGCCGGGTCGTCGCGCGCTCGCGCTCGATCCAGCTCGCGCCGCCGGGCAGCCCGGCCTGGTTCACCGAGGCCGCCGCGCCGGCGCCGGTCGCGCTCGCCGAGGTGTCGGCAGTGATCATGCGCAAGGACCCGCCGTTCGATAGCGAGTACTTCTACGCCACCCATCTCCTCGGCCAGGCCGAGCGCGAAGGTGCCCATGTCTTCAACAGCCCGCGTGCCCTGCGCGAGCATCCCGAGAAGCTCGCCATCCTCGAATTCCCGCAGTACATCGCGCCGACCATCGTCACGCGCGACGAGGCGGCGATCAAGCGCTTCCACTCCGAGCACCGCGACATCGTCCTCAAGCCCCTCGACGGCATGGGCGGCATGGGCATCTTTCGCGTCGGCCCCGACGGCCTGAACCTGGGCAGCATCACCGAGACGCTCAACCGCCACGGTGCCACGACCGTGATGGCGCAGCGCTACCTCACCGAGATCACGGCCGGCGACAAGCGCATCCTGGTCATCGACGGCGTGCCGGTCCCGCACTCGCTAGCGCGCATCCCGCAGGGCAGCGAGATCCGCGGCAACCTGGCGGTCGGCGGCAAGGGCGTGGCCCAGCTGCTCTCGGCGCGCGACCGCGAGATCGCCGAGGCGATCGGGCCGGTGCTCGCGAAGCGCGGCCTGCTGCTGACCGGCCTCGACGTGATCGGCGATTGCCTCACCGAGATCAACGTCACCAGCCCGACGGGATTCCAGGAGATCGCGCAGCAGACCGGCTTCGACGTCGCCGCGATGTTCATGGACGGGCTGGAACGCGCGCTCGAGCGCGCACCCGCCTGATCCGACTTCTTCACGGCGCACCCGCGCCGCCTTCGCTCCATGGCCGTCCTCTCCCTCTCCAACGCGCACCTCGCCTACGGGCACGTCGCCCTCCTCGACGGCGCTGCGCTCTCGCTCGAGACCGGTGAGCGGGTCGGCCTGATCGGCCGCAACGGCACGGGCAAGTCGTCGCTGCTGAAGGTGATCGCCGGGCTCGAGAAGCTCGACGACGGCCTCCTGCAGCAGACGCAGGGGCTGCGCATCCGCTACGTGCCGCAGGAGCCGGTGTTCGAGGCCGGCGGCACGGTGTTCGACGCCGTCGGCGAGGGCGTCGCCGAGGCGCGGGTCGTGCGTGATGCGTACGAGGCGCACGCCGAAGGCGCGGACCTCGACGCCTTGCAGTCGCGCATCGAGGCGCTCGATGCCTGGAACTGGGAGCAGCGGGTCGAGACGACGCTGGCGCAGCTGCACCTCGACGGCGCGCGCACGATCGACGAGCTCTCGGGCGGCACCCGGAAGCGCGTCGCCCTCGCGCGCGCCCTCGTCGCCGTGCCCGACGTGCTCCTCCTCGACGAGCCGACCAACCACCTCGACCTCGACTCGATCGCCTGGCTCGAGGAGCTGCTCGTCGGCTTCAAGGGCAGCGTCATGGTCGTGACGCACGACCGCGCCTTTCTCGACGCCGTGTCGACGCGCATCGTCGAGCTCGATCGCGGCGTGCTGCGCAGCTATCCCGGCGCTTTCACGGCCTACGAGGCCAGGAAGGTCGAGGAGCTCGCGTCCGAGGCGCTGGCGAGCGCCCGCGCCGACAAGATGCTGGCGCAGGAGGAAATCTGGATCCGAAAGGGCGTCGAGGCGCGCCGCACGAGGAGCGTGAGCCGCATCCAGCGCCTGGAAGGCCTGCGCGCGCAGCGTCAGGCGCGACGCGAATCGCTGGGCCGCGTCCGCCTCGAAGCCGACTCGGGCACGCCGAGCGGCAAGATCGTCGCCGAGCTCAAGCACGTGACGATGACCTTCCCGCCGCCCGAGGGGCGGCCGGCGCACGAGGCGAGAACCATCGTCAGGGACTTCTCGGCGACGATCCTGCGTGGCGACAAGGTCGGCTTGATCGGCCCGAACGGCGCCGGCAAGACGACGCTGCTCAAGCTCATCCTCGGCCAGCTCGCGCCGACCTCGGGCTCGGTGCGCCAGGGCACGCGCATCGAGGTCGCCT
Organism: Burkholderiales bacterium; assembly: GCA_038250795.1. GTDB lineage: Bacteria > Pseudomonadota > Gammaproteobacteria > Burkholderiales > Burkholderiaceae_C > Schlegelella_A. Next base: position 19,639 of record JBBSBZ010000023.1, on the reverse strand, counting down.
ACTTCGACCAGATGAGGAGCGCGCTCGACCTCGACGCGACCCTCGCCGACAGCGTCAGCCCGGGCAGCGAGTGGGTCGAGACGGCGGGCGGCAGGAAGCACGTGATGAGCTACCTCACCGACTTCCTGTTCTCGCCGGCGCGTGCGAACTCGCCGCTGCGCACGCTCTCGGGCGGCGAGAGGAACCGCGTCCTGCTCGCGCGCCTGCTGGCGCTGCCGGCCAACGTGCTCGTCCTCGACGAGCCGACCAACGACCTCGACATCGACACGCTCGAGCTGCTCGAGGAGATGCTCCAGTCGTACGCGGGCACGGTGTTCCTCGTCAGCCACGACCGTCGCTTCCTCGACAACGTCGTCACCAGCACGATCGCCTGGGAAGGCGATGTGTCGCCCGGGCTCTGGCGCGAATACGAAGGCGGCTACGAGGACTGGAAGCTGCAGCGCGGCCGGGCGACGGCCTTGCGCGAGGAGGCCGGGAAGAAGGAGGCCGCGGCCGCGAAGGGGAAACGCTCGTCGCCGGCCGGCGCGGCGTCGGCTGCGGCCACGCCGAAGACCGTCGCCGCGAAGCCGCGGAAGCTCGGCTACAAGGAGCAGCGCGAGCTCGACGGCCTGCCGGCGCGGATCGAGGCGCTCGAGGCCGAGCAGAAGGATCTCGGCGCGATCCTCGCGAGCGCCGGCCTCTATGCCGAGGATCCGGTGCGCGCCGAGGCGGCGCAGATGCGCTACGCGCAGATCGACGACGAGCTACTCGCCGCGCTCGAGCGCTGGGAGGCGCTGGGCTCGTCGTAGATTCTGTAGCTCGACGGCCTCAGGCTTGCCAAGGCAGCCCGCGCATCCGCTCGCGCTTTTCTTCCTCGTCGAAGTGCGCCAGCGACGGCTTGATCAGATCGCTGCGCGCCACGATCCCGACCAGGGCCAGCGACTTCGCATCCTTCACCACGGGCAGCCGCTCGAGCCGATGGCGCGCCATACGGGATGCGACGAGGCGGCAGTTCTCGCCCGGCATCGCGAAGAGCAACGGCCCGTCGCCGCAGGCATCGCCCACGGTGGCGGTCGGCGTGCGTGCGCTGTGAGCGGCAAGCTTCGCGCGATCGACGACGCCGACGAGCGCGTGATCACGCAGGACCGGAAACGCGCGATGCGCCTGATCGCCGCCGAAGTACTGGGCCAGCGCTTCGTCGACCGACAGCTCGGCGTCGATGCTGCGGACGTCGCGCGTCATCACCTCCTCGACAGCGTGCCGCTCGAGCGGATCGACGCCGTACTCGCGGTAGATGTGATAGCCGCGGCGGGCGATTTTCTCGGTGAGGATCGAGCGGCGCATGGTCAGCACCGTGAAACCGTAGGCCACCGCCGTGGTCGCCAGCAGCGGCAGCAGCGCGTTGCTGTCGTTCGTGAGCCCGAAGGCGAAGACGGTGGCGGTGAGCGGCGCACGCATGACGCCGCCCAGCGTCGCCGCCATGCACACCACCGGCCAGAGCATCGGATCGTTGCCCGGCAGCACGGGCGACAGCGCCACACCCAGTCCCGCGCCCATCATCAGCAGCGGCGCGAGCACGCCGCCCGACGTGCCCGAGCCCAGTGCGATGACCCAGATGACGGCCTTCACGGCCAGCAGCGCAACCACGACGCCGAGCGCGAGTCGGTTGTGCAGGAGATCACCGATCACTTCGTAGCCCACGCCCAGCGCGCGCGGCTGCAGCCAGCCACCGATGCCCACGGCGAGGCCGCCGATGGCAGGCCACCACATCCAGTGCAGCGGCAGCTTGCCGAACCAGTCCTCGACCTTGTAGAGCGAGATCGAGAGCGAGGCCGACAGCGCGCCGCACAACACGCCGGCGATCACGCACGACAGCATCGCCAACGGGCCGGGCACGACCGTCTGCAGCGGAAACAGCGGCCCCGGGGCCATCAGCAGCGGGCGGGCAAAACCTGCAACGGCGCACGCCACGGCCACCGGCAGGAGGCTGCGCGGGCGAAGCTCGAACAGCAGCAATTCGACGGCGAGCAGCACCGCCGCGACCGGGGTACCGAAAACTGCCGTCATGCCTGCCGTGGCGCCGGCCACCAGCAGCGCCTTGCGCTCGGCCGCCGTGAGATGGAAGTGCTGGGCGATCAGCGAGCCGATGGCCCCGCCGGTCATGATGATCGGGCCCTCTGCACCGAAGGGGCCGCCGCTGCCGATCACGATCCCCGACGACAACGGCTTGAGCAATGCGACCTTCAGCGACATCTTGCTCTTGCCGAACAGGATCGTCTCGATGGCTTCGGGTATGCCGTGACCGCGGATCTTGTCGGAGCCGTAGCGCGCGAGCAGGCCGACGATCAGCCCGCCGATCACAGGCACGACGACGACCCAGGGCCCCAGCGCGTGGTCGGCCGGTGAACGGTCGGCCAGCGAAAGGGTCTGGAAGAAGAACAGGTTGGTGAAGAAATGGATCAGGTCGAGCAAGACACGCGCGGCCGCGGTGCTGAGGGCACCGATGACGGCCGCCATGGTGGTGATGCGCAACAGGCGCGCATTGAGTGCGAAATCGCCGCGATGGGAAGAGGAGCCGGTGGTCATGAGAGTTCGGGCAATGATTCGCGGCAAGCGCATCCGTCGAGCCGGCTCCGTTTTCGCCGGTGCAAACCGGCAGTCGCTCGGGCCAATTCCGGCCGGCAAGATATCACGTCGTGATGTATTGTGACGGCCTGTCCGGGTTCATCAGGCAGGCGTTGTTCGTCGACCTGCGGACGACTGACCTCTGGTGCCCAGATAGAGGCAGTGAGCCATATCTGCGTGGCGCCGAAGCGCATCCCGTGCTGACCTCATCGCGCCGCTGTACGACGGCTTCGCAGCGGTTGTCGACGGTCGCCGCCGGCGGGCGAACTCACGCTGACTGGCACCAAGCAGTCGTGGGCCCTGGCGACCGCAAGCGGCGCGAGTGTCAGCTGTACGAGGTAGAGCAGCCGCAGGGCTCGCGCGCGAGCGGTCCGCGCCGCGCCGGTGACTGCTTCCCTTCGACCCGAACTCGCCCTCAGGTCCACCACGACGAGCGCCGAGAACGGCACCGAGTTCGCCTGCATCGCAGCGGCGTGGCAAGCCCACCACGCGTGCGATCTGGGCGGACAGACCACGCGGGCGTTCGCCGACGCGCACGACCTGACCCTGCCGGCTGCCAAGTCGCGACCCCTGCGGGCACGGCAGCGACTGCGAGCTCAACTCACCACCGCCTGCCAGGTTCGCTGTGGCGACGACAGCAGCGTGGACGGCCACGTTCCGCGTGAGTTGCCGGGCACTGACGACCCGGTTGGGGTCGCCGCTTGATCGGCGTCAAGAGATGTTCAATGCCGCACCGACTGCACCCTTTTGCGGGCGTATATGTCTTCAGGGTGGAGGCCGTGAAACATGTCCGAATTCGCTCTGACCCTGCCGCGCCGCAGTCCGCGCGTCTTTCTGCTGCTGGCCGCCATCGGCTGGCTGGTGCTGTACCAGGCCCTGCTGCCGGCCGCGCACGCGCTTGTGCGCGTCTTGCCGGTAGACCCGGCCAGTCACCTTGGAGGCGCGCTGGAATTCTTCTTGTACGACACGCCGAAGGTGCTGTTGCTGCTCACCGGCATCGTGTTCGTGATGGGGATGGTCAACTCCTACTTCACTCCCGAGCGCACCCGTGCGCTGCTGGCCGGCCGCACCGAAGGCTTCGCCAACGTGATGGCGGCGAGCCTCGGCGTCGTCACCCCCTTTTGCTCTTGCTCGGCCGTACCGCTTTTCATCGGCTTCGTGCAAGCCGGCGTGCCGCTGGGCGTGACCTTCTCTTTCCTGATTTCTGCGCCCATGGTCAACGAAGTGGCGTTGACGCTGCTGTTCGGCATGTTCGGCTGGAAGGTTGCGCTGCTCTACATGGGACTGGGCCTGTCGGTGGCCGTCGTGGCCGGCTGGATCATCGGCCGGTTAAAGATGGAGGCGTATCTCGAAGACTGGGTGAGCGATATGCCCAAAGTGCACGCGAAGGCCGATGACACCCCACTGACTCTGGCCGAGCGCATCGATGCAGGCTTCGCCGGCGTGCGCGAGATCGTCGGCAAGGTCTGGCCCTACATCCTGGTCGGCATCGCCATCGGCGCGGGCATCCACGGTTGGGTGCCCGAGGACTTCATGGCCAGCTTCATGGGCAAGGAAGCCTGGTGGTCGGTGCCTCTGGCAGTGCTCATTGGCGTGCCGATGTACACCAACGCGGCGGGCGTGATACCCATCGTCCAAGCCCTGCTGGCCAAGGGCGCGGCGCTGGGCACCGTGCTGGCTTTCATGATGAGCGTGATCGCGCTGTCGCTGCCCGAGATGGTGATCCTGCGCAAGGTGCTCAAGGTTCGGCTGATCGTCACCTTCATCGGCGTGGTTGCCGGCGGCATCTTGCTGGTCGGCTACGTCTTCAACGCCGTCCTTTGAGGATCGGCGGCCTACAGCTGTCAGCGCAATGAATTCAACTCAATCGAAGGAATTCTCAATGGACATCAAGGTACTCGGCACCGGCTGTGCCAACTGCAAAGCCACGATCGCGCTCATCGAACAGGTCGCCAAAACCAAGGGCGTGTCGGTGACCCTGGAGAAAGTCGAAGAACTGCGCGACATCATGGGCTACGGCGTGATGAGCACGCCCGGCGTCGTGATCGACGGCAAGGTGGTGCACGCCGGTGGCGTGCCCAGCCGCGACAAAGTCGCACTGTGGCTGAGCGCTTGAATTGCCCCGTGATGGGCAACTCGGTAGCCAGCATCGAGGATGCGGCCTGCCACGATCATTGGACTACCCCGTGCCGAGCAGCAGCCCAAAGGAGCCAAGCTCATAGAGGGTCTACTCGACCTGATTCGTCGTTCCCGCATATCCGTTGCCGATGGCATGGCGCCGGTCGACCGCTTCCCATGTTGCACGCACCGCGACAGCGCCGGGTAAGTCGAGTTCGACGCGCAACCCGCCAAGCGCGGCGGTGGCCAAGGTCAGGTTTCCACCATACAGGTCAACCAGCTCGCGCACGATCGCCAGCCCCAGTCCGGTGCCGGGCGCGGACTCGTCGAGTCGCACGCCCCTTGCCATGACAGCTTGGCGCTGGGCCGCGTCGATGCCCGGGCCGTCGTCTTCGATGACGATCTGCAGACTGGCTTCGTGCGCCTCGGCCCGCGTCGCGGCGCTGATCCGCACCTCCCGAAGCGCCCATTTGCATGCGTTGTCCAGCACGTTGCCCAGCATCTCCTGCAGGTCCTCGGCCTCGCCTGCAAACGCGCAGCCCGCGTCGATCGGCTCGCAGGCGATGTGCAGCTCTCGTGCGGCATGCGCCCGCTGCATGACGCGCACCAACCCCGCGATCACCGGTGCAAGCGGCGTTTGCGCACCCGGCAGCCCATTTGCCGCTGCCACGCGCGAACGGGCCAGATGCCAATCGACCTGCCGCCGCGCGACCGCGGCTTGCTCCTGCACCAACTCGGCCAGCTCGCCTGTCGCCTTCGGGTCGCGTCCGGCCGCCGCCGCGGCCTGCACCATGGCCGCAAGCGGCGTCTTGATCGCATGTGCCAAGTTGCCGGCCTGCGTGCGCGCTCGTGTCACGACCGCGGCATTGCGCTCGAGTACGCGGTTGAAGTCATCGACCAGCGGCTGCACCTCGGTTGGGTGGCGGCCCTCGATACGCTGCGCACGCCCGGCGTGAACCTCAGCCAGTGCGCGGCGCAGCGTTCGCAGCGGCGCCAGGCCCACCCTTACCTGGGCCAACGCTGCGGCACTCAACAGCCCCAGCAGCACCGCCAGAGAGGTGATCAACACGCCATTGAAGCGCGCCACCGCTTCTTCGGTCGGTGTCAGGTCGGCCGCCACCAGCAGCCGCCATTGGGTGGTGGCGTCGTCGACGCGCCGCACGGTGCGCTCCACGAGAAGCAACTGCGCGCGGGCCGGGCCGGCAAGCTGGTGTTCGTGAACGGCCCCGTCGGCGAGCGCGTCAGCGGGTGCCGCCAGGGCGGCGTCCCACAGCGAACGCGAGCGCAGCACGCCGCGCTGCACCGATGTGCCGGTTATGGCGTCGAGTTGCCAGTACAGGCCGGAGTAGGGCCGTGCCCAGCGCGGGTCGCTCAGCGACTTTGTATCGATTTGCGGCTGGCCCTCGGCGTCGAATTCCAGACGCGCGGTGATCTGATCCAGCTGTGCCGTCAGGCCGGCCGTGAACTGGCGCAGCACATGGTCGCGAAACTGGCCGGCCAGGAACAAGCCCGCGAGCAACAAGGCGGCCACAGTCGCCACCAGCGTCGCCGCCAGCAGCCTGAAGCGCAGCGAGCGCGCCCAGTGCCAGCGCGTGGCGCTCATGGTGGGGCCAATAGCCGGTAGCCCAGACCGCGCACCGTCTCGATGGTCTCGGGCGGCAGCTTCTTGCGCAGCCGCGCCACGAAGACCTCGATGGTGTTCGAGTCGCGGTCGAAGTCCTGCGTGTAGAGGTGCTCGGTAAGCTCGCTGCGCGACACGACCCTGCCAGGACGGTGCATCAGGTAGTCCAGCAGCCGGTACTCATGGCTGGTCAGGGTCAGCGTTTGCCCGTCCAGCGCCACGCGGCCGCTGCGCGTGTCGAGCGTCAAGTCGCCGCAATGCAGCAGTGGCGAGGCCAGGCCCTGGGCGCGCCGGATCAGCGCGCGCAGGCGGGCCAGCAGTTCCTCCAGGTGAAAGGGCTTGGCCAGGTAGTCGTCGGCACCGGCGTCGATGCCGGCCACCTTCTCGTGCCAGCTGTCGCGTGCGGTGAGGATCAATACCGGCATCAAACGCCCGTTGTCGCGCCAAGCCTTGAGCACGCTCAGGCCGTCGAGCATCGGCAGCCCCAGGTCGAGCACCACGGCGTCGAAAGTCTCGGTGTTGCCCAGATGCTGGGCGTCGCGGCCGTTGTCGGCTTGATCGACCACGTAGCCGGCCTCTTGCAGGCCGGCAAGCAACTGCGCGCTCAGCGTGGGTTCGTCTTCGACGATCAACAGCTTCATCGGCGTCGGCAGCTCATGGCTTGGTCTGGCGCACTTCTTGCGGCTTGCGCTTGGCCTCGTCCCTGGGCTTGACTTTGAGCACCTGCGCGGTGGCGGCGTCCAGCTCGACCTTGAGCAGTTGTCCGTCGCTTTGCAGCAGCTTGATCTCATAGATCCAGCGACCGTCTTCGCGCTCGAGTTGCAGATCGAGAACCTGACCGGGATGGATGCGTTGCAGCCTTTCCAGCACGGTTGGCAGCGGCAGGACTTGACCCGCCTGCACCGCTTTGCGCGCCTGTTCATGGTCGTCGCCGGCCCAGGCCAGGGCCATGCCGCCGCAAAGCAGGCCAGCGATCGCGATGCGACGGCGCAGAGCTTGTCGATCAGCGCCGACAGTCGACGAACTCGGAGGGATGGTTCTCATGTCCCGACGGCAAGTTTGCGGGCCCCGATCTTCGGCCATCGAAGCTGAACCGGAGATGAACGGCGCATTCAGCAACGCTTCAAGTGGAGGCTCGAACAATGGCTGCATCGGCCGGGCAACCGGCCCTATTCAGGAGTATCGATGCAACCTGCAGGCATGATCCTGGCCAGCGCGCTGGTCGTCCTGGCGACGCTGCCACCGATCGCGCAGGCTGGCGACACCGCGCCGGCCCGCCAGCTCGAACGTTTCACCGCTGAAGCCGGCGCGCCCGCCCAGGCCGAACGGGGAATGGCGTTCTTCACCACCCGCCACGGCGGTGAATGGTCGTGCGCATCGTGCCACGGCAAGCCACCAGTGAGCACGGGCCAACACGCCAGCACGGGCAAGGCGATCGACGCGCTCGCGCCGGCATTCAATGCCAAGGCGTTCACCAGCACCGCAAGGGTGGACAAGTGGTTCCGGCGCAACTGCAACGACGTGCTCAAACGCGAATGCAGCGCCGCCGAGAAGGCCGACGTGCTGGCCTACCTGTTGCAGCTGCGGCCCTGAGATTTTCCTATCCAAAGGCACAACCATGAAGATGACTCCATCCACCTGCGCGCTGCTGATCTCAGCCGCACTCGGCCTGATGGCCATGAGCGCCGCGATGGCAGGCGGCAGCAACCTGTTGCCGAGCAGTACGCCGCAAGCCTACGTCCAGGAATGCGCTGCCTGCCACATCGCCTATGCACCGGGCATGCTCCCAGCGGCCTCGTGGCAGCGGATCATGAAGGGGCTGGACCGGCACTATGGCAGCGACGCTTCGATCGATGCCGCCGCGGCAACGCAGATCAATGCCTGGTTGCTGGCCCATGCCGGCAGCTACAAGCGCGTGCGGGAAGAACCGCCGCAGGACCGCATCACACGCTCGGTCTGGTTCGAGCGCAAGCACCGCAAGCTCGATGCGTCCATCTGGCAACTCGCCAGCGTGAAAAGTGCCGCCAATTGCAGCGCCTGCCACACGGGCGCCGATCGCGGTGACTACGACGACGACAACCTGCGCTATCCCGAAGGACTCGATGCACGGCAACGCCGCGCGTGGCACGACTGACAGGCAAGGAGCAATCTCATGCAAGGCACGGGCATTTCCAATCCGACCCTCGACGGCATGGCGCGCGATCGCGCCACAGCAACCCGCCGCGTGATCGACGCGCCCACGCGTATGTTCCACTGGCTCTTTGCGCTGTCCTTCGTCGGTGCCTACGCCAGCGGCGACAGCGAGCAGTGGCGCGCGTTGCACGTCACGCTCGGCTACACGATGGCCGGCCTGCTCGGCTTTCGCCTTGTGTACGGGCTTTTCGGGCCGCGCCACGCGCGGCTGAGCCTCCTTTGGCGAAGGCTGCGCGGCGCGCCGCAATGGCTGCGCTCGTTCACGACGCCACATGCGCTGTCGGGCGGTCATTGGCGGCTGGGCCAGAACCTGCTGATGGCCGCGACCGTGGCCGCATTGCTGGCCCTGGCGCTGCCACTCGCGCTCAGCGGGTACGCCAGCTACGAAGAATGGGGCGATCTCTTCGGCGGCGACGCATTCGAAGCACTGCACGAGGTCTTCGCCAACGCCTTGCTGATACTGGTGCTGATGCACCTGGGATTGATCGCGGCTCTTAGTCTGCTACGGCGCAAGAACCAGGCGCAGCCGATGCTCAGCGGTCGCATCGACGGCAACGGACCGGATCTGGCGAAACACGACCACGCCTGGCTGGCGGCGCTGGTGCTGATGGCGGTGCTGTGCTTCGGTGCGTGGCAGTGGCAGCAGGCGCCCCAGGGTCTGTTGCCCGCAGGCGCCTGGAGCGCAGCCGACAGGGATCGGCACGCGCACGAGCACGACTGACAACGTGAGGGCTCTCGCACCTGGTGGCGAGATCAGCCCGTGTCTTTGCGTGAGCCTGACGGAAGCTTCGATGAACCGAGGCACTCCGACCGCAGATGAACGCCGCATTCACGCGCTGTTCATCCTCCCCTCATCAGACTATCGATACGGTCCTCGTTGACCGGGTTTGGATGGAAGAGGAAACATCATGACTTCGACCCATTTGCTGAGAACCATCGCCATCGCCACGGCCTTCGCGAGCGCAGCCGCAGTGGCGCAGGCTGCTCAAGCGCAGCCTGACCAAGCAACCACGCGCGTCGCGCGGAACAGTCAAGGGCTTCGTTCGGACCCGGTGCTGAAGGCGGTGTCCAACGGCAGCCTGCCGCGCCAGGCCTCGTACGGCTGGCAGTACTTTTCGGATCCGCGTGCGGCGCACGCGGTGGTGATCAGCCCGTCGGGTGAATATTTCCTGAGCCTCGGCGACGGACCACGGCAGATCACCGGACCTGCAGGGTATGCCTTGAAGGCTCATCCGACGCAGAACTGAAGTCGCGCCACCAACACACCGGCGGATGTGCGCGCGAACTACCCGGAAACGAAACCATCGAGGAGATGCCATGAACTGGAGAAACACCCAGGATCGATACGGCTCGCTGTCGATCGGCATGCACTGGCTGATGCTGCTGCTGATGATCGGCGTCTATGCGGCGATCAATGTCGCCGACGCGTTTCCGAAAGGCAGCGAGCTGAGGTCCGACCTGAAGACCTGGCACTTCGGGCTCGGCCTGTCCATCATGGCGCTGGTCGGCATGCGCCTCGCGACACGTCTGCTCTCCGGGCCCGCGCCAGGCATCGAGCCTCTGATATCGGTCTGGCAGCGACGTGCGGCCGAGTGGGCCCATGTTGCGCTGTACGTCTTCATGATCGTCATGCCCGTTCTCGGGTGGCTTGCCCTCAGTGCCAAGGGCGACCCGATAACGTTCTTCGGCCTGCCGTTGCCCATGCCGATCGGCCAGGACAAGAACCTGTCCGACACCCTCAAGGAGGTCCACGAGACGATAGGCACGCTCGGCTACTACCTGATCAGCCTGCATGCCGTGGCGGCGCTCGCCCATCACTATCTGTTGCGGGACAACACCTTGTTGCGGATGCTGCCGGCGCGGCGCTGAGTGTCGCCATGGTCAGGGTATCAGCCTCGCGGCGGGGTCTGGTCACGTGTGGCCACCGAGGATCGCCGACGCTCGTCTTGAGCTTTTCTTCATGGCCAGCTTAAGCGACGGTCGACAAGCCGCAAAGCATGGCGGCCACCGCCGCTACCCTGAGAAGAAGTCCACCCTTTGGTGCACTCATGATGTTGCTCCTGTCTACAAGGTGAGGCCCTGTCCGGCCTCCTCCACGGTCCGGCCGTCCCGGATGTGATAGATGCGCTTGAAGGTCGGGATGATCTTCTCGTCGTGGGTCACCACGATGATCGCGGTGTGGTACTGCGTGGCCATCTGGTTGAGGATGCGCACCACGGCCAAGGCTCGCTCGCTGTCCAGTGGCGCCGTCGGCTCGTCGGCCAGGATCACCGGGGGCTGGTTGGCCAGGGCACGCGCGATCGACACCCGCTGCTGTTCACCGCCCGACAGTTCCGAGGGCCAGGCCTTGGCGCGGTGGCCCACGTCGAGCGCCTCCAGCAGTTCGACCGCGCGCGCCCGGGCTTCGCCGTTGGGCTGTCCGGCCAGCATCGGCAGCAGCGCAACGTTGTCGGTGACGTCGAGGAAGGGGATCAGGTATGGCGCCTGGAAGACGAAGCCGATGCTGTCGCGACGCAGCGCGCGCAGGTCGGAGATCTTCCAGCCGTCGTCGTAGATGGTCTTGCCGCCCAGGACCATTCGCCCGGCGGTGGGTTCGATCACCGCGCCCAGGCATTTGAGCAAGGTGCTCTTGCCCGAGCCGGACGGTCCGATCAGGCCGACCACCTCGCCCGGCGCCACCACCAGGTTGACGTCCTTCAACGCGTCCACCGCAGCGTCACCTTCGCCGTAGCGTTTGCGCAGGCCCTCGATGCGGATGCCGAGTTCCATGGATCAGCCTCCGATCGCCGCCGCCGGGTCGACCTTCAGCGCTGCCCGGATGGCCAGCGTGCTGGCCAGCGCGCAGATCGCCATCACCGCCACCAACCCACGCAGGGCATCGCCCGGTTCCAGCAGGACGTACTTCGGGAAGATCGGCGCCCAGAAGGTAGCTGCCACCTTGCCGACGACGAAGCCGATCAGGCCCAGCCCGAGCGCCTGCTGCAGGATCATCCCGGCGATGGTGCGGTTGCGTGTGCCGATCAGCTTGAGCACCGCGATCTCGCGGATCTTGCCCAGCGTCATCGTGTAGATGATGAAGGCCACGATGGCCGCACTGACCACGGCCAGGATGACGAGGAACATCGCAATCTGCCTGGCCGACGTGGCGATCAGCTTGGCCACCAGGATCTCTTCCATCTGGGCCCGCGTGTACGCCTCGAGGTGCTTCCAGCGGCGAATCGGTTCGGCCACCGCCTCGGGCTCGTAGCCCGGCTTCAATGCCACCAGGACCGCATTGACGCTGCGGTTGCTGGCCTGCGAGGCCTGGATGGCTTCGAGCAGCCCCGGCACACCCGGCCGGTTCAGGCTCGGATTCGCCGCGGTGCGCGCGCGCTCGTTCAGGATCGCGTCGTTGTCCTTCAGGAACTGCGCCTCTTGCGCGTCCTTGAGCGCAATGAAGACCATCGGGTCGCCGCCCGAGGACACCATCCGCTGCGTCAGGCCGACCACCGCGTAGTCGTGGCGCCGGATGCGAATGCGGTCGCCCAGATGGAAGCCGGTCTTCACGTCGGCCACCGCCTCGTAGTGGCTGCGCGTCATCTGGCGTCCAGCGACGAGATACCCTGGCTCGCCGGGTTCTCCGGGCTCGAAACCCACCACCATCGCGCGCACGTCGGTCGCTTCGTGGCGCACCTGCATCGTCAGGTAGGTGACGTTGGCGGCGCGTGCCACGCCGGGCAAACCGAGGATGGTCCGCACCGCGTCGTCGCGGATGCTGGACGCTTCGGCGTACGGCCCCTGGGTGTCCTGTTGAACCACCCACAGGTCGGCGCGGCTGTTGTCGAGCAGGCGGCGCGCGTCGTCGACCATGCCGCGGTAGATGCCGGCCATGCTCAGCGTCACGCCGATCAGCAGACCGAGCCCGATCCCCGTGAGCACGAACTTGGTCCACGAATGCAGGATGTCGCGTCCGGCGAGGCTGATCATGGCTTCTTGCCCACCACCGCATCGACCACCTTGATGCGGCTGTCGACCGCCAGTTCCTTCTCGCTGTACACGACGACCGGGTCACCCGCCTTAAGACCTTCAAGGACTTGCACGCGGCCATCGAGGCCGGACTGGCCGAGGCGGACCGGCACGAACCGCAAGCCATTGCCTTCGGCCAGCCATACGCCAGTCGTCTCGCCCTGGCGCTTGAGGCTCGCGTTGGGCACCACCAGCGCCGGCGCGGTCGGTGCCAGACTGACGGTCACTTCGGCCAGTTCGCCGATCGACACGCCCTCCGGCAGCCGGTCGAAGCTGACCTGAGCGACGCGCTCCTCGGTCACGCTGTCGCTGACCGCTTCCAGGCGCGCCACCTTGCCGGGCAGCGGCTGCGTCGGGTTGGAGCGCAGCGCGATGTCGGCGCGCAGCCCGGCGGCCAGCCCCGCGGATCGGCCCTGATCGAAACGCACCCGGACCCAGAGCGACGCCGGATCGACAAGCTTGACCACCGCCTGTCCCGCCACGACGGTGGAGCCCGGTTCGGCATCGCGGCTGATCACGACGCCGTCGGCCGGCGCCAGCAGGCGCACGTTGTCGCGCTGCTGACGCAAGCCGGCGCGATCGGCCGCCAGCCGTCGCGTGTCCTGCCGCGCCGCGGCCAGGTTGGCCTCGGCGCCGCTGACACCCGCGTCGGCGGAGGTCCGTTCCTGCAGCCTGGCTTCCAAGGCGCCGGCGCTGATGAAGTTCTTGTCGGCGAGGTCGGCATAGCGTCGTGCGGTGATGGCCGCCAATTCCTTCCTGGCCACCGCGTCCTTGCGTTGTGCATCCGCGGCGACAGCGGTACTGCCGGCCCGGGCGATGGCGGCGTCCAGCGCGGCCACCCGCTCGTCGATGTCGACCGGGTCCATCTCGGCGAGCAACTGGCCCGCCTTGACCCTGTCACCGACATCGACCACGACCCGCAGCACGCGGCCGGCAGCAGTCGGCCCGATCAGGTAGGCGCGGCGCGCCTCGACCGTGCCGATGCCGAAGAGGGCTGGCGCGACGCTGGCGCTTTCGGCCTTGTGCGCCGTGACGCGGATGGGTGCCAGCGGGCCTGAACGCATGACCACGATGGCCAGCGCCGCGAGCAGCAAGACGCCAAGCAGGCTCAGGCCGATGCGGCGGAACAGGATGGGATCGATCTTCATGGAGCTCCGCAAATGCCCCGGCGGTAAATGGTGAAAACCAGATTGGCTTGTGCCTTCATCGACACCGCATTGCCGGCCACCATCGACTGCATCACCAGCCCCTGAACCACGCCGACAAAGAGCGTTGCCGCAGCGTCGAGGTCGACCTCTCGCGATACCTCGCCACGACCGGCCGCTGCGTCGAGCAGGCGCCGCAGCAGCTTGCGATAGCCCTTGAGCAGGATGCGCACCTCCTGCTTGATGGGCGAATCGGCAGGACGCTGCAACTCGTGAAAGATCAGTCGCGGTACGCTGGGATGGGCCAGCACGAAGGCGATATGCGCCTTGAACACCGCGCCAAGCGCGTCGATCGGCGACTCCTGCGCGCTCGCTGCCGCTTCGAGGGCGCAGGACAACTCCTCCCTGACCCAGGCCATCGCAGCCAGCCAGATCGCGTCCTTGGAGACGAAGTGCTTGAAGACGGCCCCTTGAGTGACGCCGATCGCGGCGGCGATGTCGGTGGTCGTGATCAGGCCGGGACTCATCTCTCGTGCGAGGCGCAGTGCCGCCATGACGATCTCCGCCTGGCGTGCTTCGGTGGGTAGTCTGGAGGACATGGGCGTGTCGTCACAACGGTAAGTCATCAATTACTTACCATTATGAGACTTCGTCGGGTGATCTGCAAGCACCGAACTTGATATCGGTCAGTGATTCGAGCTGGCGCACGAACGGATGGTCGCTCAAGTCATGCGGGCCGAGCTCACGGCAGATCACCGATACGGACGGCCGGCGACGTTCATCCGACACGGATATGGCTGGTTTTCTTGATGATTCTCAAGCTGGTGCGACGTGGATCGAACTGTCGCATCCGGTGTCGCTCCTAGACTGCAGGACGCCGATGGACGCGTGCCGTGATGATTGGAGATCAGATGAACACACTCAAGTTTCGACGCTCGGCCAATGCGCTGGCTGCGATGGTCATTGCGGCCGCGTTTACCAGCCTTGCCATGGCCCCGGCGCAAGCGCAGACCCACAGCCACGATGCCACCGCGCCCGCCAAGCTGAGCCTGGACCACGGCCGCAAATGGGCCACCGACGCGCCGCTGCGCGACGGCATGAACCGCATCCGCACGCTCGTCGAACCGAAACTCGCCGCGGCCCACGCCGGCAAGCTCAGCCCGGCGCAATACGCCCTGCTCGCAGGCCAGGTCGAGACCGAGGTCGGCGGCATCGTCGCCAACTGCAAGCTCGAGCCGAAGGCCGATGCGGTGCTGCACATCGTCATCGGTGAGATCGGCGCCGGTACCGATGCGATGGCAGGCAAGACCCTCCAACAGCGGCCGGCGCAGGGCCTGGTGCAGGTCGCCCAGGCCATCAACGACTATGCCGGTCACTTCGACCATCCCGGCTTCACGCCGATCCGCAACTTCCACTGAAGCCTACGAAGGAGCAGATCATGAAGTTCACCATTCCGACCCCCTTGCAGCAGGAGCACGCAGCGCTACACGACGAACTGCGCCGCGCCACCGTGGCCGGCGGCGAAGTCGGCGAAGCCGCCAAGACTCTGGCCCAGCTGATGCACCCGCACTTCGTCAAGGAAGACGAGATTGCCTTGCCCCCGCTGGGCTTGCTCGGCGCGCTGGCGCGCGGCGAATTCAACGCCGAGATGAGCGACGTGCTGGCGTTGACCGACCGCCTCGAGGCCGAGTTGCCGGCGATGCTCGAGCAACACAAGACCATCGTTGCCGCGCTGCAGCGCCTGCGGGAGGCCGCCGAGCGTGCAGGGCGCAGCGACGTCGTCGCCTTCGCGCAGCAGCTGGTGCAGCACGCACGCACCGAAGAGGAGGTGACGTACCCGGCCGCGATACTGGTCGGGCATCATGTAACGCTGATGCTGGGTCAGCGTGCCGATCACCGGAGGTCGACATGACCCGGTCGCCGATGCAGACACCGGCCTTCTTCGACCAGGCGCCGTCCATCGTCATGTACGACGGGCTGGCCCGGACCCTGGGCGCCTCGCGAGACGGCCTCATCGAATACCGCTATCTCGACGCCGTCAAGCTGGCCGGGCACTCATGCCCGACCGTCGCCGGCGCCTGGTTGATGACGCGCGCGGCGCTGGCGCGGCTCTACGCCGGACAGACGCCGCAGCGCGGTGAAGTCCGCGTGGCGATGCGAGAGCCCCAGGACGCAGGCGTGGTGGGCGTGATCGCCAGCGTGGCCGGGCTCGTCACTGGCGCGGCCGGCGGTGGTGGCTTCAAGGGGTTGGCCGGTCGCCATGCGCGGCGCGACCTGCTGACGTTCGGCGTGCCGATGCGCGGCGAGATGCGCTTCACTCGCCTGGACAACGGCCAGAGCGTCGAGGTGTCGCACCATCCCGAGGCGGCACCGCGTCCGGCGGAATTGGGGCTGCAGATGCAGGCCGCGCTGGCTCCCCAGGCAGACGACGCCCAGCGCGAAGCGTTTGCGAAAACCTGGCAGGGCTGGGTGCGCGCGATCCTCGTCGACCATGCGGACGACCCCGAGATGATCACCATGGAAGACTGAACGCTGATGGCCCGCCGCGAGATCGCGCCGCAGGTCCTTCTGGCGGCGCTGCCCTTGTTCAAGGCCTTGGACGAAGCCACGCTCGCCCGGCTGGCAGCAGCCACGACGCGGTGCGCTCTGGCGCGCGGGGAGCGCCTGTTCAGCAAGGGCGACGTGGTCAAAGGCATGTACGTGGTGGTGCACGGGGAGATCAAGCTCATCGCGCGCAGTCCGGTGCGCGGTGAGCGGCTCACGGGTGTCGTTGGCCCCGGTCGCAGCTTCGGCGAGCCGGTGATGTTCCTCGAGCGGCCGGCGGTGGTGGATGCCGAAGCGGCCGGCGACGCACTGGTGCTGCACCTGCCAAGGGAAGCGGTCTTCGCCGAGATCGAACGCAGCCCGCGCTTCGCCCGTCGCATCATCGCCAGCCTGAGCCAGCGCATCGAATCACTGGTGCACGAGCTCGACCGCCAGTCTCTGGGCAGCGGCCGGGCGCGCCTGGTCGACTACCTGGTGCGTCGCGCCGGGAATCACCCCGGGCCACGAGTCGTCACGCTGCCGGCCACCAAGGCGGCGATCGCCTCGCAGCTCAACCTGACACCCGAGCACTTCTCGCGTCTGTTGCACGAGTTGGCGGCAGCCGGGTTGCTGCAGGTCAGTGGCCGCCAGATCAGCGTGCCCGACCTGCAGCGGCTGGCTGGCAGCTAAGCGATTGAGTGCCATGCTACGGCCTCGATCTGGTCCGGTTCGCCGGGATCGTCGGCATCGCCCTGATCGCGGGCGAGGGATTTGCGGCACAGCGGATCGGCGGCGGCATTGCTGGCGGCCAGCGCCACTCAGGTCCGCGAAGCGACCGGCTTCACGCAGTCTGAAGCAGTCATTGGTCAAGGTCGTTCCGGACGACAGTTCGTGTCTGAGTTCTCCTGGACCGCTGTCGCCGGTGACGGCTTGCCTTAGGGTCCAAAGCTGCGCTTCCTGACTGCAAGCGCACCGAACTAGCAGCGCCCCCGCGCCGCCACCAGCGCCTTCCAGAAGCGCGGGTCCTGCGAGGTCGCGAAGTTGATCCGCATCAGCGTCGTCGGCCTCGGCGCGGCGTGGAAGATCGAGCCGGGGGCGATCAGCCAGTCGTCGATCAGCGCATGGGCCAGGCGCTCGGTGTCGACGCCGGTGTCGACCCAGCCGAAGAGGCCGTGCGGCGGCGCCGCGAAGCGGCAGCCGTTCGCCTCGACCAGCCGGGCGGTCCGCTCGCGCGCCCCGGCGAGGCGCACGCGCACCCGCTCGGCATGGCGGCGCAGCGAGCCCTGCTCGAGGCAGTGCGCCATCGCCAGCTCGCCGGCGCTCGGCGTGGTCAGCGTCGTCAGCAGCTTGGTGTCGACGAAGCGGTCGACGAGTGCAGGCGGCGCGGCCAGGAAGCCGATGCGCCAGTTCGGCGTCAGGATCTTCGAGAAGCCCGAGACGTAGATCGTGCGCTCGAGCGCGTCGAGCGCGGCGAGGCGCGGCGCATGCGCGGGCGCGAGATGGGCATAGGTGTCGTCCTCGACGATGTGCAGGTCGAACTCGCTCGCAAGCTGGAGGACGCGGTGCGCGCACTGCAGGCTGAGCGACGCGCCGGTCGGGTTGTGCAGCACGGAGACCGTGACGTAGAGGCGCGGCCGCGCTGCCGGCTTCTGTGCCTCGATCAGGCGGCGCATCGCCGCGACGTCGGGGCCGCTCTCGCCGCGCGGCACCGGCAGCACGCGCATGCCGAGGGCGGCCAGCCGCGCGTACTCGACCGACCAGCCCGGCTCGTCGACGAGGACGCTGTCGCCGGCGCGCAGCAAGGTGCGGGTGACGATGTCGAGCGCATGCGTCGCGCCGATCGTCGTCGTGATCTGCGCCGGCGAGGCGGCGATGCCGAAGTCGGCGATCTTCGCGGCCAGCGCCTCGCGCAGGCGCGGCTCGCCGGCCGGGTCGCCGTACTGGAGCGCCAACGTCGCAGCGTGCCGGCTCGACGCGACGCGGCGCATCGCCGCGCTCAGCATCGCTGCGTCGAGCCATTCGGCCGGCAGCGTGCCGAGCCCGGGCATCGGCCGCCCGCCGGGCGCCTGGAACATGCCGCGGATCAGCGCAGTGGCGCTGTTCGGCAGCGGTCGCGCCGGCGCCGCGGCCGTGCTGGCGCGCAGGCCGGCGCCGGCCTGCGGATCGCGCTCGCGCACGAAGAAGCCGCGCTGCGAGCGCGCCTCGACGAGGCCTTGCGCCTGCAGCTGGTCGTAGGCCGCGACGACGGTGTGCGGGCTCACGGCGTGGCGGCGCGCGCATTCGCGCACCGACGGCAGGCGCGAGCCCGGCGCGAGCAGGCGCTGGCCGATGTGCTCGGCAAAGCGACGCGACAGCTGCTCGACGAGCGTCATGTCGGAGCGGCGCGAGAGCGGGCCCGGCGGCCGCGGCGTTGGCCGCGTCGAACGCGCCGACGGGCGCAGTGCCGGAGCGACGACCGATACAGCAGTGCGTGCCATGAGCCAAAGTGTATCGGTACTGTGCTGGTCGCACGACTACACTGGCCGGCCTGAGAAAAGATGCCGATGAACGAACCGACGACGACGAACCCGCCCGCGGTTCCGGCCGCGAAGCCGGGGCTCGCCGCTGGCCCGAGCTCGGCCGAGACGCGCGGGCTTGCCTTCGGCCTGCTCGGCGTCGCGATCTTCTCGCTCACGCTGCCGATGACGCGCCTGGCGGTCGGGCCGGCCGGCGACCCGCAGCTGCCGCCGCTCTTCGTCACGGCCGGCCGCGCCGCCTGCGCGGGCCTGCTCAGCTGCCTCTGGCTGGGTGCGACCGGCGCGCGCCTTCCCGGCCGACATCTCCTGCCGGCGCTCCTGGTCTCCGCGCTCGGCACGGTCGTCGGCTTCCCGCTCTTTCTGGCGCTCGCGCTGCGCCGGGTCGACGCCTCGCACGCCGCCGTCGTCACCGGCGTGCTGCCGCTCGCCACCGCGATCGTCGCCGCGCTCTGGCTGCGCCAGCGGCCCTCGCGCGGCTTCTGGATCTGCGCGCTGCTCGCCACCGCGCTCGTCGCCGGCTTCGCGGCGTGGAGCGGCGGCGGCCGGCTCGCACCGGCCGACGGCTTGCTGCTGGCCTCGGTGTTCAGCGCCGCGGTCGGCTACGTGGCGGGCGCCCGGCTCGTCGAGGAGATGACTGCCGAGCGCGCGATCTGCTGGGTGCTGGTGACGAGCCTGCCGCTCACCGTGCCGGCGGCGCTTCTCGTCTGGCCCGGGCGCGCCGCGAGCGCCGCCGCCTGGGGCGGCTTCGCCTACGTCACCGTGTTCTCGATGTGGCTCGGCTTCTTCGCCTGGTACCGCGGCCTGGCACTCGGCGGCACGATGCGGGTCAGCCAGGTCCAGGCCGTTCAGCCGTTTCTGGCGATGTTCTTCGCCGTGCCGATCCTCGGCGAGCGGCTCGATGCGGCGATGCTGGC
>JBBSBZ010000022.1:0-22053 GCA_038250795.1 Burkholderiales bacterium | reverse complement strand
CACTGGGCGCGACCGTCTGGCTGATCCCGGGCCATTGCGATCCGACCGTCAACCTGCACGACCGCTACGTCGTCGTTCGCGGCGGGCTCGAAAGCGGTGTCGTCGAGGCGCTCTGGTCGATCGACGCGCGCGGCGCGCTGACCTGAATTCGAGGCGGCGCGCCGGGCTCGTCGCATGCGCTAGCCTTCGCTCATGACTGCGATCGATCGCCGATGACGCTCACCGAGCTGCGCTACGTCGTCGCCGTCGCACGCGAGAAGCATTTCGGGCGCGCGGCCGAGGCCTGCCTCGTCTCGCAGCCGACGCTTTCCGTCTCGATCAAGAAGCTCGAGGAAGAGCTCGACGTGCGAATCTTCGAGCGCGGCGCCAGCGAGATCACCGTGACGCCGATCGGCGAGGAGATCGTGCGCCAGGCGCAGGCGGTGATCGAGGGCGCCGCGGAGATCCGCGAGACCGCCAAGCGCAGGAAAGACCCGCTCAGCGGCCCGCTCTCGCTCGGCGTGATCTACACGATCGGCCCCTACCTGCTGCCCGAGCTCGTGCGCCAGGCGATCGAGCGCGTGCCGCAGATGCCGCTGATGCTGCAGGAGAACTTCACCGCCAAGCTGCTCGAGCTGCTGCGCGCCGGCGAGCTCGACTGCGCGATCATGGCCGAGCCCTTTCCCGACACCGGCCTCGCGATCGCGCCGCTCTACGACGAGCCGTTCATGGTCGCGGTGCCGAAGCAGCATGCGCTCGCGAGGCGCAAGTCGATCAGCGCCGACGAGCTCAAGCAGGAAAAGCTCCTTCTCCTCGGCACCGGCCACTGCTTTCGCGACCACGTCCTCGAGGTGTGCCCGGAGTACGCGGCCTTCTCGTCGTCCGACGCCGAGGGCATCCGCAAGACCTTCGAGGGCTCGTCGCTCGAGACGATCAAGTACATGGTCGCCTCGGGCATGGGCATCACTGTCGTGCCGCGCCTGTCCGTGCCCGCCGAAGACCAGCCGCATATCGCCTACGTGCCGTTCACCAAGCCGGTGCCGACACGTCGCGTCGTCCTCGCCTGGCGGCGCAGCTTCACGCGCTACGAGGCGATCGCCGCGCTGCGCAACGCGATCTATGCCTGCGAGCTGGCGGGCGTGAAGCGGCTGACGGCGTGAGCCTGCCTATCAATGGATTAGCCGCTTTCGATGGATTTTCTCTATCGACAGGTCTACCCTGACTGCCCGATCACTCCCTCGCGAGACACCATGGCCAAGAAGGAATCCTCCGCGCCGCGAATCAACATCGGCATCGACGCGGGCGACCGTGCCGCGATCGCCGGTGGCCTGTCGAAGCTGCTCGCCGACACCTACACGCTGTACCTGACGACGCACAACTTCCACTGGAACGTCACCGGGCCGATGTTCAACACGCTGCACCTGATGTTCATGGCGCAGTACACCGAGCTCTGGAACGCAGTCGACCCGATCGCCGAGCGGATCCGCTCGCTCGGCCATCCTGCACCGGGCTCGTACGCGCAGTTCGCCCGCCTCAGCTCGATCGACGACGTCCCCGAGACGCCGCCGAAGGCGCTCGAGATGGTCGCGATCCTGGTGAAGGGCCACGAGGCCGTGGCGCGCACGGCGCGCAGCATCTTCCCGCTGGCCGACAAGGCAAGCGACGAGCCGACCGCCGATCTGCTGACCCAGCGCCTCGCGGTCCACGAGCAGACGGCCTGGATGCTGCGCAGCCTGCTCGAGTAGCCCGACCCGCGACGAGCAGCCGCTCGATCGTCGTGGCGCCCGGCGGCGGGCAAAGTTATGAAATCGGCGTGCCGCGGCGTGCCGCAGGGGCCGAGAATCGTGGCAGCCATGTCGAGCCTCGACAAGTTTCTGCTCTTGGTCGCCCTGCCCGGCGTCGTCGTCGCGTCGCTGCTCGAGGCGATCGTCCTCGCCCGGCTGCGCTCGTACGACTGGCGCGCCGGCGCGGTCTCGCTGTTCGACCTCGCGGCGCGCATCGGCGTGCAGATCTTCCTGCCGCTCTCGATCGCCACACCGGTGATCGCCCTCGTCTACCGCCACCGGATCGGCGCGATCGCACTCGACGGATGGGTCGCACTCCTCGTCCTCTTCGTCGGCCAGGAGCTCTGCTATTACTGGTTCCACCGCGCGGCGCACCGCGTGCGCTGGTTCTGGTGCAACCACGCGGTCCACCATTCGCCCAACGAGCTGAACCTGTCCGCGGCCTACCGAATCGGCTTCCTCAGCCGTGCCACGGGCAGCTCGATCTTCTACGTGCCCCTCGTCTGGGTCGGCTTCGAGCCGCGCGTCGTCTTCACGATGCTCTCGCTCAACCTGCTCTACCAGTTCTGGATTCACGCGACCTGGATCCCCAAGCTCGGCTGGCTCGAATACGTGCTCAACACGCCATCGGCGCATCGCGTCCACCACGCCGCCAACCTCGAGTACCTCGACGCCAACTACGGCGGCGTGCTGATCGTCTTCGACCGCCTCTTCGGCACCTACCGCGCCGAGCGCGACGACGTGCCGTGCCGCTATGGCCTGGTCGAGCCGATGACCGGCTACAACCCGGTCCGGATCGAGCTCGCGCAGTGGCAAAAGCTCGGCAGAGACCTGCTCGGCGCTCGCAGCCTTCGTGCCGTCGCCGGCTACCTGGCGATGGCGCCGGGATGGAATCCGGACGGGCCGGGATCGACCACCGAGGAGATGCGCGCCCGTGCCACCGAGGCCGGCGTCTTCAGCGACGCCCATCGCACGAAGGCGGCGCCGCGCGACCGTGCCGAGGCATCGCCGCCGGCCCCGACCCCGGCCGGCGACGGCGCCGTCGCCGGCCTCTAGCCTTCGCGCAGGCAGGCCGCGCCGGGCGCGCGGACGTTCACGGCGATACTTGCCGCCCCATGACCGAGCTCAGCCCCGAGGTGCGCCGCCGCCGCACCTTCGCCATCATTTCCCACCCCGACGCCGGCAAGACGACGCTCACCGAGAAGCTGCTGCTGTTCTCGGGCGCGATCCAGATCGCCGGCTCGGTCAAGGCGCGCAAGGCCTCGCGCCACGCGACCTCCGACTGGATGGAGATCGAGAAGCAGCGCGGCATCTCGGTCGCGTCCTCGGTGATGCAGATGGAATACCGCGGCTGCGTCATCAACCTGCTCGACACGCCTGGCCACCAGGACTTCTCGGAAGACACCTATCGCGTGCTGACGGCGGTCGACGCGGCGCTGATGGTGATCGACGCGGCCAACGGCGTCGAGCCGCAGACGCGCCGTCTCCTGCAGGTCTGCCGCGCGCGCAACACGCCGATCCTCACCTTCGTCAACAAGATGGACCGCGAGGTGCAGGAGCCGCTCGTGCTGATGGACGAGATCGAGCGCGAGCTCGGCATGAGCGTCGTGCCGTTCACCTGGCCGGTGGGCATGGGCAAGCGCTTCCACGGCGTGCTCGACCTGCGCGCCGAGCAGATGCGCGTGTTCTCACCCGGCGAGGATCGCAAGGGCGCGGCCGACGAGATCCTCGCCGGCCTCGACAACCCGGCCTACGTCGATCGCTTCGGCGACGAGTACGCGCACGCCAAGAACGACATCGACCTCCTGCGCGCGGCTGCACCCGAGTTCGACGAGGCCTCTTTCCTCGCCGGGCAACAGACGCCGATGTTCTTCGGCTCGGCGATCAACAACTTCGGCGTGCAGGAGGTGCTCGACGCGCTCGTCGACCTGGCGCCGCCGCCGGGCCAGCGCGCCGCGATCCAGCGCGTCGTCGAGCCCGACGAGAAGAAGTTCAGCGGCGTCGTCTTCAAGATCCAGGCCAACATGGATCCGGCGCACCGCGACCGAATCGCCTTCGTGCGCGTCGCCTCGGGTCACTTCGAGCGCGGCATGCGCCTGAAGGTCGTGCGCTCCGGCAAGGAGCTGCGACCCAACACGGTCGTGAGCTTTCTCTCGCAGCGGCGCGAGCTGCTCGACGAGGCGTACGCCGGCGACATCATCGGCATCCCGAACCACGGCGTGCTGCAGCTCGGCGACACGCTCACCGAAGGCGAGGCGCTGCAGTTCACCGGCCTGCCTTTCTTCGCCCCGGAGATGTTCCGCTCGGTCGAGGTGGCCGACCCGCTGCGCACCAAGCAGCTGCGCGCCGGCCTGACCCAGCTCGGCGAGGAAGGTGCGATCCAGGTCTTCCGCCCGGTCGCCGGATCGGTGCTGCTGCTCGGTGCAGTCGGCCAGCTCCAGTTCGAGGTGGTCGCGCACCGGCTCGAGCACGAGTACGGCGTCAAGGCGCGCATCCTGCCGTCGCGCTTCCAGGTCGCGCGCTGGGTGACGTGCGATCCCGCCGACGGCGGCGAGCGCGAGTTGCAGCGCTTCATCGAGGCCAACCAGCACCGCGTCGCCTACGACGCGGTCGACGCGCCGACGGTGCTCGTCGAGTACGCGCCCGAGCTGCGCGCGATCGAGGCCAACTGGCCCAAGATCAGGTTCCACGCGCTGCGCGAACACGCAGGGCTCGTGTTCCAGAAGCAGCTCGAGGGGTAGGGCGATGCGGTCGAAGGCCGGGGCACGCCGAGCGATCGCGTGCGCGCCCTCGACCTGAGCGGCCCACGCTCGGGACGATGATCGCGGCGCGGGAACGCGCTGTGTCAGTCGCGGTGCTTGTCCTTCTTGCCGTGGCCGTGGCCGTGCTCGTCGCCGTCGCGGTCGTGCTTGTCCCAGCCGCGGTGGCGGCCGCGGTTCCAGCCCGGGTGCTCATGCTCGTAGCGCTCGCGCACCC
Source organism: Burkholderiales bacterium (assembly GCA_038250795.1). Classification (GTDB taxonomy): domain Bacteria; phylum Pseudomonadota; class Gammaproteobacteria; order Burkholderiales; family Burkholderiaceae_C; genus Schlegelella_A. Next base: position 17,314 of record JBBSBZ010000022.1, on the reverse strand, counting down.
ACTCGTCGCGGACGAAGTAGACCGGCTGGCCGCATGCCTGGTAGCGGCCGCAGTAGCGGCGCCAGTTCTGCTGGTGCGCCGGCGGCACGTACAGATAGACCGGCTGGCGTTCGACGACCACGCGCGACGGCTGGATGATCACGGGCTCCGCACGGTAGAGCGCCGGCCGCGGAACGTCACCGATGTTGATCCGGCCGTAGACGCCGGGCTGGTTGATGCCGATCGAGACACCGACACTCGGCTGCGCGATCGCCGGTGCGGCAGCGGCAAGTGCCGAGGCGAGTAAGACAATGAACTTCATGAGCAGCTCCTTTGTGAGACGACCTCACCCTAACGCGCGAGCCGGCGCTCAGGAGGGCACAGGTCGCCCCGCAAGCTCGTGTTCTGCCCAGCTTCACACGACCGGATGGCAGGCGAGCCCTCGCCATCGACCTCGACTTCGATGAGGGAGCCGCTACGTCGGGGCCGCCTTGCCCTGTATCTCGACCTGATCCGCTGGGACCGGCCCGCGGGCACGCTGCTCCTGCTCTGGCCGACACTCTCGGCGCTCTGGATCGCGGCCCACGGATTCCCGGGCTGGCACCTGCTCGTCGTTTTCGTCCTCGGCACCTTCCTCATGAGGAGCGCGGGCTGCGCCGCCAACGACGTCGTCGATCGCGACTTCGACCGGCACGTCAAGCGCACCGCGGCGCGGCCGGTGACGAGCGGCGCCATCGGCGTCGACGAGGCGCTTTCGGTGGGCGCCGTGCTCGCGCTCGTCGCGTTCGCGGTCGTGCTCACCGTCAACCTCGCAGCCGTCGTCTGGAGCTTCGCGGCGATCGTCGTCACGCTGATCTATCCGTTCAGCAAGCGCTTCGTGTCAATGCCGCAGGCCGTCCTGGGCGTCGCCTTCAGCTTCGGCATCCCGATGGCGTTTGCCGCCGTGCGCGGCGGCGCGAGCTGGTCGCTCGCGAGCCTCGATGGCGCCGTGCCGGCGACGGCGTGGTGGCTCCTCCTCGGCAACCTGTTCTGGGTGCTCGCCTACGACACCGAGTACGCGATGGTCGATCGCGACGACGACCTCAAGATCGGCATCCGCACGTCGGCGATCACGCTCGGTCGCTTCGATGTCGCGGCGGTGATGGCGTTCTACGGGATCTTCATCGCCGTCTGGGCGACCGTCGGTCAGCGCCTCGGCTACGGCTGGCCGTATGCGGCCGGTCTCGTCGCCGCGACGGCGATCGCGATCTGGCACTACACGCTGATCCGGGAGCGCACGCGCGAAGGGTGCTTTCGCGCCTTCCGGCTCAACCACTGGGTCGGCTTCCTCGTCTTCTGCGGCGTCGTCGCCCAGCACGTCCTGCCCTGAGCCGGCTCGGCCGGCCTGGCTCAGAGCGAGGCGAGCGTGTCGGCCAGCGCCTCGACCGCGAGGTCGACGTGCTCGCTCTCGACGGTCAGCGGCGGCGCGAAGCGAACGACCGTGCCGTGCGTGTCCTTGCTCAGCACGCCGCGCTCGAGCAGCCCTTCGCAGACCCGTCGCGCGCTTGCGAACCTCGGGTCGATCTCGACGCCGATGAGGAGGCCCTTTCCCCGCACTTCCGTGATTGCCGGATGGCCGATCGCACGCAGCCTGGCGATGAGCTCGTCACCGCGCACGCGTGCCTTCTCCGACAGCCGCTCCTTGACGAGCAGCGCGAGCGCTGCCTCGCCGACCGCGGCGGCCAGCGGATTGCCGCCGAAGGTGCTGCCGTGGTCCCCCGGGGCGAACACCGACATCAGCTCCTCGGTCGCGACGAAGGCGCTCACCGGCAGCAGGCCGCCGCCGAGCGCCTTGCCCAGCACCAGGCCGTCGGGCCGGATGCCCTCGTGGTCGCAGGCCAGCACGGCACCGGTGCGGCCGAGGCCGGTCTGGACCTCGTCGCAGATCAGCAGGATGCCGTGGCGCGTGCAGATCTCGCGTGCCCGCGCCAGGTAGCCCGCCGGCGGCACGATGATGCCGGCCTCGCCCTGGACCGGCTCGACCAGGAAGGCGGCGGTGTTCGGCGTGATCGCCGCCTCGAGCGCGGCAGCGTCGCCGAACGGCACGCTGACGAAGCCCGGCGCGAACGGGCCGAAGCCGTCGCGGTACTGCGGCTCGCTCGAAAAGCCGACGATGGTCGTCGTGCGGCCGGCGAAGTTGCCGGCGGCGACGATGATCTCGGCGCGGCCGTCGGCGATGCCCTTGACCTTGTAGCCCCACTTGCGGGCGGCCTTCACCGCCGTCTCGACCGCCTCGGCGCCGGTGTTCATCGGCAGTGCCTTGGCCATGCCGGTGGTCTCGCAGATGGCGCGCAGGAACGGGCCGAGCCGGTCGGTGTGGAAGGCGCGACTCGTCACCGCGAGGCGCTCGGCCTGCGCCGTCAGCACGGCGACCAGCGCCGGGTGGCCGTGGCCGAAGCTCACCGCCGAGTACGCCGACATCATGTCGAGGTGGCGGCGGCCGTGCTCGTCGAACAGCCACACGCCGGCGCCGCGCTGCAGCGTGACCGGCAGTGGGTGGTAGTTGGCGGCGCCGTAGCGGCGCTCGAGGTCGGCCGGGGACTCGTCGCGCGCGCGCTGGGTGGCGGGGGCGAAAAGGGTGCTGGTGGTCATGGTGTCGCTCCGTCTTACGAAGCGACAGTGTGGTCCTGACCGGAGGAAATGTGCTTTCGGTTTCTTGCGCGACTGCCGCAAACCGCGCAACAATCGTGCGTCATTGTCCCGGTTGGATTGCCTTGATCGCCAAACTTGACGCCATCGACCGCAAGATTCTCGAAGCCGTCCAGGCCGACGGCCGGATCTCCAACGTCGATCTGGCGGCGCGCATCCACCTGTCGGCACCTCAGTGCTTCAGGCGCGTCCGCTCGCTCGAGGAGCGCGGCGTGATTCGCGGCTACCGCGCCGAGGTGGCGCCCGAGGCGATCGGCCTCGACGTGACGGCGTACGTGAGTGTCAGCATCGGCGGCGGCGACTTCGGCCGCGTGCGCGAGATCGAGGCCGAGATACGCGCCTTCCCGCAGATCCTCGAATGCTTCAGCGTCTCCGGCGAGGACGACTACCTGCTCAAGGTCGTCGCCCACGACCTCAAGTCGCTCAGCAACTTCCTCACCGACCGGCTCATGCAGGTGCCGGGCATCGACGACGTGCGATCGATGATCGCGCTCGAGGAGATCAAGCCGACGTCGCCGCTGCCGGTCGACTGAGGCGCGTCAGAGCCAGCCGGCGAGCCCGGCCAGGCCGAATGCGAAGTAGCCGCAGACCGCGGCGATCACGAGTCCTTCGACACGGCGCACGAGCATGCCCGTCGACGGCTGCCAGATGCGCGACCCTTGCCATTCCACGGCCGCTTCGAGCTCGGGCTCGAGGCGCGGCACGACGACGGCGTCGGCCTGCTTCGGCGCGCGCTGCCGCACTTCGGTGTCGGCCGCGCCGCCACCGTCGAAGGCCACGAAGCCGCTGATTTGCGGCAGGGAGAAACTGGATTTGAGGAACATCGACGTCTTTCACTGTCATCGTTGACGAGTTGAAAGAGAAAGGTCGGCGTGCCCGCTGCGGGGGATGACCCGTCGCGGCCTTCGCCATCATGGTCCGCACGGGTTCGCGCGGTACCGGATCTGCACGCAGGCCAGGCCTGCATGCCCTTCTCTTGCGGCCTGCGCACTCCTGCGTCCGGCCGTTGCAGCACGAGGATTCGTGTCGCAGCGAGAGCGATTGTGGAGAGCGTCCCGCGTTCGCGGGGGCTCGCGTTCGTGAGCGAAAGCACGTCGCGATCGCACCGCGACCACGCGCGCGAAATCCGGCACGGCCTCCTCGCCAGGACGACGATCGGCGCCCCGCGCCGACCCGATCACGGATAGAGGCCGCGCTCCTCGCGAGCGGTCAGGATGCGTTCGCACGCGACCGCGAAGGTCGCCGTGCGCAGCGAGATCTTGTGGCGATCGGCGGTGTCCCAGATCTTCTTCAGCGCGTCGACCATGATCTTGTCGAGGCGCACGTTGATCTCGTCTTCGCTCCAGAAGAAGGACGAGAAGTCCTGCACCCACTCGAAGTAGCTGACGGTCACGCCGCCGGCGTTGCAGATGACGTCGGGCACGACCAGCACGTTGCGCTCGGCGAGGACGTCGTCGGCCTCCGGCAGCGTCGGCCCGTTCGCGCCCTCGAGGATCAGCTTGGCCTTGATGCGGCGGGCCCGCTCGGGCGTGATCTGCCCTTCGAGTGCGGCCGGGATCAGGATGTCGCAGTCGACGTCCCAGAACGACTCGTTGTCGATGCGCTCACCGCCGCTGACGTTGGCGATGCCCGCTTCGTGCGTGATCGCCCCCATCGTGCTCGCCATGTCGAAGCCGCCCGGATTGACGAGCGTGCCGGTGTGATCCTGCATGGCCACGAGCTTGGCGCCGGACTGCACGAAGAGCTCGGCGGCAGAAGCGCCGACGTTGCCCATCCCCTGCACGGCGACGCGCACGCCGTCGAGCGGCAGGCCGAGGCGCCGCGCCGCTTCACGGCCGGTCACGAAGACGCCGCGGCCGGTCGCCTTGACGCGGCCGAGCGAGCCGCCGAGGTGGATGGGCTTGCCGGTGACGACGCCGGTGGCGGTGGTGCCGGTGTTCATCGAGTACGTGTCCATCATCCAGGCCATGATCTGGCCGTTGGTGTTCACGTCCGGCGCCGGGATGTCGCGCTGCGGGCCGATGATGATGCCGATCTCGCTCGTGTAGCGGCGCGTCATGCGCTCGAGCTCCTTTTTCGAGAGCAGCTTGGGATCGCAGCGGATGCCGCCCTTGGCGCCGCCGTAGGGCAGGTTCACGGCCGCGCACTTGACCGTCATCCAGGCCGCGAGCGCCATCACCTCCTCGAGCGTCACGTCGGGGTGAAAGCGGACGCCCCCCTTGCCCGGGCCGCGCGAGAGGTTGTGCTGGACGCGAAAGCCCTCGAAGTGGGCGACCGTGCCGTTGTCCATCTCGATCGGCACGTCGACGATGAGTGCGCGCTTGGGGCGCTTGAGCGTCTCCGACCAGTGGGCGAGGTGGCCGAGGTAGGGCAGGACACGGTCGACCTGCGACAGGTAGGTGTGCCAGGGACTCGTGGCCGTCGGCGACAGGTAGGAGAGGTAGCTCATGGGCTGGCTCGTTGTGCTGCGAGGGACGCGCCGGTGGGCGCGCCCAAGACTGTAGCCCTCGCGCCTGACGGTCAGCCGGGCGCGCCGGGCTCTTCGCCGAGCGTGTCGCCGAGCTCCCTGGCGCGGTCGCGCGCGGCGAGGATCGCCTCGACGACCGCCGCCTTCACGCCACGCGCCTCGAACACCGCCAGCGCAGCCTGCGTCGTGCCGCCGGGCGAGGTCACGTTGCGGCGCAGCGTCTCCGGTGACTCCGACGAGGCGGCGACGAGCGCAGCGCTGCCGGCGATCGTCTGGACGGCGAGCCGTCGTGCCGCGTCGTCGGGCAGGCCCATGCGGCGCGCCGCTTCGAGCATCGCCTCGACCAGGTGAAAGACGTAGGCCGGGCCCGACCCGGAGAGCGCCGTGACCGCGTCGAGCGCAGCTTCGTCGTCGACCCAGAGCGTCTGTCCGGTGGGCGCGAGCACCGCCTCGACCCGGGCGCGATCGGCCGTGGTGACGGCCGCGCGGGCGAAGAGCCCCGCGATGCCCTGGCCGATCAGCGCCGGCGTGTTCGGCATCGCCCGCACGACGCGCTCGCTCGCGACGGCACGGGCGATCGCGTCGCTGCGGATGCCGGCCATCACGCTCAGGTGCAGCGCCGCGCCGACGTGCTCGCGACACGGCGCGGCGGCCGCGGCGAACATCTGCGGCTTCACCGCCCAGACGACGAGCGCCGCGTCGGCGAGGTGGGCGTCGGCGCTGGCCGACGCACGGACGCCGAACCTGTCGATCAAGGCCTGGCGCTGCGCCGCGTTCGGCTCGACGACGACAATGCGGTCGCCCGGCCGGTCGGCGCCGACCACGCCGCCGATGACGGCGCTCGCCATGTTGCCGCCGCCGATGAACGCAATCGTTTCCATCGGCCCAGTTTACGAGGGCGCGAGCCGAACTCCCGTGCGGCGAGCACGTCGATTGCCCTCCCTGCCGCATGCAGCTCGAAGGCTCGTGTCACTGCGGCAAGGTCTCGTTTCGCGTCAGCGCGCCGTGCCCGGTGCCGTTCATGCATTGCCACTGCTCGATCTGCCGCAAGACGGCGGGCGGCGGTGGCTTCGCGATCAACCTGGGCGCGGAAGCGAAAACGATGAAGGTGCGCGGCGCGGCCCACCTCGGCACTTATCGGGCGCTGATCCGCGAGCCGGGCCAGCGCACGAAACGGTCGAAGGCCGAGCGGCGCTTCTGCACGGCCTGCGGCAGCGCGCTCTGGCTCTGGGACCCGCGCTGGCCCGACCTGATCCACCCGCATGCGTCGGCGATCGACACGCCGCTGCCGAAGCCGCCCGAAGTCGTCGAAGCGGCGCTCGAGTACGTGGCGCCGTGGGTCGACGTGCCCAAGGGCAAGGGCCATGTGCACTCGCGGCGCTGGCCCGATGAATCACTCGAGGACTGGCACCGGCGTCATCACCTCTGGGATCCCTGAGACCGACGGCCGAAGATCGCGCTGCCGACGCGGACCATCGTCGCGCCCTCGAGGATCGCGGCTTCGAGGTCGTCGCTCATGCCGGCGGAAATCGTGTCGACGGCGAGCCCTTCGGCGCGCAACGCTTCGAAAAGCTCGCGCAGGGCACGATGCGGCCCGCGCTGGGCGGCCGGATCGCCGGACACTTCGGGAATCGCCATCAGGCCGCGCAGGCGAAGGCGCGGCAGCGCCGCGACGGCGCGCGCCACGGCAACGACCTCCGCCGGATCGAGCCCGCTCTTGGTCGCCTCGCGGCTGATGTTGACCTGCAGGCACACCGAGAGCGGCGCCATCGACTCCGGCCGCTGCGCGCTCAGCCGCTCGGCGATCTTCAGGCGATCGATCGACTGGACCCAGTCGAAGCGCTCGGCGACGACGCGCGTCTTGTTAGCCTGCAACGGACCGATCAGATGCCATTCGGGCCGAGGGACCAGCGCCGACGAGGCCTCGATCTTGTCGAGCGCCTCCTGGACGTAGTTCTCGCCGAAGCTGCGCTGCCCCGCGGCGTGCGCTTCGGCCACGGCCGTGAAATCGAAGGTCTTGCTCACGGCGAGCAACGTGACGCTTTGCACGGGGCGTCCTGCGGCCGCACAAGCGCTTGCAATGCGCGCGTTCACTTGGGCGAGCTTGTCTGCGATCATTGCGATTGGCCGACCGGAGCAACCCGAGGCCCCGCGTCGACGCGACGCGACCCGGCACTCATTTCCTGAAGACCCATGGACATCACCCAGCTGCTGGCGTTTTCGGTCAAGAACAAGGCGTCCGACCTGCACCTGTCGGCCGGCCTGCCGCCGATGATCCGCGTTCACGGCGATGTGCGCCGCATCAATGTCGACCCGCTCGAGCACAAGCAGGTGCACGACATGGTGTACGACATCATGAACGACTCGCAGAGGAAGAACTACGAGGAGTCGCTCGAATGCGACTTCTCCTTCGAGATCCAGGGTCTGGCCCGCTTTCGCGTCAACGCCTTCAACCAGAACCGCGGCGCCGGCGCCGTGTTCCGGACGATTCCCTCGAAGATCCTCACGCTCGAGCAGCTCAACTGCCCGGCGATCTTCGCCGAGCTGTCGCTCAAGCCGCGCGGCATGGTGCTTTGCACCGGGCCGACCGGCTCGGGCAAGTCGACGACGCTCGCGGCGATGGTGAACCACCTCAACGAGAACGAATTCGGCCACGTGCTGACGGTCGAGGATCCGATCGAGTTCGTGCACGAGTCGAAGAAGTGCCTCATCAACCAGCGCGAGGTGGGGCCGCACACGCTGTCGTTCGCCAACGCCCTGCGCTCCGCGCTGCGCGAGGACCCGGACTGCATCCTGGTCGGAGAAATGCGTGACCTGGAGACGATCCGCCTGGCGCTCACCGCCGCGGAAACCGGCCACCTCGTGTTCGGCACGCTGCACACCTCGAGCGCCGCCAAGACCGTCGACCGGATCGTCGACGTCTTCCCCGCGGCCGAGAAGGAGATGGTCCGCTCGATGCTCTCGGAGTCGCTGATCGGCGTGATCTCGCAGACCCTTTGCAAGACCAAGGACGGCGCGGGCCGCGTCGCGGCGCACGAGATCATGCTCGGCACGGCGGCGATCCGCAACCTGATCCGCGAGAACAAGGTCGCGCAGATGTACTCGTCGATCCAGACCGGCAACAGCCTGGGCATGCAGACGCTCGACCAGAACCTCGCCGATCTCGTCCGGCGCAACATCGTGTCGCCCGCCGAAGCGCGCGGCAAGGCGAAGTTCCCGGAAAACTTCCCGGGTTGAGCCGAGCAGGAGCCAAGACATGGAACGCGACCAGGCATCGAAATTCGTCAACGACCTGCTTCGGCTGATGGTGTCGCGTGCCGGCTCCGACCTCTTCCTCACCGCCGATTTCCCGCCCGCGATCAAGGTCGACGGCAAGGTCACCAAGGTCTCGCCGCAGCCGCTCAACGGCCAGCACACGCTGGCCCTGACGCGCGCCATCATGAACGACAAGCAGGCGGCCGAGTTCGAGCGCACCAAGGAGTGCAACTTCGCGGTCGCACCGCAGGGCATCGGCCGCTTTCGCGTCAACGCCTTCGTGCAGCAGGGCAACGTCGGCCTGGTGATGCGGACGATCCCGCAGGTGATCCCGACCATCGACACGATGAACCTGCCGCACATCCTGAAGGACATTGCCCTGGCCAAGCGCGGCCTGGTGATCTTCGTCGGCGCCACCGGCTCCGGGAAGAGCACGTCGCTTGCGGCAATGGTCGACCATCGCAACGAGAACTCCTTCGGTCACATCATCACGATCGAGGACCCGGTCGAGTTCGTGCACGCGCACAAGAACTGCATCATCACCCAGCGCGAGGTCGGCATCGACACCGAAGACTGGGGCATCGCGCTGAAGAACACGTTGCGCCAGGCGCCGGACGTGATCCTGATGGGCGAAATCCGCGACCGCGAGACGATGGAGCACGCCGTCGCCTTCGCCGAAACCGGCCACCTCTGCCTGGCGACCCTGCACGCCAACAGCGCCAACCAGGCGCTCGACCGGATCATCAACTTCTTCCCGGAAGAGCGGCGCGACCAGCTGCTGATGGACCTCTCGCTCAACCTGCGCTCGCTGGTCTCGCAGCGCCTGCTGCCGCGCCAGGAGGGCAAGGGCCGGGTCGCGGCGGTCGAGATCATGCTCAACACGCCGCTCATCTCCGACCTGATCTTCAAGGGCGAGGTCTCCGAGATCAAGGAGATCATGAAGCGCTCGCGCGAGCTGGGCATGCAGACCTTCGACCAGAGCCTGTTCGACCTCTACGAGAGCCAGGCCGTGACCTTCGAGGACGCGCTGCGCAATGCCGATTCGGTCAACGACCTGCGCCTGCAGATCAAGCTGCACAGCCAGCGCGCCCGCTCGAGCGACCTGAACGCCGGCACCGAGCACCTGCAGATCGTAAAGTAGGCCCTCGGGAGCCGGGCGCCGAGGCGTCCGCTCACGCCGGCTGATCTTCGCGATGGCCCTTCGGGGCCGTTTTCGTTTCTACCCCTCTCGAGACACCCCATGGCCACCAAGACCTACGACAAGATCCCCGCCCGCGACGTGGCCTTCCTCGGCCTGGGCGTCATGGGCGATCCGATGGCGGGCCACCTCGCTGCGGCCGGCCACCGCGTAACGGTCTACAACCGCACCGCAGCGAAATCCGACGCCTGGGTCGCCAAGCACGGCGGCAAGCGCGGAGCGACGCCGGCCGAGGCGGCGCGCGGCGCGGAGATCGTGTTCTGCTGCGTCGGCAACGACGACGACCTGCGCTCGGTGACGCTCGGTGCCGAGGGCGCCTTCGCCGGCATGAAGACGGGCACGATCTTCGTCGACCACACGACGGCCTCGGCCGCGGTCGCACGCGAGCTCGCCGCCGAGGCGCAGAAAAAGGGCCTGACGTTCGTCGATGCGCCGGTCTCGGGCGGCAACCTCGGCGCCGTCAACGGCGCGCTCACCGTGATGTGCGGCGGCGACGAGAAGGCGTTCGCCGAGGCCAGGCCGCTGGCGATGGCCTTCGCCAAGGCGATGACGCTGCTCGGGCCGAGCGGCTCGGGCCAGCTCGCCAAGATGGTCAACCAGATCGCGATTGCCGGGCTCGTCCAGGGCCTGTCGGAGGCGATCGCCTTCGGCCAGAAGGCCGGCCTCGACATGAAGGCCGTGCTCGAGGTGATCGGCAAGGGCGCGGCGCAGAGCTGGCAGATGGATAACCGCGGGCCGACGATGATCGACGGCAAGTTCGATTTCGGCTTTGCGGTCGACTGGATGCGAAAGGACCTCGGCATCGCCCTCGACGAAGCGAGCCGCAACGGTGCTCGACTGCCCGTGACGGCGCTGGTCGACCAGTTCTACGCCGACGTGCAGGCCCGGGGCGGCAGGCGCTTCGACACCTCGAGCCTGATCACGCGCCTCGGGTAACCCGAATCGCGCCCGTCGCGGGCGCGATCACGACGGCGAGCTCGCGGGCTTGGCGAGCGACCTCGGCTGGGTCTCGGCGAGCTCGGACTCGGTGACGATGTCGAACACGCGAACGACCTTGGCGACGCCGGCCACGCCGCGCGCCACTTCGCTCGCACGCGTCGCCTCGCGCTCGGTGACCCGGCCCATGAGATAGACGACGCTTCGATGCGTCACGACCTTGATCGAGTTGGCGAACAGGTCCTTGGCGTCGACGAGGCTGGCCTTCACCTTGGTGGTGATGAAGGCGTCGGCGGTCTTCTCCTTGAACGTGTTCGGCGGCCCGACCCTCAACTCGTTGACGACCGACTGCACGTTGTCGATGCGCGCCGCGACCTGCTCGGCCCGGGTCTTGTCGGCGTCGGTCGGCACCTCGCCGGTGAGCAGCACCATCCGGTTGTAGCAGGTGGTGTTGATGCGCGCGATGTCGTCGTTGGGAAAGGCTTCGCTCATCCGGCCCTTGGCCTTGAGCTCGATGACCTCGTCCTCGACCTGGGTTCCGGAAGTGCGGCGGTCGGTCGCGACCATGGCCGTGCCGACGACGGCCCCGCCGATGACGACGGCGGCGCAACCCGCGAGCACGGAGGCCGCGACGGTGAGAAGAGCGAGGGCGCCGAGGCGCGAGCGCGAAGAGAGCAAGCGGTTCATGTGTTTTCCTGTTCGCCGAGCAGTTGCAGATCGACCGCGTCGCACATGCAGTGCAGAACCAGGAGGTGCACCTCCTGGATTCGCGCGGTGCGCTCGTGAGGCACGCAGATGTGGACGTCGGTCTCGGTGAGCCGCTCGCCGATCTTGCCGCCGGTATTCCCCGTGAGGGCGACGACGGTCATGTCTTTCGCGCGAGCGGCGGCGATCGCCGCCAGCACGTTGGCCGAGTTGCCGCTGGTGGAGAGCGCGAGCAGCACGTCGCCGGGCGCACCGAGCGCCTGGACCTGCTTGGCGAAGACCACCTCGAAGCCGTAGTCGTTGCCGACCGCGGTGAGGATCGAGGTGTCGACCGTGAGAGCGATCGCGGCGAGACCGGGCCGCTCGCGCTCGAAGCGGCCGACGAACTCGGCCGCGAAGTGCTGCGCGTCGCTGGCCGAGCCGCCGTTGCCGCAGGCCAGCACTTTGCCGCCGCCCGTGATGCAGCCGACGATCGCGCTGACCGCGTCGGCGATCGGCTTGGAGAGGACCTCGGCGGCCGCGTACTTGAGGTCGGCGCTGTCGAAAAACTGCTGCTGGATGCGTTGTTCGAGCATGGTCATGGATGATATGACACGGACTTTTCGACAAGGTTCGATCGATCGGATGTGCTCCGTCGCTTCACGAGGCGTCGAAGGCCGCGCGCAGCCATGACACGCGCTCGCCGTCGACGGCGACGACATCGAAGCGGCACGGCGGCGGGCGCGGCTGGTCGCGCAGGTAGTGCATCGCCGCGAAGACGATGCGCCGTCGCTTGGCCGCGCCGATGCTCGCCGCCGCGCCGCCAAAGCGGTCGTCGCTGCGTGCCCGCACCTCGACGAAGACGAGCGTGCCGTCGCGCTCGCGCATGACGAGGTCGACCTCGCCACCCCTGGCGCTCGGGCCGCGCGCCACCCGATAATTGCGCTCGACCAGCACCAGCCCGGCCCGTGTCAGGTGGGCGAGCGCCCTCGCTTCGGCGGCATCGCCGAGCGACTTCGTGGTGGCCGGGATCGGCGCCATGCGTCGTGTAGGGAGGCGAGGCCTGTGCTGGAGGGATCGAAGCTTGTGGAGGCCGCGGCCTTGGCCGCCGGCCATCAGCAGTATCCCGCGGGCGCGCTCTATGTCGTCGCGACGCCGATCGGCAACTTGGCTGACATCACCCTGCGGGCGCTCCACGTGCTCGCGCTCGTCGACGCGATCGCCTGCGAGGACACGCGCCACAGCGCCGCGTTGCTGCGCCACTTCGGCCTCGTCAAGCCGCTCGTCGCGGTGCACGAGCACAACGAGCGTGACGCCGCGCAGGCGCTCGTCGAGCGGCTCGCGCGCGGCGAGCGCGTCGCCTATGTCAGCGACGCCGGCACGCCCGCCGTCAGCGACCCAGGGGCCGCGCTCGTCGCCGCGGTGCGCGCCGCCGGCCACCGCGTCGTGCCGCTGCCTGGCGCGAGCAGCGCGCTGGCGGCTCTCGCCGCGGCTGGCGACTCACGCTCGACCGGCTTCTCGTTCGTCGGCTTTCTCGCCGCCCGCGGGGGCGAGAGATCCCGCGTGCTGGCCGCGGTCGCCGGCGCGACCGCCACGCAGATCGTGCTCGAGGCGCCGCACCGGATCGAGGCGCTCGCGGCCGAGCTGGCGGCGAGCTGCCCGGAGCGGACGGTGACGATCGGGCGAGAGCTCACCAAGCAGTTCGAACAGGTCGCGACGATGCCGGCGCACGCTCTGCCCGGCTGGCTCGCCGCGGAAGCGAACCGGTCGCGCGGCGAATTCGCGCTCGTCCTGCATGCCCTGCCCGCGGCCGACGAGATCGCGGCAGCGTCAGAGGCGCACGATGCGCTCCTGGCGCCGCTGCTGGCGGCCCTGCCGCTGAAGCAGGCCGTCGCGCTGGCCGCCGAGATCGGTGGCGCGCCGCGCAATCTGCTCTATGCGCGTGCGCTCGAGCTCAAGGGCCGATCGGAACGGGACGTCGCCGCCGAAGACTGATCGGCGACGACGTCGAGGCGCGCGACGGCTACGGCTTCGGCGCGACCTGGGCGTCGTGCTTCTCGGCGCGGATGCTCTTGCTCGCCCGGTCCTGCATGCGATGCAGGTGGCGGCGCTCCTTGACGGTGACCTTGCCGTCGGCCTTGTCGTTCGCTTCGACCGCTGCGATCCGGCCCTGCTGCTTGTCGAGGCGGCGGGTCTCGCGGGCGTTGAGCTGTCCGGAGGCGACGCCGTTGTCGATGCGCTGCTGCTGGCTGGCCTCGCGCTGGTCGACGCGCGGCGTGACGGGAGCGGTGGCTTGCGCGAACGCGCCGATCGAGGCGATCGCCAGCGTGACGCCGGTGGCGAGGTGGGTGAACTTGTTCATGAGGCTGTCCTGGTGGCTGTGGTAAGCGAGAGGTGTTGCGGGCCCGCCTGTCCACAACGGCACGCCGGGAAGCCCGTCGACTCGCCGGCCGTAAAGATCTGTGAAAGACTGCGCCCCTGCATTTGCGCACCACCGACCGGAGCCGGCCCCCATGATTTCGCGCGAACCCACGATCGAGCGCCTCGCCATTGCCCGCTCGCTCCTGCTCGAGCCCTTCGGTCTCGACGAGGCCAAGCTCAAGGCAGCGCTGGCGACGATCGCCGTGCACCGGATCGACGACGCCGACCTCTACTTCCAGTACACGCGCAGCGAGGGCTGGAGCCTCGAGGAGGGCATCGTCAAGAGCGGCAGCTTCGGCATCGACCAGGGCGTCGGCGTGCGCGCCGTCGCGGGCGAGAAGACGGCGTTCGCCTACTCCGACGACATCTCCGAGGCGGCGCTGCTCGATGCCGCCCGCACCGTGCGCACGATCGCGGCCTCGGGGCAGAGCCGGCGCGTGAAGGTCGGCGGGAAGCGCTCGCTCGCCTCGAGCCGCGTTCTCTACGCGCCGATGGACCCGATCGCCACGCTCGACAGCACGCAGAAGGTGGCGCTGCTGGAAAAAGTCGAGCAGCTCGCGCGCAAGAAGGACCCGCGCATCGTCCAGGTGATGGCCGGGCTCGCGGCGGAGTACGACGTCATCCTCGTCGCGCGCGCCGACGGCACGATCGCCGCCGACGTGCGGCCGCTCGTGCGTCTCTCGCTCACCGTCATCGCCGAGCAGACCAAGGACGGCGCGGTGCGCCGCGAGACGGGCAGCGGCGGCGGCGGCGGCCGCTTCGGCCTGGGCTACTTCCAGGACGACGTGATCGAGGAGTACGTGAGTGCGGCGGTCGGCGCTGCGCTCACCAACCTCGAAGCGCGGCCCGCGAAGGCCGGGATGATGAGCGTCGTCCTCGGCCCGGGCTGGCCCGGCGTGCTGCTGCACGAGGCGATCGGTCACGGCCTCGAAGGCGATTTCAACCGCAAGGGTGCGAGCGCCTTCACGGGGCGCATCGGTCAGCGCGTCGCCGCCAAGGGCGTGACCGTGCTCGACGACGGCACGCTGCCCGATCGGCGCGGCTCGCTCAACGTCGACGACGAGGGCAATGCGACGCAGCGAAACGTGCTGATCGAGGACGGCATCCTGAAGGGCTACCTCCAGGACTCGATGAACGCGCGCCTGATGAAGGTCGCGGCCACCGGCAACGGCCGGCGCGAGAGCTACGCCGCGGTGCCCATGCCGCGCATGACCAATACCTACATGCTCTCCGGCGACAAGACGAAGGAGGAGATCATCGCAGGGCTCAAGCGCGGCCTCTACGCCACCAACTTCGGCGGCGGCCAGGTCGACATCACGAGCGGCAAGTTCGTGTTCTCGGCGAGCGAGGCGTTCTGGGTCGAGAACGGCAGGATCCAGTACCCCGTGAAGGGCGCGACCCTGATCGGCAACGGGCCCGACGCGCTCACCCGCGTCAGCGCCATCGGCAACGACATGAGGCTCGACACCGGCGTCGGCGTCTGCGGCAAGGAAGGGCAGAGCGTGCCGGTCGGCGTCGGCCAGCCGACACTGCGCATCGACCGCCTGACCGTGGGCGGCACCGCCTAGGCGTTCTTCGTTCCGGTGACGCGGACGTCGAGCGTCGGCAGCCCGGCGATCGAGCCCTGCATGACATCGCCCGGCACCACCGGGCCGACGTTGGCCGGCGTGCCGCTGTAGATCAGGTCGCCCGGCATCAGATCGAAAGCCTCGGAGAGTTTGGCGATCTGCTCGGCAACATTCCACGTCATCATGCTCAGGTCGGCGCTCTGCTTGACGACGCCGTTGACCTTGAGGGAGATCGCTCCCTTGGTGAAGTGGCCGACGTCGGCGACACGGTGCAGAGGGCCCATCGGCGCCGAGCGATCGAAGCTCTTGCCGATCTCCCAGGGCTTCTTCTCCTCGCCCATCGCGCGTTGCAGGTCGCGCCGCGTCATGTCGAGGCCGATGGTGTAGCCGTAGACGAGCGAGAGTGCGCTTTCGACGGGCACGTTGCGGCCGCCCTTGCCGAGCGCCGCGACGAGCTCGATCTCGTAGTGGTAGTTCTTGGTAAGCGTCGGGTACGGATGGTCGGCGGTGGTGCCGACGGCGACGAACTGGATCGCGTCGCTCGCTTCTGGAAGAAGAACGGCGGCTCGCGGTTCGGGTCGGAGCCCATCTCGCGGGCGTGCGCCGCGTAGTTGCGGCCGATGCAGTAGATGCGCCGGACCGGGAACATCTCGCTCGTGCCGACGATCGGCAGCATCGGCTGGGCGACGCTGAAGACCGTGCGCGAGCCCGACGACGACGCGGGCGTGCCGGTGGCGCATCCGGCGAGGGCGGCGACCGCGGCTGCGCTGCCCGTTGACAACAGATTCCTGCGATCCATGACTTCTGTCTCCTTCGATGTTGAGTCGCGTGAGGGCGGCGTGCTACATTGCCGCCATGACCTCGCGCACTTGGTTCTACGCGTATTTTGCGTTCTCGCACCGCTCGGCGGATGGAGAGGCTGGCGCCTAGACGAAGAAAGCGCAAACCGAATCCAAGACCGCCGGGCAGCCCCCGGCGGTTTTTTTTGCTTTGCTGATTTGTTTTGCTTCGCAGATTGCGACCCGAAGGAGAAATGCCATGACCAAGAGCAAGTCGACGTCCGCCGGCGAGTCTGCGTATGCGAACGGCGAGCGCACGAGCCGCACCGACGACCTGCGGATCGAGAACGTGATGCCCCTGCCGCCGCCGGAGCATCTGATCCGCTTCTTCCCGATCGCGGGCACGCCGGTCGAGCAGCAGATCGCGACCACGCGAGAGAACGTGCGTCGCATCATGCGGCGCGAGGACGACCGCCTGCTCGTCATCATGGGCCCGTGCTCCATCCACGACCCGCTCGCGGCGGTCGAATACGCCAGGAAGCTCAAGGCGGAACGCGAGCGATTCGCCGGCACGCTCGAGATCGTCATGCGCGTCTATTTCGAGAAGCCACGCACGACCGTCGGCTGGAAGGGGCTCATCAACGATCCCTACCTCGACGAGAGCTATCGCATCGACGAGGGCCTGCGAATCGGCCGCCAGCTCCTGCTCGAGATCAACCGGCTCGGCATGCCGGCGGGCAGCGAGTTCCTCGACGTCATCTCGCCCCAGTACCTGGGCGACCTGATCGCCTGGGGCGCGATCGGCGCGCGCACGACCGAGAGCCAGGTGCACCGCGAGCTCGCCTCGGGCCTGTCGGCGCCGATCGGCTTCAAGAACGGCACCGACGGCAACATCCGGATCGCGATCGACGCGATCCAGGCCGCCGCGCGGCCGCACCATTTCCTCTCGGTGCACAAGAACGGCCAGGTGGCGATCGTCGAGACGCGCGGCAACCCCGACTGCCACGTGATCCTGCGCGGCGGCAAGGCGCCGAACTACGACGCGGCCTCGATCGCCGCGGCATGCCGGGAGATCGAAGCCGCGAAGTTGCCGTGCACGCTGATGGTCGACTGCAGCCACGCCAACAGCAGCAAGCTCCATTCGCGACAGGTCGACGTCGCGCGCGATATCGCCGTCCAGCTCGAGGCCGGCAGCCGCTGCATCTTCGGCGTGATGGTCGAGAGCCACCTCCAGGCAGGCGCGCAGAAGTTCGTCGCCGGCAAGGACGACCCGGCCCGGCTCGTCTACGGGCAGAGCATCACCGACGCCTGCCTCGGCTGGGAGGACTCCGTCGCCGTG
>JBBSBZ010000021.1:0-22257 GCA_038250795.1 Burkholderiales bacterium | reverse complement strand
GGGCACCGGAATCGAGCCGAGCAGCTTGGCGAAGCTTTCCTGGAACATCCGGTCGAGCAGCGAGAAGACGCCGCAGATGAACATCTCGCTTCGCATCTCCTCGTCGCCGTTGCCGGCCACGAGCTCTTCCATCAGGAGGCCTCGGCGGACGGCCGCGAACATCACCGGGCGCTGGTTGACGTCCTTGCTCGCGGTCGCGAGCAGCAGCGCGAGCCAGCGTTTCAGGCGCTGGTAGCCGAGCAACATGATCGCGTGGCGGAACGAGCTGATCTCGACGCGCAACCCGAACGCCGGCGAGTTGATGTAGCGCAGCAGCTTGAAGGCGAGGGAGGGATCGCGCTTGAGGGTGTTCTCGAGCCGCTCGATCGGCTCCTCGCCATCGACGCGACGGATCAGCTCGACGACGACCTGCAGGTCGGGCTGTGCCGTCGCCTTGCCGGTGCGCGCCGCCGTGGCGCTGATCGCGTCGTCGATCGGCCAGCCGAGCACCGCGTGGGCGCCGCGCGAGAAGCTCGCCTCCATCTCGGCGACGGTGCGCACGCCGGACTGGACATGGGCGATCGAGCGCGTCACGCCGGCCGGAGGCGGCGCCGACGTCGACGCCGTCGTCTCGGTGATCCGGCGGTCGTCCGAGAGATCGATGATCGAGTACTTGAAGCAGGGCAGCACCTCGCGCGGCAGCGGCGCGTTCGGGCGGCCCTTGAGCAGGAGCGTGTTGCCGTTGCCGTGCAGCCGGACGATGGCGTCGACGTTGCCCGGGTCGGCGGCCATGAAGTTCGGCACCTCGACCATCAGGTTGGCCGAAGGACTGGCCTGGAGCAGGTCGTGGAGCAGGCTCTCGCTCACGACGTTGAGCGAGACGTTTCCGCCGCTCGCCGGCCAGACGTCGCCGACGGCGTGCAGCAGCTGGGCGACGTCGAGCGTCGCGTCGGGGCGCAGCGGGTAGACGGAGAGGCGCGTCGCGGCGACCGCGCGGTTGCGGTCGATGAACGGTGAGTAGCCGAGGGCCACCTGGCCGAGGATCGCAACGTCGAGCAAGGTCAAAAAGCTCCCAGAGGCCCCAGCGCCGGTGGCGGCCCGGCGCACTCGCGGCGACTGCGCCGCCGCGTCCTCAGCCGTTCACGTACTGGAAGAGCGACAGGCGCTGCACCATCGAATACGACTTGAGCGCCGCATCGTAGCCGCTTTGCTTGTTCTGAAAGTCCGAGATCGCGTGCACCATGTCCACATCTTCCGCGTTCGAGCGCTCGGTGGTGCTCGCGACCTTCTGGGTGTCGAGCCGGCTGGTCTCGCTGTCGATCCGGTTGAGGACCTGGCCGGCCGCGGCGCGCGCGGCGCCGAGGTTGTTCATCACGGAATCCATGTCGCGCAGGCTGTCGCCATTGGCCTGGCTGATCTGCGAGCCCGTGCGGCCGGCGGTCTGCAGGCCGGCGATCGCTCTGTCGAGCGTCGCGAACACGCTCAGCGTCGGCGTCGACGGGGCGAGCGTGAACTGGTCGCCGGTCGCCGGCGCGCCGCTGACTGCGACGGTCATGCCATCGACGTCGATCGCCTGGCCCGAGACATAGGGCGCGTTGACGACGGCGGTCGCCGCGCCGTCCTTCAAGACGGCGTACGTCGTCGCGCCGCCCGCGACGGTGAACTGGAGCGTGTAGGTCGAGGTCGTGAGCGCGCTCGGATTCGAGACGCGCCCGGCGTCGATCGTGGCGTTCTGCACGCTCGCGGCAGCGCTGGTGACGAACACGCCGTTGCCGGTGCGCGCCGTCAACCAGGCAGCGTTGCCGTCGGTGGTGAGCGGCAGGCCGGTCGTCTGCTCGGTGAGCGTCTGCCCCGGCGCGGCGGCGTACTGGACGCCGCCCGGCGCATCGACGAAGGGCTTTTGCGTCGCGCCCTGGCCGCCGAACAGATAGGTGCCGGCGCCGTCGTCCTGGTTGGCCAGGTTGAGCAGTTGCGTGCGCAGGCCCTTGATCTGGTTGGCGATGCTCTGGCGCTCGGCGTCGGTGTAGCTGCCGTTGCCGGCCGAGACCATCAGCTCGCGCGCCTGCTGCATCAGCTCCGCGGCGCTGCCGAGCGAGCTCTCGGTCTGCGCCATCGCGACCTGGCTCGCGTCGACGGCGCGCTGGCTCGTGACGGTGCGCCCGATGCTGGCCATCGCGCGCTCGGCGCGCGCGGCGGCCGCCGGATCGTCGCTCGCCTTGGCGACGCGCTTGCCGGTCGTCATCTGGTCCTGCAGCGACTGCAGGTCGGTCTGGCGCTTCGAGAGCGCATCGATGCCTGCGTCGAAGGCGTTGGCGGTGCTGATGCGCATGTCGGTGCTCCGGGGATCAGTGGCCGATCTGCAGCAGCGTGTCGAACACGGTCTGCGCGACCTGGAGCATCTTGGCCGCGGCCTGATAGCTCTGCTGGAACTGGATGAGGCGGGCCGCTTCCTCGTCGAGGTTGACGCCCGACTTCTCCGACACCGCCGTCTTGGCGTCACTTGCGATCGCGGCCGACTGGTCGGCGGCGAGGCCGGCGCTCTGGACGCGGACGCCGACCGCGGCCAGGGCGCCGGCGTAGGCGTCGGTCACGTTGACGCCGGCCGTCGTCACGATGCCGCCGGCGCTGCGCTGGCCGACGATGCCGGCATCGCGCAGGGCGAGCAGCGCGTTGGCGTTGCCGTTGTCGCTGGCCGGATACGCAGTCTTCGCGACCGTGATCACGTCGTTCTGCTTCGGCACGCCGGAGAGATTCAGGGCAAAGCCGTTGAGCGCGATCGGCTGCCCGGCGACGAAGCTGCCGACGCCGTTGACCGTCGCTGCGACGCCGGTCGTGTCGACCAGGCTGTAGCTGTAGCCGCCGACGTTGTCGGTGAAGGTGATCGTCGCCGTGAGGTTCGGGTCGAGCGATGCGCTCGTCGCCGCCAGCGAGCCGAGACTTGCCGTGCCGGTATTGGCGGAGGCGAAGGTGGCGGCGACCGGCGACGCGGCGGCGATGCCCTTCGGATCGTCGAGCACGCGGCTGATCGAGCGCGTCGAGTTCGACACCGGCTGAAGCAGGAAACGGTCGCGCGCGGCCGGCGCCGGCGCGGCGATGTCGACCCGGAAGCCGTCGACGATGCTGCCGTTGGTGACCGTCTGCGAGACGCCGTCCGAGAGACGCGTCAGCTGGTAGCTGCCCGCGGGCAGCGCCGGATCGGCGACGAGCTCGTAGTCGCTCGGCTGGAGTTCCTTCGGATCGACGACGGCGATGGAGACGCTCGACACCCGCACGCCGGCACCGTTGACGTAAGACGCCACCGCCACGCCCGCCGCCTTGGCGTTGTTCGACGAAGGGGCGACGGAGGCGGCGCCGAGCGCGAGCAGCGGCCCACCGGCCGACGCGGGCGAGCCGAGGTCGAGGCCGAGCGCCTGCTGCGAGTTGAGCGCGCCGGCGATCGCCGAGGCGAGCTGGCCGATCAGTCCGCGCGCGTCGGGGATGTCGTGGTTCTGCACGCGCAGCAGGCCGGCGACCGAGCCGCCGGCGATGAAGCCGTCGGGGAAGGCGCGCAGGTTGCCGCCGTCGCTGATGCCGATCTTCACCTTCGACGGATCGAACGGGTCGGTCACGGTGGCGAGCGGCGTTGCCTCGCTGCCGAGCACGAGGCGCTGCGAGCCGCCGAGGAAGACGCCGAGCGTGCCGTCGGCGGCCGCGACGGTCGTCACCTGGACGATCTGCGAGAGATCGCTCACCGCCGTGTCGCGCTGATCGAGCAGGTCGTTGGGCTCGTGGCCCGTGCCCTTGAGGCTGGCGATCCGCTGGTTGAGGTCGGCGATGCGCGAGGTGAGCGAATTGATCGACGCGACCGAGGTCTTCAGGTCCTGCGTCACGCCCGCCTGGAGCGAGTCGAGCTGATCCGAGGCGCTCTTGAACTGCGAGGCGAGATCGCCGACGCGGGCCAGCGCGACCTGGCGCGCCGACGAATCCGTCGGCTTGTTCGAGACGTCGACGAAGGCGTTGAAGACCTGCTGGGCGGCATAGCCGAGTCCGGCCTCGCCCGTCGGGAACACCTTCTCGAGCTGGATGAGCTGGGTGCTGCGCGCGCTGTCGGCCGCGGCCAGCGACGCCGTGGTCGCCGCCTCGCGGGTCAGGAAGTCGCTGTGCGCGCGCGTCACGGTCGCGACGTCGACACCCTTGCCGAAGAAGCCGGTCGAGGTTCCCTGGCTGAACGAGGTCGCAAGCTGGACGCTCTGGCGCGAGTAGCCGACCGTGTTGGCGTTGGCGACGTTGTTGCCCGTGACCTGCAGCGCCGCGTAGTTCGCGGTCATCGCCCGCGCGCCGATGCTCAGAAGCGAGGAAACGCTCATCGTGAATCCTCCGCGCTGCGCGCCAGGGTATTCGCCTTGGGAACGGCCCGGCGGCTCATGTCGAGGCGCGCTGGACGCGCAAGGTGGTGTTGATGACGCGCGTGAGCTTGTCCGCGTAGGCCGGGTCGGTGGCGTAACCGGCGCGCTGCAGGCCCTGCGCGAATCCCTGCGCCGAGGCGGCGCTCATCGGTGCCTGCGCGGCCTGTGCGACCACGCCGGCATAGCGCGGACTTTCCTTCATCAGCCTGGCGTAGTCGCGAAAGGCATCGTCGGTCGAGGCGTAGGAGCGGAACTTCGCGGTCACCTTCTGCGCCTCGCCGCCGACGTACTCGGTGGTCGTGATCTCGGCGACCGGGCCATTCCAGCCGGCGCCGGCCTTCACCCCGAAAAGGTTGTGCGACGAGCTGCCGTCGGCGTTCCTGATCTCGCGCCGGCCCCAGCCCGACTCGTGCGCCGCCTGCGCGACCATGAACGCGGCGGGGATGCCGGTCTGCGCCTGTGCGGTTCGCGCCGAAGCCTGGACCGACTGCACGAAGTCGACCTGGCGCTGAGACAGCGTCGTGTCGCTCGTGCCCGACTTCGCGGACCCCGCTGCGGCACCTGCTGCAGCCGGCGGCGCCTTGGCCGCCGAGGCGCTGCCGCCCATCTGCCGCTCGAGCTGGCGCGCGATCGCCGCCGCGAGGCCACCGGGCAGGCCGGTCATCTTGTTCGCGTACTGGCTGTCGAGCATCTCGGTGCCGAGCTTGGTGCCTTCGTTGTCGAGCATCCCCGAGCTCATCGTCGCCTCGCGCATGCTCTTCATCAGCTGCTGCATGAAGAGCGCCTCGAACTGCCTGGCGGTTTCCTGGATCGCCGCCTTCGGGTCGCGCACCGCCGCCGAGCGCAGCGCCTGGATCGACGCCGCGTCGTTGTTCGATGCGCCCGTCCCCGACAGCGAGGACATGGCCGGCAGGCCGCCCGACACCGTCATCAGATCACCTCGAGCTCGGCCATCAGCGCGCCGGCCGACTTCAGCGCCTGCAGGATCGCGAGCAGGTCCTGCGGCGTCGCGCCAAGGACGTTGAGCGCCTTGACGACATCGGCGAGCTTCGCGCCCGCCGCCATCTGCACAAGCGCGCCCGGCTGCTGGGTGATCGTGATGTCAGCCCGCTCGGTGACCTTGGTGTCGCCCTTGGCGAACGGGCCCGGCTGGCTCACGAATGGCGTCGTGCTGATCGTCACCGACAGGTTGCCGTGCGCGACCGCGCACGCCGCGAGCGTCACGGCCTGGTTCATGACGATCGACCCGGTGCGCGCGTTGATCACGATCTTGGCCGCCGGCGCCTGCTGCCTGACCTCGAGGTTCTCGATGTCGGCGAGGAAGGCGACGCGCGCGTCTGCCGAAGGCGGCATGCGCACCCGCACGACCCGGCCGTCGAGAGCGTCGGCCGTGCCGCCACCCATCTTGTCGTTGATCGCGCGCACGACTTCGCGCGCGGTGGCGTAGTCGCTCGAGTTGAGGTCGAGCTGGATCGAGTCGCCCTGCGCCACCGGCGTCGCGACGCTGCGCTCGACCGTCGCACCGTCGGGAATGCGGCCCGCGCTCAGGTGGTTGATCTGCACCTTCGACCCGGCCGCCGACGCGCCCGCGCCGGCGATCACGAGGTTGCCCTGGGCCATCGCGTAGATCTGGCCGTCGGCGCCCTTCAGCGGCGTCGTGATCAGCATGCCGCCGCGCAGGCTCTTGGCATTGGCGAGCGACGAGACGGTGACGTCGATCGTCTGACCCGGCTGGGCGAAGGGTGGCAGCTGCGCCGTCACCATCACGGTGGCGAGGTTCTTGAGCTGCATGTTGGTGCCGGCCGGCACCGTGACGCCCATCTGCTGCAGGAGCGCGAGCAGGCTTTGCTGCGCGAACGGCGCCGAGGTGGTCGAGTCGCCCGTGCCGTCGAGGCCGACGACGAGGCCGTAGCCGACCAGCTGGTTCATGCGCACGCCCTGGACGGACGCGACTTCCTTGATCCGTGCCGCCTGGGCTGGCGCGGGCCACCAGAGCGCGGCGCTGGCCAGGAGCGCGGCCAGGAAGATGGAGGCGCGCAGGATGCGGTCGATCGGATGCATGGCGGGGACGGGGAAGCGTTTTCCGATTCTTCGCGGCGTCAGATCGGCAGAACGTTCAAAAAGAAGCGGCTCAGCCAGCCTGTTCCCTGGGCATCGGCCTGGGCGCCGCGGCCGCGCTGCTCGATCCGCACATTGGCGATCTGCGCCGAGGCGACGATATTGCCGGGCTGGATCATGTGCGGGTCGACCTGGCCCGAGAAGCGCAGGACGTCGACGTTGTGGTTGACGCCGATCTGCTTCTCGCCGGCAACCAGGAGGTTGCCGTTCGGCAGCACGCCGGTGACGACGGCGGTGATCGTTCCGGAGAAGTCGTTGGTGTTCTCGGTCGTGCCCGCACCCGCCGAGCTGATGCTCGTCGTGCCCGCCGCACTCGCCCGGTTGAACGAGTTCAGCGACAGGAAGGGCAGCGCGGTGACCCCGGCGGCGACCTTGCCGCTCTTGTCGACCGAGCTCGTGCTCTTCTGCGTCGCCGAGATCTTCTCGACGATCTGGATGGTGATCGAGTCGCCGACGAGGCGCGCGCGGTAGTCCTCGAACAGCGGCCGGTATCTGTTCGCCTGGTAGATCGAGCCGTTCGACACCGGCGGCGCGACCACCGCGACCGGCGCCGCGTAGATCGGCGTCGCGATGTCGACCGGCGGACGCGGATTGAGCCGATCGCTGACCGTGTCGCAGCCCGTGAGGCCGGCGAACACCGCCGCGCAGATGACGGCGCAGGCGAGCACCGTCGCGAAGCGCCTGATGCCCTGATCGCTCACAGCTGCGACAACCTTTGCAGCATCTGATCCGAGGTCTGGATCGACTTCGAGTTGAGCTCGTAGGCACGCTGCGTCTGGATCATCTGCACGAGCTCCTCGACGACGTTGACGTTCGAGGTCTCGACGAAGCCCTGGGTCACCATACCCAGGCCGTTCAGGCCCGGCGTTCCGGCCTGGGGCGCGCCCGACGCCGCCGTCTCGGCGAACAGGTTGCCGCCCTTGGGCTCGAGGCCGGCCGGATTGATGAAGCTCGCGAGCTGCAGCTGGCCGACGGTCGACGGCGCGGCCGAGCCGGGCAAGACGACGCTCACGGTGCCGTCGTTGCCGATCGTCACGCTCTGCGCGTTCGCCGGGATCGTGATGCCGGGCTGCACGGTGTAGCCGCTGTTGGTGACGAGCTGGCCGGTCGCGCTCACCTGGAACGAGCCGTCGCGGGTATAGCCGGTGGTCCCGTCCGGCTGCTGGATCTGGAAGAAGCCGTTGCCGCGGACCGCGAGGTCGAGCGGGTTCGAGCTCTGCTGCAGGCTGCCCTGGCTGAAGTTGCGCGAGGTCGCGACCGTGCGCACGCCCAGGCCCACCTGCAGGCCCGTCGGCAGCTGCGTCTGATCGCTCGTCGAGGCGCCCGCCTGGCGCAGGTTCTGGTACATCAGGTCCTCGAAGACGGCGTGCTCGCGCTTGTAGCCGTTGGTCGAGACGTTGGCGAGGTTGTGCGAGACGACGTCCAGCTGGGTCTGCTGGGCCTCCATCCCGGTCTTCGAAATCCAAAGGGAACGCATCATGGCGCGGCTCCGGTCAATTCCGGCCATGGTCGCCCGGCGGGGCCACTTCTCAAGCGCCGAAAAGCGGCGACCTTCGCGGCCATCTCGGCGGGCCGCCGGGCCCGGTCTGTGCCGGGCCCCTGGAG
This sequence comes from Burkholderiales bacterium, assembly GCA_038250795.1. GTDB lineage: Bacteria > Pseudomonadota > Gammaproteobacteria > Burkholderiales > Burkholderiaceae_C > Schlegelella_A. The sequence continues at coordinate 14,170 of JBBSBZ010000021.1, read as the reverse complement.
ACTCGCGGGCCGCGCGTCAGTTCGAGTCGAGCGGCATCGGCTCGGTCATCGCCACCTCGATCACCGAGACGCCGTCGTGCGCGCCTTCGCCGCGCACCAGCAGGATCGGCACCGAGACGAGGTTGTGCAAGTGGCCCAGGTCCTGGCTCATGAAGAGCCGGCTGAGCGAGCGGCTGACGTGGGTGCCCAGCACGATGAGGTCGGCGCCCGACTCCTCGGCCTGGCGTGCGACGAGCTGCTGGAGCGAGTCCCCGCCGCCCCGCACCAGGGCGGTCTGGGCGACGACGCCAGCGGCTTCGGCTCGCGCCTGCGCCTTCTTCAGCACTTTCTCGCCCTGCTCCCGAACCATGCTGGTGAGCGCACCCGACGCGCCCGACATTTCACCGGCATCGCCGTCGCCGAAGGCGGTGTCGTCGACGATGTTCATGAGCTGCAGCCGCGCCCCGGCGTGACTGGCGATCTTGATGGCCTCGTCGAGGCCGCTCGTGCCGGCGCCGCTGCCGTCGACAGGAACGAGAAGGAGTCGGTACATGGGTGTCCGCGAGTCGTCGAGTGAAGCCCGGATTCTCGGACGACGCGTTGCGCGAACCGAGAGCCGGCCGGCGCACAAAGCGCGCTCAACCGGAAGTTTGTCGCTCGCGCCGGCGTTTCGCCGTCGCCATGCGTCAGCCGACCGAGAGCAGCTGCGTCGCGGCCTTGTCGTCGGCCTCGGCAGTCGAGAGCGACTTCATCTGCGCCTCGAACTGACGCGCCGCGGAGATCATCTGGACCATCGTCTCGACCGCGCTCACGTTCGAGCCTTCGAGCGCACCGTCCTGGACGCGCGCGTTCGGATCCGCCGAGAGGTCGCCGCCCGCATCGCGAAAGAGCCCGTCGGTGCCGCGCGTGAGCGGCCCCTCGGGCGTGACGAGCTTGAGCTTGCCGATCGCCGTGCTGCGACCGTTGGCGCCGGTCGCGCTCACCGTGCCGTCGCCGGCGATCGCGACCTGGGTGTCGGGCGGCACCTGGATCGGTCCGCCGTCGCCGAGGACGGCGAGGCCGGAACGCGTGACGAGCGCCCCCTCCGCGTTGACGTCGAGGGCGCCGGCGCGGGTGTACGCCTCGGTGCCGTCGAGCCCCTGCACGGCGAGCCAGGCGTTTCCGCTCATCGCCACGTCGAGACTGCGGCCGGTCGCCGCGACCGGACCGGCCGAGCCGTCGTAGCCCGGCGTCGATTCGAGCGCATAGACCCGCGTGCTCGCGCCGCTGCCTTCGACCGGCACGGCGCGAAACGCCGCCAGCTCGGCCCGAAAGCCCACCGTCGAGACGTTGGCGAGGTTGTTGGCCAGCGTCTCCTGGCGCTGCATGGTCGCCTTCGCGCCGGACATCGACAGGTAGATGAGGCGGTCCATCGTCGTAATCCTTCGCTTCGATCAGAGCGGGGAGATCAGCGCAGGTTGACGATCGTCTGCAGGATCTGGTCCTGCGTCTTGATCGTCTGCGCGTTGGCCTGGTAGGTGCGCTGGGCCGTGATCATGTTGACCAGCTCGGCCGTGAGGTCGACGTTCGACTCCTCGAGCGCGCCCGCCTGGAGCACGCCGATGTTGCCGTCGCCCGGCACGCCGACGAGCGGATCGCCCGAAGTGAAGCTGCGCGCCCAGGCGTTGCCCCCGAGCGGCTGCAGCCCTTGCGGGTTGTGGAAGGTGGCGAGCTCGAGCTGGCCGGCGGCCTTGGTCTGGCCGTTCGAGTAGCGCGCGCTGACGATGCCGTTGCTCTCGACCTGCACGCCGATCAGCTGGCCCGCGGTGTAGCCGTCCTGGCCCAGGTCGGTGACGCCGAACTGCGAGCCGTACTGGGTCGCGCCGCTCAGGCTGAGCGCGACGCCGTTGATCGGCACCGTCAGGGCGCCGACGCTGTTGGTGACGGCGGGGATGTCGAGCGCGACGGTGCCGACCGGCGCCGTCGGTGCGCCGCCGTTCGACGGGAAGGTGATCGTCGTCGAGGCGGCCGGATTGCCGCCGGCCGTCTTGATCGGGGTTCCGTTGGCCGAGACGTAGACGTTCCAGGTGTCGGTGGCCGACTTCTGGAAGTAGTAGGTCAGCGCGACGGACTGGCCCTTGGCGTCGTAGACAGTCTGCGAGGTCGCGTTGTTGTAGGTGGTCGGGTCGGCGAAGTCGATCGGCGCGCCCGCCGCCGGCAGGGTGATGCCCAGGCGCGCGTCGAGGTTGAGCTCCATGTTGACCTTGGTCGTCACCGCCGGCGTGATGCCCGCGGTCGGCATCTGCAGCGCCGTCGCCGCGCCGGCGACGATCGTGCCGGTGGCATCGGCCGCATAGCCCATCAGCTTCATCGACTGGTCGTTGACGATGAAGCCGGTGCGGTCGACCTTGAACTGGCCGTTGCGCGTGTACGAGACTGCGCCGCTGGCGTCGCTCACTTCGAAGAAGCCGTTGCCGTTGATCGCGATGTCGAGCGGATTGTCGGTGGCCGTGATCGTGCCCTGCCCGAATTGCTGGGCGACCGCCGCGACCGAGACGCCGATGCCGACCGAGTTCTGGCTGCCGCCGAGCGCGTTGGCGTAGACGTCGGCGAACTCGGCGCGCGACGACTTGGCGCCGTAGGTGTTCGCGTTGGCGATGTTGTTGCCGATGACCTCGAGGCTCTTGCTCGAGGCGTTGAGTCCGGACAGACCTTGCTGGAAACCCATGGCGATGCTCTTTCAGGAGGCGCGGCCGGGGCCGCGGTGGAATCGAATCAGTTGAAGGCCTTGACCGAGCTGTAGGGCACGGTGCCCGAGCTGTCGAGCTCGAGGTTGAAGCTGGTGCCGCTGACGCTGATCGCGTCGACGCGGTCGCGCATCAGCGTCGTCGCCGTCGTCGCGACGCCGCCGCTGGTGGCGCTGACACGGAAGGTGAGCCCGCTCGCGCTGGTCGCGGTGCCGGAGGGCCAGTCGAAGCTGTGGATGCCCGCTCCTTCGGCGCCGAGGTTGAGCGTCTGCACGACGGCGCCGCTCGGCGACAGGATCTCCACCTTGACCGCGTCGGCGGCGCCGGTGAGCTCGAAGCCGCCCTGGCCGACGGCGGCGGCCTCGTCGATGCTCAGCTTGTTGCCGGGCACGATGACGTCCCGGCCGACCAGCGATGCGCCCTGCACCGCCTGCAGCTGCATGAACTGCGACGACAGGCCCTGCACCGTCGTGTTCAGCTTGTCGATGCCGGTGACGGTGTTGATCTGCGCCATCTGGCTCGTCACCTGGGCGTTGTCCATCGGGTTGAGCGGATCCTGGTTCTTCATCTGGGCGACGAGGAGCTTCAGGAAGCGGTCGGCCGTGATCTTCGAGTCGTCGGCGCTCGGCGCGGCCGCTTGCGAGGTGACGGTGACGTCGTTCGTCGTGGAGGTGGTGGCGCTGACGGCCATGGTCGTTCTCCGGTGGTTCTCTCGGTGTTCGGCAATCAGCCCTGGCCGAGCTGGATCGTCTTCAGGAGCAGCGACTTCGCGGTGTTCATCACCTCGAGGTTGTTCTGGTAGGAGCGCGAGGCCGAGATCATGTTGACCATCTCCTCGACCGCGTTGACGTTGCTGTAGGTGACGTAGCCCTCGGCGTCCGCGCTCGGGTGCTTGGGGTCGTGCACCTTTCTGCCCGGCGTCTGGTCCTCGCTGATCGTGCTGACGCGCACGCCCGCGGCGGTCGGGTCGTTCGGCGTCTGGCCGACGAGCTCGGTCTGGAAGACGACCTGGCGTGCCTTGTAGGCCTGGCCGTTCGGACCGGCGACGGTGTCGGCGTTGGCCAGGTTCGAGGCGACGACGTTGAGGCGCTGGCTCTGCGCGCTCGCGGCGCTGCCGGAGACGTTGAAGATCGACAGCATGCTCATGTCAGTCCTTCAGGAAATCATTGGCCGGTGATCGCCGACAGCGACGTGCGCACGTTGCTGTTGATGAAGCGCAGCGTCGCCTCGTACTTGATCGCGTTGTCGGCGAAGCTCGCCCGCTCGCGGTCCATGTCGACGGTGTTGCGGTCGAGATTGGTCTGCGCCGCCGTCGCGTAGGTGAGCGCGCTGCCGGCAAGGCCGCCGCCCAAGCCCGGCGAGCCCGCGCCGATATGTCCGGCGTGGCTGGTCGCCAGCGTCGAGGCCGACGACAGGCTCCCGGTCGCGGCCTGCAGCGTCTTGGCGAAATCCATGTCGCGGGCGATGTAGCCCGGCGTGTCGGCGTTGGCGATGTTGCTCGCGATCAGGCGCTGGCGCTCCGAACGCAGCTGCAGCGCCTGCCCCTGGAAGTCGAGCGAGTCGGTCAATCGGTTGAGCATCGCGTGCTCCTTTCGTCGAAGCTGCGGCGTCGAGCCCGAGACGGGCCACGCCGACGTGAAGGCATTGTCCGGAGCGAGCGTCGTCGGCAAGACGGCGAATAGGACCGCATTTGCCGCCCTGTTCCACCCCTGCGCCGAGCCGCACGCCTTCTAAAGTGCCGGCATGCTGCCGATCGTCCTGTTCGCCCCGCTCCTTCGCCTCGCACCGCGCGCCTGGGCGTGGGGTGCCTTCGTCGCCTGCGCCCTGCTGGCGTCGGCCTGGCCCGCCAATGCCCAGGAAGGAGCGCAGCAGCTCGCGCCGGCCCTGATCGACCAGGTGCGCACGCTCGCGCTGGGCGTGCCGCCGCCCGGGGGCGCAAGCCGGGTGGAGGTCGTCATCGGCCAGCTCGACCCGCGCCTGCATCTGGCACCCTGCGCCCGCGTCGAGCCCTATCTCCCGCCCAACATCCGCCTCTGGGGCAAGAGCCGCATCGGCCTGCGCTGCAAGGACGGGCCGACGCTCTGGAACGTCTACCTGCCAATCGTGGTCAAGGTGTGGGGCCGGGCGCTCGTCGTCACGGCCGGCGCCGCCATGGGCAGCGTCGTCACCGACGCCGCGCTCGACGAGGAGGAGGTGGACCTCGCCGCCGAGCCGTCGCCCGCCATCGTCGATCGCAAGGCCGTCGTCGGTAGGACGCTGGCGCAGTCGCTCCAGCCGGGCCAGGCCGTGCGGCAGAGCCACCTCAAGATCCGCCAGTGGTTCGCCGCCGGCGAGACGGTCAAGGTCGTCGCCGCGGGCGCGGGGTTCACGCTCGAAAGCTCCGGGCAGGCGATCACCAACGGGTTCGAAGGGCAGCCGGCGCGCGTGCGCACCGAAAGCGGACTGATCGTCACCGGCCAGCCCGCGGGCGAGCGCCGGATGGAGATCCTGTTGTGAGCGGCCGCTCGCGTCCGGCACCGAGTGCGCCAAAAATCTCTAAAGTCGCCGCTGCCCGGGCCGATAGTCCGTCCATGATGACGGTTCCGGCATCGCCGGCGTCCCTTGGAGAGCCCCATGAAGATCGGACATCCCGCTAACAAGCCGCCGGCGACTTCGGCCGCCGGCACGCCTGCCGCGGCCGCCGACGTCGCCAAGACGACGCCGACACCCAAGCACGTGACGACGACAGCTCCGGCTGCCGACGCGAGCGCCACGGTGGCGCTCTCGAGCACCGCCTCGACGCTGCTCTCGACCGGCTCGACACCCGACTTCGACACCGCCAAGGTCGCCCAGATCAGCGGCGCGATCGCCAACAACAGCTTCAAGGTCGACCATGCGGCCATCGCCGACAAGCTGATCGCCAATGCGCAGGAGCTCCTCGGCAAGGTGAAGGGCTGATGGCCCCCGCGCAGGCCCCCGCCGGTCACTCGCCGGAGCTGGAGACGCGCCTCGCCGCGGTCGAGACCCGGCTCGCCGCCCTGGGCAACGCACTGCGGGCGCGCGACCCGGCCGACATCGACCTGCACGCCGGCGAGCTCCATCGCGCCCTGGCGATCGCGGTCAGCCAGTTTTCCGACGCCGCCAGGAGCGGCCCGCTGCCTGCGGCGCTGCGCAACCGCCTGGCCACGGCGAGCGGCCAGGTCGCGGCACAGCGTGAATCTCTCGCCCGCGCCACCGCGGCGCTCGATCGGGCGATCGACGTGCTCCTGCCGCGCGACAGCATGGCGCTCTATTCCGCTTACGGCGGCGCCGATCGCGGCATGTTCAAGAGCGGCGTGATCCGGGCCTGAGCCCGGGACCCAGGTTCTTCGGAGCCTGGCACGCGGCGGCTACGCCGCGCAATCCGACATCGGCTGATCCATCACCCAGCGCTCGGCCGCGGCGCGGTCCTTCATCGGCTCCGATGTCGTCGCGCTGCCGTCGAAGAGGACGCGCCAGACGCCGTCCTTCGCATCGCGGACCCAGACCGTCTGGAACATGCCGACGCGAAACGACGGGACGCCGCCCGCCATGCGCTGCAGGATGAACGTGCCGCGCGAGACGGCGATCGCCGGCTCGCCGCCGATCGCAACGATGCCCGGCCGCCAGCGCAGCGCGATCGTTCTGCCGTCGACGATCTCGGCCCAACTCTTGACGATAGCGTCGCGACCACGCTCGGCTTCAGGCGTGCCAGCGGCGAAGACGGTGCCCGGATGCAGGAAGGCCGCGAACGCGCTGTCGTCGTGTGCCTCGACCGAGCGGGCGAAGGCGAGCTCGCGCTTCCACACCGCGCATTCCTCGGCGCTCGCGGGCAGGCGCTTGTCGGCGAATGGCAGTGGCGCGGCATCGATCGGCGGGGTCTGCGCGCATGCGGGCGCGAGCAGCGAGGCGACGCCGAGCGCGGCCGCGGCGGCGCGCAAGCGACTCTGGAATGTCTTCATAGGGCTCCGCTTCTCGACAGCCCAAAGGCCTTGGTCATGCGCACGCTCGTCTCGCGTCCGCCGTAGTAGCCGGGCAGGACCTGCGCCTGCGCATAGCCGTGATGTCGGTAGAACGCGCGCGCCGCCTCGTTGCTCGCGCGCGCCTCAAGCGTGATGCGGGCGATGCCGGCCACACGGGCCGAGCGTTCGAGCCATTCGAGAAGCGTGCTGCCGACGCCGAGGCGGCGATGCACGGGCTCGATCGCGAGGAGGAGCAGATGTGCCTCGTCGTCGCCGTACTTCATGATCGCGAAGCCGGCGCACCCAGCCTCGCGCTCGGCGACGATCGCGTTGGTGTCGCGATGGCGCAGGTTGCGCAGGATGCGCTCGCGCGTCCAGCTCCATCCGAGCCCCTGCTCGATGTGATCGCGCGACATCTCGGCGATGCGAAGCGCGTCCTCGCGGGTCGCGAAGCGGATCGATGCGGCCGAGCCATCGCCTTGCATCTCTTCATTCTGCGACAAGCGACGTCGCAGCTTTTGCACCGTCGGCGAGTGGCACGAGGGGCTGTATGCCCGTACAGTTCCGCCCATGCCGCGGCTCATCGCCCACCTCGACATGGACGCGTTCTACGCGTCGGTCGAGCTGCTTCGATATCCCGAGCTGCGCGGCTGCGCCGTCGTCATCGGCGGCGGCCGCGACCGACAGCCGCGTCGCCAGGCCGACGGCTCGCTCGCCTTCTTCTCTCTGCGCGACTACGCCGGCCGCGGCGTCGTCACGACGAGCACCTACGAGGCGCGAAAGCTCGGCGTCTTCTCGGCGATGGGCATGATGAAGTCGGCCGCGCTCGCGCCCGACGCCGTGCTCCTGCCGGTCGACTTCGACGAGTACCGCAAGTACTCGCGCCTCTTCAAGGCCGCCGTGCGCGAGATCGCGCCCACCGTCGAGGACCGCGGCATCGACGAGATCTACGTCGACCTGAGCGAGCTCCCCGGCGTCCACGAGGACGGCGGGCGACGGATCGGCGCCGAGCTCAAGGCCGCCGTGCACGAGCGCACCGGCCTCACCTGCTCGATCGGCATCACGCCCAACAAGCTCCTTTCCAAGCTCGCCTCCGAGCTCGACAAGCCCGACGGCCTGACGCTGCTCTCGGCGGGCGACATTGCGGCGCGCATCTGGCCGCTCGCCGCCCGCAAGGTCAACGGCATCGGCCCGAAGGCAGCGGAAAAGCTCGCTGCGCTCGGCCTGGACACGATCGGCGACATCGCCGGCGCCGATCGCGACTTCCTGGTCGCGCACTTCGGCAACAGCTTCGGCGCCTGGCTGCACGAGGCCTCGCACGGCCGCGACGACCGCGCGGTCGTCACCTCGAGCGAGCCCAAGTCGATCAGCCGCGAGACCACCTTCGACCGCGACCTGCACGCAGTGCGCGACCGGAGCGAGCTCGGCGCGATCTTCACGCAGCTCTGCGAGGGGCTCGCGGGCGACCTGGCGCGCAAGAGCTACGCGGCGAAGACGATCGGCGTGAAGCTGCGCTTCGACGACTTCAGGATCGCGACGCGCGACCTCACGCTGCCCGCTCACACGCTCGATGCGCGCGAGATCCGGCGCGCCGGCGGCCTCTGCCTGAAGCGCGTCGACCTGACGCGGCGGCTGCGCCTGATCGGCGTGCGCGCGAGCGCCCTGGCCAGGCTCTCCGATCTGGTGGCGCCGTTGCCGCCGGCGCCTTTCGCCGAAGCGCCACCGGCGCGCGCCGTCGTCGCCCGCGAAACCCCCGGGGACGACAGCCTGCCGCTCTTCGGCGGCGCGTCGTAGCATCGTCGCCACCTTCACGGCGACCTTCGTCCATGACCGTCATCACCTGCATCGAAGACCTGCGCGTGCTCGCCGAGCGGCGGGTGCCGCGCATGTTCTACGACTACGCCGACTCCGGCTCGTGGACCGAGAGCACCTATCGGGCGAACGAGAGCGACTTCGAGAAGATCAAGCTGCGCCAGCGCGTCGCGGTCGACATGTCGAACCGCTCGATCGCGACCACGATGGTCGGCATCCCTTCGGCGATGCCGGTGGCGATCGCGCCGACCGGGCTCACCGGCATGCAGCACGCCGACGGCGAGATCCTCGCGGCACGCGCGGCGGAAAGGTTCGGCATCCCGTTCACGCTCAGCATGATGAGCATCTGCTCGATCGAGGACGTCGCCGCGCACACCAAGGCGCCGTTCTGGTTCCAGCCCTACATGCTGCGCGACCGGCCCTTCATGGAGCGCCTGATCGAGCGCGCACGCGCCGCCAAGTGCAGTGCCCTCGTCCTCACGCTCGACCTGCAGATCCTCGGCCAGCGCCACAAGGATCTGAAGAACGGCCTCACCGCACCACCCAAGCCGACCCTGGCCAACATCCTCAATCTGATGACTAAGCCGCGCTGGTGCCTCGGCATGCTGGGCACGAAGCGACGCAGCTTCGGCAACATCGTCGGCCACGCCACCGGCGTCGCCGACATGTCGTCGCTCGGCGCGTGGACGGCCGAGCAGTTCGACCCGCGCCTCAGCTGGGCCGACGTCGAATGGGTGAAGAAGCTCTGGGGCGGCAAGCTCATCCTGAAGGGCATCCTCGACGTCGAAGACGCGAAGCTCGCTGCGGCGAGCGGCGCCGACGCGCTCGTCGTCTCGAACCACGGCGGCCGCCAGCTCGACGGCGCGCCGTCGTCGATCAGCGCCCTGCCCGCGATCGCCGACGCGGTCGGCTCGCAGATCGAGGTCTGGATGGACGGCGGCATCCGCTCCGGCCAGGACGTGCTGAAGGCCTGGGCCCTGGGGGCGCGCGGCACCCTCATCGGGCGTTCCTTCCTCTACGGACTCGGCGCGATGGGCGAGGCCGGCGTCACCCGGGCCCTGGAGATCCTCGCCAGGGAGCTCGACATCACGATGGCCTTTTGCGGCCACACGGACATCCACACCGTCGACGAGCGCGTCTTGCTTCCCGGGACCTACTGACGACGGGAGCGTGGTCGCGCACCATGACCCTTGCCCAGTTCGAAAGCCTGAAGGTCTGGCACCAGCGTCACCGGCGCGAACAGCCGCTCGAGAAGCACGCCTGGGACATGGTGCTCACCTTCTGGCTCGCCGGCTGTGTCGGCGTCGCGCCGGCCCTCGTCGTCCACGCCGGCTGGGCCGAGATCGTCTGCTTCCTGCTCATCTTCCTGCCCGGCACCTACGTCGCGGTCCGCAGAAAGCTCCATCGCGCCGGCCTGGTGCGTTGCGACTGGACGGCCGCGCTGCGCCGATAGGCCACGCTACAGGTCGCGGCCTTCGAAGGTGTTGCAGCGATCGACGCTGCCGCTCTCGACACCGCGCTTGAACCAGTTGACGCGCTGTGCGCTGGTGCCGTGGGTGAAGCTCTCGGGGACGACCATGCCACGCGACTTCTTCTGCAGCGTGTCGTCGCCGATCTGCGCGGCAGCGTTCAGCGCCGTCTCGATGTCGCCCGGATCGAGGCGCCAGCCCTGCTCCTTCTGCGAGCGCGCCGCCCAGACGCCGGCGAAGCAATCGGCCTGCAGCTCGACGCGCACGCTGAGCGCATTGGCCTGCGCCTCGCCGCCGCGCCCGCGCATCGCGTCGACCTTGTCCATGATGCCGAGCTGCTGCTGCACGTGGTGGCCGACCTCGTGGGCGACGACGTAGGCCTGGGCGAACTGGCCCGGCGCACCGAGCTTCTGCTCGAGCACCCTGTAGAAGCTCAGGTCGATGTAGACCTTGTGGTCCTGCGCGCAGTAGAACGGACCCATCGCCGACTCGCCCTGGCCGCAGGCGGTCGGATAGCTGCCGCTGAAGAGCACCAGCTTGGGAGGCTGGTAGGTGCGGCCCGACTCCTTGAAGATGTCGGTCCAGACTTGCTCGGTGCTGCGCAGCACCTGGGAGACGAAGCGCGCGCCGGCATCGTCCGCCGGAGGCGCCGGCGCCGGGCCCTGCTGCTGCACGACCGGAGCGCTGCTGTCGCCGCCCATGAGGCCGAGGATCGTGAGCGGGTTGATGCCGAAGATCCAGCCGGCGATGAGGGCGACGGCGATGCTGCCGATGCCCAGGCTGCGGCCGCCGATGCCGAAGCCGCCACCGCCCATGCCGCGCGCGTCCTCGACGTTGCTGCTCTCCTCCTGGCCGTCCATGCGCATGTCGTTCCCCCGGGGCTGTCCAAGTCGCCGCGATGGTAGCCCGCGGCCCCACCCCCACGCTGTCAGCCGGGACGCCGTCGGGAGCGCGCGGCTGTGACGTCGCTCACACCCCGGACACGGGGACTTGCGGGACATGCCACGGCCGCGCGAGCGAGTTGTCCTACCATCGACGTGTCGACGCTTCGAGGCCCTTCATGCGCACCGCCACCGAGCTCCTCGCCCAGTACGCCGAATACCACCGCGACCGGCGCAACATCGTCAGCCACTTCATCGGCGTGCCGATGATCGTGTTCGCCGTCGGCGTCTTTCTCGCCCGGCCCGCCGTCGATGCCGGCTCCCTTCCGCTGACGCCGGCATGGCTCGCCTTCGCGCTGGTCGCCGCCTGGTACGTGACGCGCGGCAGCGCCGTGCTCGGCGTCGCGTCGAGCCTCGTCGTCGCCGCCCTGTTCTGGCTTGCCCAGCAGGTCTCCGACGGCGGCGTCCCGGCCTGGCTTGGCTGGGGCGCGAGCTTTTTCGTCGTCGGCTGGGTTATCCAGTTCGTCGGCCACTGGTACGAGGGCAGGAAACCCGCCTTCGTCGACGATGCCATCGGCCTGGTCGTCGCGCCGATGTTCATCACCGCCGAGGCGATGTTCATGCTCGGCTGGAACAAGCCCCTGCTCGGCGAGATCGAGCGCCGCGCCGGCCCGACGGTGATCCGCGACATCGCCCGCATCGCCTGACCGGCGAACGAGGGCTGCGCCGGGCTAGGGCCGGCGGTATTCGCAGCGACGTTCCTGCGCCTGGATGAAGCCGGCGATCGACTCGGCATCGTCGAGATCGAACACCGGCAGCGCCGTCGGCACCGGGAGCTCGCCGCGGCTGTCGGTGGCGATCGCGATCACGTAGGGATCGTCTCCGTACTGCGCTCGCTTGCCGTTGGCCGCGCGCCAGACCTCGATCTTGGGCAGGGGCGCGTGCTTGAAGCCCTCGACGAGAACCCAGTCGCAGGGTGTCAGCTCGGCGAGCAGGTCGTCGACCGCCGGCTCATGGATGGCCGGGTACTCGCGCATCTTCGCCATCCGTCGCTCGGACGCGATCACGATCTCGAAGGCGCCGGCCTGCCGATGGCGCCACGAGTCCTTGCCCTCGTGGTCGATGTCGAAGGCGTGGTGGGCGTGCTTGACCACCGAGACGCGGTGCCCGGCAAGCCGGAGGATGGGGATCAGGCGCTCGACCAGCGTCGTCTTGCCGGCGCCCGAGTAGCCGCACAGGCCGATGACGTTCATGCAGCCAGTTTAGGTCGTGCGGCGGCCACGACGCCGGCACCTGGGCAGGTAAGCTCGGCGTCGATGCCCGCTGCCCGCCCCGATCCACCGACGGCCGCCGTGATCGACGCGCGCTGGCTTGTCCCCGGCCCGGACTTCGTCCGCACGCTGCTCGACCTGCCCCAGCTCGCCCTCGTGGCCGACTCGTGCGCGGCAGAGCGCAGCCTGCACGACGAGCTGACGCGCGCGCCGCTGCGCGCGGTGACCGCCCAAGAGCTGCACGCCCTCGAAGACGCCGATGCGCGCGAGAACTACGAGGTCTTCCTCGCCTTTCGCGACGCTCTCGTCGCCGCGGGCACCCTCGAGGCCTACTACCTCGCGCTCATGCGCAGCGGCCAGGTCGCGGTGCCGGCGGTCTTCATCGACCGCGTCGTCGCGGCGATCGTGCAGGACATGCTGGCCGGCAGCGACGACGCCTTCGAGCATCGCGCCGGCGAGCTCCTGCACCGCGCCCAGCGCGTGGGCCTGAGCGACGGCCGGGTGCTCGCCGGCGACCTCGAAACCGTCGACCATCTCCACGCGACCGCCGGCTTCGGCGAGATCGGCCGCCTCCTGCGCGAGGCCCAGGCGCCCCTGCGCGGCACGTCGTTGCGCGTGCTCTCCGTCGAGCATGCGGCCGAGGCGCTCTCGGCCGACTCGCCGCGACCCTTCCTGCTCGATCTCACGCACGAGATCACGAACGATCTCGGCCATGGCCTGTCGTTCACGATGACGAGCGCCCACTCCGGCCTGCGCGCCCTGGCCCGCGTCCTCGAGCGCTGGGTGCGCCGCTTTCTCGCCATCGAGACGACGATCACCCCGATGGCGCGGATCGACGATGCGGCCTGGTCGTGGCACATCGGTCTCGACGTCCAGGCGACCGCGCTGCTCAACGAGCTGTGGCGTGGCGAGACGCCCGAGCCCGAACGTCTGCGCGGCCTGATCGGACTCTTCCGGCTCGAGTTCGGCGACGTCGCGGAGATGCGCGCCGATCTCGCCGGCAAGCCGGTCTACCTGGGCCTCGCGACCAGCGAGTCCGGCACGCTCAAGCTCAAGCCGCAGAACCTCCTGCTCGACCTGCCGCTCGCCGCCACGATGTGACCAGAGGGCCTCAGCCCGGTGCGTTGGGAAAGAAAAGCTGCTGGCCGTTGATCTTGTAGCTGGCGATCGTCGCCTGCCCCGACGGCGAGACCACCCAGTCGGCGAAGGCCTGGGCGAGCGCCGTCTTGGTCTGAGGATGGCGCGCCGGATTGACGACGATCACGCCGTACTGGTTGAAGAGGCGCTTGTCGCCCTCGACCAGGATCTCGAGATCGCCGCGATTCTTGAAGGCGAGCCAGGTGCCACGGTCGGTGAGCGCATAGGCGTTGCTCGATGACGCGATATTGAGCGCAGGACCCATTCCGCAGCCGCAGGCGAGGTAGCCGGCAGGCTTGCCCGCCGGCACGGTGATGCCGGCGAGCTGCCAGAGGCGCAGCTCCGCGGAGTGAGTTCCGCTGCGGTCGCCGCGCGACACGAAGGGCGCCGCCGTGGTCGCCAGCCTGGCGAGCGCCGCGACGATGTCGTGGCCCTTCACGCCCGCGGGATCGCTCTTCGGCCCGACGAGGACGAAGTCGTTGTACATGACGTCGGTGCGCTTGAGTCCCCAGCCCTCGGCGATCAGCTTTTCCTCGGCGGCGCGATCGTGCACGAAGAGAATGTCGGCATCGCCGCGACGGCCCATGTCGAGCGCTTGACCGGTGCCGACCGCGACCACGCGCACGTCGATCCCGGTGGCGGCCTTGAACGCCGGCAGGAGGTGCGCGAACAGGCCCGACTGCTCGGTGCTGGTGGTCGATGCCATCGTGATGAACCGGTCCTGAGCGTCGGCCGTCAGCGAAGCCAGCACAGCCGTCGCCGCGAGTACGAGGGCGAAGGCGACCCGCGCCTTCAACAGCTTCAATCCGAAGACCATGGCAACTCTCCTTTGAGAAAACGATCGGCGCGCGAGTGGCCGCCCTGAACGAAGAATTCTGGCGCGGGCAGGTCGAGCGCGACGCGGCCCTCGTCCATGAACACGACGCGGCTGGCCAG
>JBBSBZ010000020.1:0-22702 GCA_038250795.1 Burkholderiales bacterium | reverse complement strand
GCGGCACGCAACGCCGGCGTTGCTGCCTGGGCCGTGCCCTACGGCTACAACGGCGGCGAGCCGATCGCCTCGGCCGGGCCAGACATGATCTTTGCCGGGCTCGGCGAAGTTGCGCGCCACGTGCTGGACTGATCGCGGCCCCGGGGTCGGTCCCTGCATGAACGCGACCTGACCTTGGTCGAGGTCCGCTCCCGGGCACTGCGCGGGAATCGCCGACCCGGCAGTCCATCGTCGGACAAGCGCGTTGCGGTCCGCATTCGCTTCTGGAGGTCGATTCGAGCCTGGACGCAGAATCCGCTCTCCGATCGTTGCCGATGCCCGACTTGAAACCCAGGACGAAAACCCGGGCCGCCGCCGCGCCGCGCGGTCGACGACTCGCGCAGCCGCGCCCGCGCGCCCGTTCCTGGCCGGTGCTGACGGTGTTCGCCTGCATCGTCGCGCTGCAGCTCGGCGTGGCGGTGGTCAGCATCGACATGATGTCGGCGGTGCGGGCCTACGTCACGGGCGAGAGCCTGTACTCGAAGGGCCAGAAGGACGCGCACATCCGGCTGGTCGACTACGCCGAGTCCCATCGCGAGGAGGACTACCAGGCGTTCCTGAGGGCGCTCGCCTTTCCCCTCGGCGATCGCGTCGCCCGCGAGGCCATGCAGCAGCCGGTGGTCCAGGCCGACGCTGCGCGGCGCGGCCTGATCGCCGCCGGCACGGACGCCGGCGACGTGCCCGGCGTGATCCGCCTGTTCCAGTGGTTCCACCGAACGCCGCTGATGGCCGATGCGGTCGCGACCTGGACCGAAGGCGACCGCATCATCGAGCAGATGCGCGTCACGGCCGAGCAGGCGCACGAGCACATCGTCGCCGGCGAGATCGCGGCGCCGGAAGTGACGTCGCTGCGCAGCGAGGCGCAGCGCCTCAATGACGAACTGACGCCGCTCGAGGTGCGTTTCGCAGCCCAGCTGGGCGACGGTGCGCGCCTCAGCCAGCGGCTGCTGCTCGCCATCAATCTCGTGCTCGGCGTGCTGCTCGGTCTGAGCGGGCTGATCTTCGTGCGGCGCAGCACCCGTGCGCAGGCCGCGGCCGAGACCGAGCTGCTCGCACGCCGCGAATCACTCCAGAGGCTGCTCGACTCGGCCGCCGAGGGGCTCTACGGCATGGACACCGCCGGCCGCTGCACCTTCATCAACCGCTCGGCGCTGAACATGCTCGGCTACGAACGCGAATCGGACCTGCTCGGCCGCGAGATGCGCGGGCTGATCCAATTTCCGCGCGGCGACGGTGGTGCCGATCGTCCGGCTGCGCCGGCCGCTCCGGAAGCGGGCGAGGTGCACGTCGTCGAGGCGATGTTCCGGCGCCGCGACGGCTCGTCGTTCCCGGTCGAGTACTGGATCCACCCGATGCGCAAGGACGGCCGTCTCGAAGGCGCCGTCGCGACCTTCTTCGACATCAGCGAGCGGGTGACCATGCAGGCCGCGCTGCGCCAGGGCGAAGTGCGCATCGCGGGCCTCGTCGACGCGGTCAACGACGGCGTGATGACGATCGACAACCAGCAGCGCGTCGTGCAGTTCAACCGGGCCGCCGAGCGGCTCTTCGCCGTTCCGGCCGCCGATGCCATCGGCAGCGACGTCGGACGCTTCTTCCCGCGGCCGGCACGCGCCCCGGGCGCCGCCACCTCGGCGGACGCCCGCTTCGGCGCCGACACCGGGACCGGCGAGGTGCTGGAGCTCTCCGGCAAGCGCGCCGACGGCCAGGAGTTCCCGGTCGAGGCCTCGCTCTCGCGCCTCACGACCGAGCGGGGCACGATGGTGACGGCCGTGATCCGCGACGTCGCCGGCCTGCAGACCGCGCGCGCCGAGCGGCGGGCGCGCGAAGCGCTCGAGGCGAGCAGCCGTGCCAAGACCGAGTTCCTGTCGCGAATGAGCCACGAGCTCAGGACGCCCCTCAACGCCGTGCTCGGCTTTGCCCAGCTGCTGCGACTCGACGCGAGCGAGCGGCCGACGCTGCACCAGCTCGAGCGCATCCAGCACATCGAGAACGCGGGCGCGCATCTGCTCGCGCTGGTCAACGACGTGCTCGACCTGTCGCGGGTCGAGTCGGGCCAGATGACGGCCACGCTCGAGCCGGTCGACGTCCGCTCGGCAGTCGAGGATGCGATCTCGATGGTGCTGCCGCTGGCGCAGCTCGGCGGCATCGCCATCCGCGTCGACGGCCTGGAGAACGACCTGGTCTCCCGGAATCCGGACGACGAGGATCTCTTCGTCGTCGCCGACCGCGTGCGGTTGCGCCAGGTGCTCGTCAACCTGCTCAGCAACGCCGTCAAGTACAACCGGCCGCAAGGCGAGGTGCGGGTGCAGTGGCAGGCGTCTCCGGATCGCTGCGAGCTGCGCATCACCGATGACGGCTACGGCATGGCGCCGGAGAAGCTCGAGCGCCTGTTCGAGCCGTTCAACCGCCTGGGTGCCGAGAACTCGAAGATCGAGGGCACCGGCATCGGCCTGGTCCTGTCACGCCGCCTGGTCGAGCTGATGCAGGGCGAGCTGCGCATCGACAGCGCGGTCGACCGCGGAACGATGGCCTCGGTGATGCTGGCACGCTCGGCCGAGTCGCCGTCCGGCCTCGGCGGTACCGCTCCGCCGAGTCAGCACGGCGACCTCGACGAGTCGATGCGCGTGCTCTACGCCGAGGACAACGAGGTCAACGTCGAGATCGTGCGCCAGGTCGTGAAGCTGCGGCCGTCGATCGCCTTCGACGTCGCCGAGAACGGCGCGATCGCCTTCCACAAGGCGCGCCGCCACCAGCCGCACCTGATGCTGGTCGACATGAACCTGGGCGACATGACCGGCATCGAGCTCGCGCACGCACTGCGCGCCGACCCGGCGACGGCTTCGATCCGGCTGGTCGCGCTGTCGGCCGACGCGCTTCCCGAGCAGATCGAGAACGCGCTCGCCAACGGCTTCGAGGACTACCTCACCAAGCCGATCGACTTTCGCGACCTGCTCGACGTGCTCGACGGGAGGCGCGGGACGTAGTCGACGCGCAACGCGAACGCGATATTGTGCGAAATATGCACGCCCGCTCATAGAATCATTCAAGACATGCAATCGGGGGACGGAATGACACGAGCTTTTCGACGCACCGGGGACCTGAAGTGCCTGTCGAGCTACCCCGGATGGCTCCAGAGCGTTGTCAAAAGTACCGCCCTCGACAAGGACCGGGTCGCCAACCACGAGTTCTTCACCCTCTTGCGCGATGCCCGCCTGCCGGCCGTCGCGATGCGAAAGTTCATGATCGGCGCGTGGCCGACGATCGAGCAGTTTCCCCAGTTCATGGCAATGAACCTGAAGAAGCTGAGCGTCGGACAGGGCGAGGGCGAAGACCTCGCGCGCCGCTACCTGATCCACAACATCCGGGTCGAGCAGAAGCACGCCGACCACTGGATCGACTGGGCGCGATCGGTCGATCTCAGCCTCGACGACCTGAAGGGCGGCACCGACGTCGAGGCGCTGTCGGCGCTCTCCCACTGGTGCTGGTACGTGTGCGACCGCGCCAGCCTGCCGGTCGCGATAGCAGCCACCAATTACGCGGTCGAAGGCGTCACCGGCGAATGGTCGTGCCTGGTGTGCTCCAAGCCGACCTATGCCGCTTCGCTGCCCGAGGAGATGCGCGGCGGAGCGACACGGTGGCTCCGCCTGCACGCCGAGTACGACGACACCCACCCGTGGGAAGCGCTCGAGATCGTCGCCACGCTGCTCGGCGAGGCGCCGGCGTTGGCCGATGTCGAGGCGGTCCGACGCGCCATCCGCTCGACCTACGTGTACTTCCGGATGGGCCTCGACCACGCCCTGGCCGAGATGCTGCACGGCAGCTTCGACGAGACCGCGTCGAACGCATCGACGCTCGGCGCGCTCGACGCGGCGTAGCCGCGCCGCGACGTGCTCGCGTCGCCTACCGCTGATCGCAGGTGAACGTCCGCAGGCGCATCAGGCTCTTCGTCGAGCGCTTCTGGCAGCCGACAAGCGCATGCATGACGTGCATGCCGGGCAGCGTCGGCAACGTGTTCAGCGCGGTGCACTGGGAGATCGCCCTTCGGACCGGACTGGCCACGGGACTCCTGGCACTGCTGCTCAGCTTCACCCCGGCGGCCCGGCTCTACGGCAACCGCTACGGCAACGCGCTCGTCGTCGGCTCGCTCACCGCCATCGGCGACAGCTTTTCGCATCCTGGCCATTTCAGCTTTGCCCACGCCGAGGCCCTGCTGACCGGCCTGGTCTCGGCGGCGATCGCGATCGCCGCGTCGTTCCTGCTCGAGGATCGGGCGCGCCGCCTGCGCTGCGCCTGGGCGCGCTTGCGTGGACGGCCCAGCCTGCCCTGAAGGGTGGCGCCCTCAGAACTCCGACACTGTGGTGTCGAGGGGCGAGAGCGCGGTGGTGCGACGGGTCGCCGACGGCGCCGGGTCGGCGTCGAGGTCGTCCTTGCCGAAGGTGCCGAAATAGATCGGCGCCCGGCCGACCGAGGCGTCGAGCCAGGCGTCGAAGTCTTCTTCCGCGAGCAGGACCGGCGTGCGCTTCTCGATCGGCTCGCCCTTGTCGTTGACGTGGCGGCCGAAGCGGTTGAGGAGTGGATGCAGATCGCAGTTGATCGTCAGCATCGCGAAGCTGAGGATTTCAGCGCCGCCCTCGTCGATCCAGCGGTCCCAGAGGCCGGCGACGCTGAGCGGCGACCGGTCGCTGCGCCGGATGCGCCAGCGCTCGGCGTGCGAGCTGCCGTCGGCGTAGTAGGGCACGTAGAGGCACTGGGCCGGCACGATGCACCACTGGCGCTGCGCGTAGGCGTTCCTGAACGACGGTCGCGTCGCCGCCGTTTCCGTGCGCGCGTTGACGGTGGAGGCGCTGGATCGCGCTGACTTCGCCGTGGGCGCGATCATGCCGAAACGGGCGAGCACGGCCTCGCGCTGGGCGGCGGCGCCGAGACCGAAGCGGCGGATGATGGGCGCGAGTTCGCCGCGGCCGACGTCGACGTTCCACTCGTGGTCGAGCGCCAGACCCCAGTCCCGCTCGAGCTCGGAAACGGTAGGCGCAAGAAAGTTGCTGCTCATCCTCGCCACTGTAGCGTCCGGCGCCAGGCCGTGAACGCGGCGAAGCGGCCGATTCGAGTGAAATGCGGCACGTCCGCGGCGTGTCCGCCGCGCGACGCTAGACCGCGACCGGCGCCTTGATCGCGTCGTGGTGACGGTAGTCGTGGACGACGAAGTCCTCGAGCCGGTAGTCGAAGATCGAAGCCGGCCGGCGCACGATCTCGAGCACCGGATACGGATGAGGCGCACGCGACAGCTGGCGCTCGACCTGCTCGGCATGGTTGGAATAGATGTGGCAGTCGCCCCCGGTCCAGACGAAATCGCCGACGTCGAGATCGCACTGCTGCGCCAGCATGTGCGTGAGCAGGGCGTAGCTGGCGATGTTGAAGGGCACGCCGAGGAAGATGTCGGCGCTGCGCTGGTAGAGCTGGCAGCTCAGCCTGGCGCGCGCGGTGCCGGCCGCAGGCGCGACGTAGAACTGGAAGAGGGCATGGCACGGCAGCAGCGCCATCTCGGGGAGCGAGGCGACGTTCCACGCGCTGACGATGATCCGGCGCGAATCGGGGTTCGTCCTGAGCTGCGCGACGACCTGGGCGATCTGGTCGATGTGGCGGCCGTCAGGCGCGGGCCAGGAGCGCCACTGGACGCCGTAGACCGGGCCGAGGTCGCCGTCCGGGCGCGCCCATTCGTCCCAGATCGTCACCCCGCGCTCCTGCAGCCAGCGCGCGTTGCCGTCGCCGCGCAGGAACCACAGCAGCTCGAGGATGATCGAGCGCAGGTGCACCTTCTTCGTCGTCACGAGCGGGAAGCCCTCGCTCAGGTCGAAGCGCATCTGATGGCCGAAGACGCTCTTCGTGCCGGTGCCGGTGCGATCGGCCTTGGCGACGCCGCGGTCGCGCACGTGGCGCAGGAAATCCTCGTACTGCGAGCGCACCGGGCGTGTGGCGACGGCGGGCGGGGCGGCTTCGGCGAGAGGCATCGGGCGATTATCGGCGCGCAGGACGCGGCCGATCGGCGCCCGGCCGATCAGCCCGGCTCGCGCAGGAAGATCTCGACCCGGCGGTTGCGGGCGCGTCCGGCATCGGTCGAGTTGTCGGCGATCGGCTCGCGGTCGCCGCGTCCCGAGGTCTCGATCCGGGTCGGCGGGATGCCGCGCGCGACGAGGTAGTCGCGCACGCTCTGGGCGCGGTCGACGGAGAGCGGGTTGTTGATCGCCGCCGAGCCGGTGCTGTCGGTGTGGCCGACGATGCTCACGATCGACCTCGGATCGTTGGCAAGCGACGACGCGAACGGATCGAGAACGTTGCGCAGCTGCGGCTTGATCAGGTAGCTGTTGGTGTCGAACGAGATGTCGTTCGGCACGTTGATCTTGAGCTGGTTGTCGGCGGTGCGCGTGACCTCGACGCCGGTTCCGCGCGTCGCCTGCTCCATCGCGACGCGGCGATCTTCCTGGCGCTTGGACCAGAGGTTGCCCGCGACCGCGCCAATCGCGCCGCCGATGACGGCGCCGGTGCCGGCACGACCGCCGGTGATCGCGCCGAGCACCGCACCCGCTGCGGCGCCGGTACCGGCGCCGACCGCCGTGCCTTTCTCGCGCGGGCCCATCGTGTCGCAGCCGGTTGCCAGGAGCGCGGCGCACAGGGCGAGGGCGGTCGCGGGTGTCTTCAGGAAAGGGCGGTGTTGCATGGTGTCTCCTCGGGAAGTTGATCTTTTCAGCGGTCGAACTGCAGCGCCGCCAGTCGGGCGTAGAGGCCACCGGCGGCAACGAGTTCCGTGTGCGTGCCGGTTTCGACGATCTGGCCCGCCTCGAGCACGACGATGCGGTCGGCCCGCTGCACGGTCGACAGGCGATGGGCGATGACGATCGTCGTGCGGTCCTTCATCGCCGACTCGAGCGCGGCCTGCACCATGCGCTCGCCCTCGGCGTCGAGCGCGCTCGTCGCCTCGTCGAGGAGGAGCAGCGGCGCGTTCTTCAGCATCGCGCGCGCGATCGAGATGCGCTGGCGCTGGCCGCCTGACAGCCGCACGCCGCGCTCGCCCAGGAAGGTGCGGTAGCCCTCGGGCAAGGCAGAGATGAATTCATGCGCAAACGCGGCCGTCGCCGCGGCGACGACCTCGCCGTCGCTCGCCTCGGGCCGGCCGTAGCGGATGTTCTCCATCGCGTCGGCGGAGAAGATCACGCTGTCTTGCGGGACGATGCCGATCCGCCCGCGCAGCGTGTCGAGCGCGACCTGGTCGACCCGCTCGCCGTCGACCAGGACCGCGCCCGACTCGACGTCGTAGAAACGCAGGATCAGCTGGAAAACGGTGCTCTTGCCCGCGCCGCTCGGGCCGACGAGCGCGACCGTCTCGCCCGGCTCGACCGCCAGGCTGAAGCCCGAGAGCGTCGGATGGAGCGGCCGCGACGGATAGCGGAAGGTGACGTCGTCGAGGCGCACCGACGAGCCGCCGGCGCGCGGCGCGAGCGGCCGCGGCGAGGCGGGCGAGACGATCGGCGAGCTGAGCGCCAGCAGCTCCATCAGCCGCTCGGTAGCGCCCGCAGCACGCAGGAGATCGCCATACACCTCCGACAGCACCGCGACGCTGCCGACGAGGATGATCACGTAGACGACGGTCTGGCCGAGATGGCCGGCCGTGATGTCGCCGTGGACGACCGCCTGGGTGCCCTGATACAGCCCCCAGAGCAGGGCGCCGAACGTCGCGCTGATGATGAAGGCGACCAGGAACGAGCGCATCGTGGTCCGCTTCACCGCCGTGCCGAAGGCCTGTTCGGTCGAGGCGCTGAAGCGGTCCGCCTCGCGCTTTTCCTGGAGATAGCTCTGCACCACCGGGATCGCGTTGAGCACCTCCGCGGCGATGGCACTCGAATCGGCGATCCGGTCCTGGCTCGCCCGCGAAAGTCCGCGGACGCGGCGCCCGAAGTAGAGCGAGGGCAGGACGACGAGGACGAGGATGGCGAGCACCTGCGTCATCACCACCGGGTTGGTGATGATCAGCATCGCCATTGCGCCGAAGCCCATGACCGTGTTGCGAAGCCCCATCGACAGGCTCGACCCGACGACCGTCTGCACCAGTGTCGTGTCGGTCGTGAGGCGCGAAAGCACCTCGCCGGTCTGGGCCGACTCGAAGAACTCGGGGCTCTGCCTCACGACGTGGGAATAGACCGCGTTGCGCAGGTCCGCGGTGATCCGCTCGCCCAGCCAGCTGACCATGTAGAAGCGCGCCGCCGAGAAGATGCCGAGGGCGACGCCGACGGCGAACAGGGCGAAGAAGTGCTCGCGCAGCGCCATGACGCGGCTTCCGGCGTCGGGGGAGATGAATCCCTGGTCGATGAGCGACTTGAGCGCCACCGGAAAGATCAGCGTGCTGACCGCGGCGAGGACGAGGAACAGCGCCGCCGCCGCGATCCGGCTCCGGTACGGCCTGACGAAGGGCAGCAGCCCGCGCAGGGCTCGGACGTTGCGGGTGGCGGGCACCGCGTCGGCCGGCGGGCGGACGCTCAGGGGAGGGGCGGTAGCGGTCGGCACGTCGTCAGTGTAGGAGGATGCGAGCCCGTGCAATTAAAGCGTGGGCAATGACCGCCTCGACAATAGGAGCCTTGACAATCATTGACTAGGCATCTATAGTTCGTCCATGTCTCGCACCGCCAGCACCGCCAGCACCGCCAGCACCGCCAGCACCGCCAAGCCCTTCTACGAGGCTGCCGGTTATTGCATCGAGGAAAGCGTCGGCTGGCTGATGAAGCGTGCCCTGATGTCGATCGCGCAGGCTGCCGACCGGCGCCTCGAGCCCAAGGGCGTCACCCACGTGCAATGGGCGACGCTGTTCGTGCTCGAGCGCTGCCGCTCCTCGACGGTGGCCGAGCTGGCGCGCGAAACGCAGAGCGATCCGGGGGCCATGACACGCCTCCTCGATCGACTCGAGTCCAAGGGGTTCGTCCGCCGCCAGCGCTCGACCGACGACCGGCGCGTCGTGCGGATCGAGCTCACGGCCGAGGGCGAGGTGGCGGCACAGGAAGTGCCGATCGTGATCTCGGAGGTGCTCAACGAGCATCTGGCGGGATTCTCGAAGACGGAATGGTCGCAATTGAAGGACATGCTCAAGCGGATGGTCGCCAACGGTGGCGCCTGCGAGAAGGGGAGCGACTCGTGAAGGACTGTGCCGACTGCGGCGCCGTCGGTGCCAAGGAGGTCGCGCGGACCGTGACGACCTTCGTCCTGGCCGTCGCCGCGATGATCGTGCTGACCCTGGCCGGCTGCGCCAGCACGCACGGCATCGAGTCGAAGGCCGCGCTGGTGGCGCCGACGACGCTCGGCGCCGTCGAGACGACGGCCGTCGCGCCGGTCGCTGCCGACTGGTGGC
The DNA here is from genome assembly GCA_038250795.1 of Burkholderiales bacterium. Taxonomy (GTDB): domain Bacteria; phylum Pseudomonadota; class Gammaproteobacteria; order Burkholderiales; family Burkholderiaceae_C; genus Schlegelella_A. The sequence continues at coordinate 13,272 of JBBSBZ010000020.1, read as the reverse complement.
GGGCCTTCGACGATCCGGTGCTCGCCGACCTGATCGAGCGCGCGACCGCGGGCAACCCGAGCCTGCGCGTCGCCGCGGCCCGTGCCGCGCGTGCGGCAGCGAATGTCGATTCGGCCCATGCCGTCGAGGGCCCGCAGGTCACCGGCTCGCTCGACGCGTCGCGCCAGCGCTTCACCCGCAACGGCCTGTACCCGCCGCCGATCGCCGGCTCGATCCGCAACACCGCGACCGCCCAGCTCAACGGCTCGTGGGAGCTCGACCTCTTCGGCCGCAATCGCGCCCAGCTCGACTCGGCGATCGGCGCCGAGAGGGCGAGTCGCGCCGATGCCGACGCCGCTCGCGTCCTGCTCGCCGTCAACGTCGCCCGGGCCTACGTGCAGCTGGGGCGGCTGGTCGCGCAAAAGGCCGTCCTCGAGCAGGCGCTCGCGCAGCGTGACGAGGTCTTCTCCCTCACCCGCCAGCGCGTCTCGGCCGGCCTCGACAGCGCCGTCGAGCTGCGCCAGAGCGAAGGGGCGCGGCCCGAGACGCGACAGCAGCTCGAATCGATCGACGAGCAGATCGCGCTCTCGCGCCACGCCCTCGCGGCCCTCGTCGGCCAGCCGCCACAACGCTTCGAGACGCTCGCGCCGACGCTGTCCAGGCTGCAGCCGGTGGCCGTGCCGGGTGTCGTCCCCGCCGACCTGGTGGGACGCCGCGCCGACCTCGTCGCGGCGCGCTGGCGGGTCGAGGCCGCGGCCGGCGACGTCGCCGCAGCTCGCGCGCAGTTCTATCCGAACATCAACCTCACCGCCTTCGCCGGCCTCTCGAGCTTCGGCCTCGACCGGCTGGTGCGCGCGGGCAGCGAGCAGTGGGGCGTCGGACCGGCGATCCGCCTGCCGATCCTCGACGCGGGTCGCCTGCGCGCCGGGCTGAAAGGACGCGCCTCCGATCTCGACGCCGCCGTCGAGACCTACAACTCGACGCTCGTCGACGCGATCCACGACGTCGCCGACCAGATCAGCTCGGTGCGCTCGGTCGAGCGCCAGCAGCGCGAGCAGGCGGCGGCGCAGGCGTCGGCGGAAGCCGCCTACGACCTCGCGACGCAGCGCTACCGCGCCGGCCTCGGCGGCTACCTCACGGTCCTCAACGCCGAGACCAACGTGATCGCGCAACGCCGCGTCACGACCGACCTCAGGGCACGCGCGATCGACGCACAGGTGCTCCTCGTCCGCGCCCTCGGCGGCGGCTATGCGGCGCCCGCCGACGCGATCGCGCTTTCCGCCTCGGCGCGCTGAGCGCAATGCGGTCCGACCCGACAGATTCCGGAGAAGTTCGAATGTCCCTCGCCGAAGAAGAACGTCCACCCGTCGTCTCGACGCCCGATGCCGAGACGTCGGTGGCCAGGCCCGCGCCGGCGGCTTCCGCCGCGCGCGCGCCTTCGCCGCCGCCTGCGGCGCCGTCGCCGCCCCCGGTGGCCGAGGCGCCGACGCCTGCGCCCGCGCAAGCCGCACCGGCTCCTGCCGCGTCGCCGAAGGCGCGCTCGCGGCGCAAGGTCGCGCTCCTGTCGGTGGCGCTCGCGGCGCTGCTGGGAGGCGGTGCCTACGCGCTCTACTACTTCCTGGTGCTGGCTCACTACGAGAGCACCGACAACGCCTACGTGCAAGGCAACATCGTTCAGCTGACGCCCCAGGTCTCTGGCACCGTCGTCGCGATCAACGCCGACGACACCGACTTCGTCAAGCGCGGCCAGACGATCGTCCGGCTCGACCCGGCCGATGCCCAGGTGGCGCTCGAGCAGGCCGAGGCGCAGCTGGCGCAGGCGGTGCGCGAGGTGCGCACGCTCTTCGCCAACAACGGCACCTGGAAGGCGCAGATCGCCGCTCGCGAGGCCGACGTGGCGCGCGCCCGCGACGAGGTGAGGCGTGCCCAGGACGACGTCGACCGGCGCGCTCCGCTGGTGCGCACCGGCGCGGTCGGGCGGGAGGAATTCAGCCACGTCACTTCGCAGCTCTCGGTCGCCAAGTCAGCGATGGCGGCGGCGGAGTCGGCGACGGTCGCGGCGCGCGAGCAGCTCGCCTCGAACCAGTCGCTCACCGACAACATCACCGTCGAGCAGCACCCCAATGTGCTGCGCGCGGCGGCGAAGGTGCGTGAGGCGTATCTGGCGGCGAGTCGCAACGATCTGGTCGCGCCGGTCGACGGCTACGTGGCGCGGCGCAGCGTCCAGCTTGGCCAGCGCGTGCAGGCCGGCGCGCCGCTGCTCTCGATCGTGCCGCTGAGCGAGGTCTGGGTCGACGCCAACTTCAAGGAAGGCCAGCTGCGCAACCTGCGCATCGGCCAGCCGGTGACGCTCGAGGCCGACGTCTATGGCAAGAAAGTCGAGTACCACGGCAAGGTCGACGGCTTGGGCGCAGGAACGGGCGCGGCGTTCGCGCTGCTGCCGGCGCAGAACGCGACCGGCAACTGGATCAAGGTCGTGCAGCGCGTTCCGGTGCGGATCGCTCTCGATCCGAAGGAGGTCCAGGAGCATCCGCTGCGCGTCGGCCTGTCGATGGACGTCAGGGTCGATGTCGCCAAGACCGATGGCCGGGTCCTGGCCGATGTCTCCGAGCGCCCGGCGCGCGCGCAGACCTCCGTCTACGAGCGCGGCAACGAGCAGGCCGATGCCGAAGTGAAGAAGATCATCGCCGCCAACCTCGGCCGCTCCGTGAGCGATGCCGGCGGGGCGCGCAAGGTCGCGACGCGACGCGCGCTCGTGTCCCCGGTCGCGCAGGCCGCAGCACCCATCGCGAGCCGCTGATGGCCTCGGCGTCGAGCGCCGGCGTCGCGCCGGCCGGCAGCGCGTCCGCGCCGGCAGAACCCCCGGCGCCAGCGGCGCCCGCGGCCGAGGGCAGCGGCCCGCAGACCGGCCCGCTGCACGGCGCCGAGCTCGTGCTCGGCACGATCGCGCTGTCGCTGGCGACGTTCATGAACGTGCTCGACACGTCGATCGCCAACGTCTCGATCCCCGCGATCGCCGGTGACCTCGGCGTCAGCCCGGCACAGGGCACCTGGGTCATCACCTCGTTCGCCGTCGCCAACGCGATCTCGGTGCCTCTCACCGGCTGGATGACCCAGCGCTTCGGTCCGGTCCGGCTCTTCGTCGCCAGCATCCTCCTCTTCGTCGTCGCCTCGTGGCTGTGCGGGCTCGCGCCCAACATCGGCATGCTGATCGCGTTTCGCGTCCTGCAGGGGTTCGTCGCCGGGCCGATGATCCCCCTCTCGCAGACGCTGCTCCTCTCGAGCTATCCGCGCGCCAAGGCCGGCACGGCGATGGCGATGTGGGCGATGACCGTTCTGGTCGCGCCGGTCGCCGGGCCTCTCCTGGGCGGCTGGATCACCGACAACATCTCGTGGCCGTGGATCTTCTACATCAACATCCCGGTCGGCCTGCTGGCGGCGGCCGTGACATGGTCGATCTATCGAAAGCGCGACCCGGGCTCGCGCAAGCTCCCGTTCGACTACGTCGGCCTCGGCCTGCTCGTCCTCTGGGTCGGAGCGATGCAGATCATGGTCGACAAGGGCAAGGAGCTCGACTGGTTCGGCTCGTCCTTGATCGTCGGCCTGGCGGCGGTCGCCGTCATCGGCTTCGCCTTCTTTCTCGCCTGGGAGCTCACCGAGGAGCATCCGATCGTCGACCTGCGGCTCTTCTTCGGGCGCAATTTCCTGATGGGCACGCTGTCGCTCTCCGTCGCCTACGGCCTCTTCTTCGGCAACGTCGTGCTGCTGCCGCTCTGGCTGCAGCAGTACATGGGCTATACCGCGACCTGGGCAGGCCTGGCGACGGCACCGGTCGGCATCCTCGCGATCCTGATCTCGCCCTGGGTCGGCAAGAACGTCTCCCGGATCGATCCTCGTCGTCTCGCCACCGTGGCCTTCCTCGGCTTCGCGCTCATCTTCATCATGCGTTCGCACTTCAACGTGCAGGCCGACTTTCGAACCATCCTGATCCCCACGGTGCTGCAGGGCGCGGCGATGGCGTTCTTCTTCATCCCCCTGCAGGCGATCCTGTTCTCCGGCCTCGGGCCCGACAAGATGGCGGCGGCGGCCGGGCTCAGCAACTTCGTGCGCATCACCGCGGGCGCGATCGGCACGTCGATCTTCACGACGGTCTGGGAGAACCGGGCCGTGCTCCACCACTCCGAGCTCGCCGAGGGCATCAACCGCAGCAGCAGCGCCGCGACGGCCACGCTTGGCCAGCTCGGCGCGAGCGGCTTCGACGCAGGCCAGTCGCTGGCGATGGTGAACCGGCTGATCGACGTCCAGGCCTACACGATGGCGGTCGACGACATGTTCTTCATCTCCGGCCTGCTGTTCGTGGTCCTGCTCGTGCTCGTGTGGCTGACCCGGCCGGCGAAGAACGTGGCCGTCGACGCCGGCGCCGCGCACTGATGCCGCGCCTGCCGTGTGTGGCGCGCGTGGCCCGCCGCCGTCACAGCACGAGGCGCTGCGCGTAGCCCGTCATCTCGAGATAGCCGCGTCCGAGGCGCCGGCCGCTTGCGTCATCGAGGCGCGACAGCCCTTCCCAGTAGATCGCGCCGGTGCTGGCACGGCTGTCGAGCTCCTGGTCATCCATCAGCGCCGTCACGGTGAAGCGGCCCACGGGCGTCGCGACCGTCCACTCCACCGGATAGCGCGCGCCCGTCGCCGGACTCGCCCAGACACGCCCGGGCGCGAACACGACCTCGCCGTCGGCAAAGTCGCGCGCCTGGGTTCGCGCTGCACGAAAGCTTCCGCCGGTCCACAGCACGCTGCCGTCGGCGCGGCGCAGCTGGAATGCGGTGAGCGCAGCGCCGTCGTCGAGGTTCATGCCGATCCAGTCCCAGCCGACGGCGTCGCGGTCGAGGAAGGCGTCGCTCCACTCGTGGTCGAGCCAGGCCCGCCCGGTGACGGCGTCGCTGCGGCCGTCGAGCGCGAGCGTGCCCGCCACGTCGAGCTGCGGCTCGCTGTAGTAGCGGCTCGCCTGCTCGCGGCGCGGGCCCTTGCGCGACCAGCCGCCGTCGCCCTGGAGGAGGATCGGCTGGGTTGCCCTGAGCGCGAGGTCGAAGGCGAACGCCCCGGCTTCGCTCGAGGCTTTCGCGACGTATCGGCCGGCGCCATCGATCTCCTGCCGCGCCAGCGTCCAGTCGCGCACCTTGAGCGCGGTGGTGCCGAGCCCGGCCTCGGCAATGCCGAAGCCGCTGCGCGCGATCCGCTGGTCGTGGCGCAGGCGCTTGCGGGCAAGGTCGCTCACGGCGGCATGCGCGAAGAGGATCTGGCGGGCGGCGAAGCGACTCGACGCCGCAGCCGCGATGTCGGTCGCGGCGCGGAAGAACGTGATCTGGAAGCCGCAGGTGCGCGACCCCGCTTCCAGCGCGCCGGTGACGTACCACCATTCGATGCGGGTGTCGGGATGGGCGCCGAATCCGTCGGGAAAGCGGATCGGCTCGTGAACCGCCGCGAGCCCGTCGGCCGCCTGCGCGATGGCGCCCGGGCCACGGCTCGCAAGCGGACCGGCGATCAGGGCAAGGACGATGGCGCGGCGCGAACGCATGGCGGCGAGGATCGCATGTCGAAGGCACGCTTGCCGCCACCGGAGAATCCCGGCGCCGTCGTCGCCCGTTCACGCGGACAAGGCCGGCTTGAAGCGCTGTCGTCTTTGCACTAGTCTGGCCCGGTCGCGGCCTTCGCCCGCGAGCCCGGTCATTCGCCATCACCCAACAAGGACACCCATGAACCGCACCCTCCTTCGCGCCGCTTTGCTCGCCACGGCTACCGCCGCGCTTCTCGGCGCCTGCGCGAGCGGAAAGATGATGAGCGACGGGAAGCCGATGCCCTTCTTCGTCTCGAGCACCGGCGGCGGCAAGGGCGCCGACCTCGGCGGGCTGGCCGGCGCCGATCGCCTCTGCAGCTCGCTCGCCACCGCCGCCGGCATCGGCAACCACACCTGGCGTGCCTACCTGAGCACGCAGGCGAGTGGCGGCACGCCCGCGGTGAACGCGCGCGACCGGATCGGCAACGGCCCATGGGCCAATGTCAAGGGCGTCGTCATCGCCCGGAACGTGGCCGAACTGCACGGCGCCAACAACCTGACCAAGCAGACCGCGCTCACCGAGCGCGGCAATGTGGTCAACGGCCGCGGCGACACACCCAACATGCACGACATCCTCACCGGCTCGCAGCCCGACGGCACGGCGATCGCCGGCGCCGCCGACTCGACCTGCGGCAACTGGACCCGCAGCGGCGAGGGCGCGGCGATGCTCGGTCACAGCGATCGCACCGGCCTGGGCGACAGCGTGCCCGACAAGTCATGGAACTCCTCGCACCAGTCACGCGGTTGCAGTCACGACCAGCTGAAGGCAACCGGCGGCGATGCCCGCATCTACTGCTTCGCCGCGAACTGACGAGGCGAGCGGTGCCGACCTTCAGCAGCCTGAGCATCGGCCACGACGACGCCAACCGGCGCATCGCGCGCCTGCGCCTGTCGCGGCCCGATCGACTCAACGCGATCGACACGCACATGCCGGGCGAGATCCGCGCCGCCGTCGAGTGGGCCGAGGCCGACGACGAGGTTCACGTCATCGTCGTCGAGGGAGAGGGTCGCGCCTTCTGCGCCGGCTACGACCTCGTCGTGCTCGCCGAGGAGTCGCCGCGAGGCGGCCCGGTCGACAACCCGTTGCAGCAGGAGAAGCAGCCCTGGGACTCGATGGTCGACTACGCCGTCATGAAGCGCCACACCGAGGACTTCATGGCGCTCTGGCGATCGCGAAAGCCGACGATCGCCAAGGTGCACGGCTACGCCGTCGCGGGCGGCAGCGACATCGCCCTGTGCTGCGACCTGCTCGTGATGGCCGACGACGCCAAGATCGGCTACATGCCGACGCGCGTCTGGGGCTGCCCGACGACGGCGATGTGGACTTTCCGGCTCGGCGCCGCGCGTGCCAAGCAGCTCATGTTCACCGGCGACCTCATCACCGGCCGGCAGGCCGCCGACTGGGGCCTGGCCAACAGCGCCGTGCCAGCCGCCGAGCTCGACGCAGCCGTGAACCGGCTCGCCGAGCGCATCGCCGGAGTGCCCCGCTCGCACCTCGCGATGCACAAGCTGGTCGTCAACCAGGTCATGCTGACGATGGGCCTCGAGCAGGCGCAGACGCTCGCGACCGTGTTCGACGGCGTCACGCGCCACAACCCCGAGGGCGTGTGGTTCCGACGTCAGGCGCAGGCCGACGGCTTCAAGGCCGCGGTCGAGTGGCGCGACAGCGGCCGGCCGATTCCCCAGGGCGACGAGGCGAGGGCGCTGGTGGCCGAGCTGGAGCGCAGGCTCGCCGAGGCGAAGAAGGCACTCTGACGGCAGGTCGTCGATCCGGCGGCTGGCCGAGTCACGAAGCGTCGTTGAGCGCGCATCGCCGAGCCACGGGCGAACAGGTTCGGCTCGGTCGGCGATGTCGGAACTTGGCGTGACGGTCATCAGGTGCCAGTCGACCCGCTGCGGTACAACGAATCGCGGGATCTGGTGCCGTGAAAGCTTTTGTGGTCATCGGCGGCGGATACGAAGATCCCACCCCATGCGCTACTCCGGAGCCAGGCTCGAGCCTATTCCCGCAGCGCCTCACTCGTTGGTGCCGATGCTGGGAACGCGAGAGCGCAGGCCTCGTCATCGGTCAATCGGCGACCTTCGTCGTACAACCGTGATAGTAGGTCGCTCGGACGTTCGGCAGACAGCAGCGCAAGAAGCCGATCCCGAATCTGCTGCGCCACGAGCCGCGGGTGTCTTCCTTCGGCTGCGTAGACGCCGTCCGCGTAGGCCCAGACACGGGCGGCGTCGTCGATGCGTCCGCGAAGCGCAATCAACATCGACGTTTCGTAGAGTACGCTGGCTCCCGTACCGTGGGTCTGCCTGACCAATGACAAGGCCTCGCGGTAGACGAGGTCGGCCGCGTCCAGCCGATCGGCGCTCATCAGGGCGGTCGCAAGGCAGCGCAAGCTCAGGCCTTCGTAGTGCGTTGCCAGCGAGGCGCGAGGGCGTGCCAGCACTTCACTCGCCGCAATCGCTGCCTCCTGTACGTTGCCGGCGGCTATGTCCAAGTCCACCAGGATTGACAACGCGGTGAATTCGTCAATGGAGCTGCCAAGCTCCCGCGCTGCCGCCAGATAGTCGCGAGCATGCCCGCGCGCCTCGCCCAGCGCCCCAAACTGCGAGAAGAAGATGGCGGCCGTGTTATCAATGAGGACTCGAAGCCCCGGCGGCCATGCCGTATCGCGCAACGCCAGTGCCTCGTCCAACGCTCGTCTTGCTTCGTCCAACTGGCCGATGCTCGTCGACGCATACACGACATGGCACCATCCCAGATAACTGCCCAGTCGGTCGTCGAGATGGCGATAGAGGGCGATGGCGCGTTTGGCGTCCTCTATAGATGCAGCCGGCGAGAGGACCTCACCCCGTTCGGCACAGGCGAGCCAGAACCGTGCGGCATCGGCTGCAGGAATCGAGTCGTCGACCAGCGGCCGCAACATCTCGCACCAATGCCACGCTTCCGTCTTGGGCGCGACAAAATGGATGTAACCCCGTCCCGCGCCCGCCGCGCCGAACAGGGCGATCGCGATGCGATGATCTCCACCTGCCTCGATCGCCCAGCGCAATGCTCCCCGCAGGTTATCGAGGTCCGGAGCGAGCTCCTCAGCGGCCTTTGCCGGAGGCGTGCCTTGAAGGATGTCGTGATAGAAGCGTTGGAACAAATCCACCATCACTTCGGCGTGACGGCGCATCGCCGGCGAGGTGGCGCCGCTGCCCGCGAGACGCTCGAGTGCGAACGCGCGAGTCGTCTCCAGCATCCGGTAGCGGGCGTTGCTGCCGCCATCGACGGTCACCAGCGACTTGTCGACCAGTGCGCCCAGGTGATCGAGCACCGCCCACTCATCCATGGGACCGTCTGCGGCCAGCTTCTGCGCAGATTCCAGGGAGAAGCTGCCGGCAAATACGCCGAGCTTGTCGAACACCGACTGCTCCGGCGCGGAGAGCAGGCCATAGCTCCACTCCAGGGCGGCGCGCAGCGTCTGATGCCGACGCAGCGCCAGGCGAGAGCCAGCGGTGAGCAGGCGAAAGCGCTCGCCTAGCCGCTCGCGCACACCGGCCACGCCGAGCAGCGGCACGCGCGCGGCAGCCAGCTCGATCGCCAAGGCGATGCCGTCCAGGTGGCGGCAGATGTCGACCACCGCCGCGACGTTGTGCTCGCTCAACACGAAGCGCGGGTCGGCCGCTCGCGCGCGCGCCTCGAAGAGGGCGACAGCGCCGGCCTGCCGAGCACTGTCGATCCCCACATCGCTCGGCAGGGCCAGCGCGTCCAGCCGATAAAGATGCTCCTGCGCGACCTTCAGGAGCTCCTGGCTGGTGACAAGCAGGCGCACCTTCGGGGCGGCGCGGTGCAGCGCCGTGGCCAGTTCAGCCACGCTGTCCAGCAGGTGCTCGCAGTTGTCGAGCACGATCAGCATCCGGCTCGTGCTCAGTGCCTTGGCCAGGGTCTCGCTATGTGCGTCGGCGCCGAGCGTCACGTGCAGCACGGCAGCCACGGTGCTTGCAACCAGAGAGGCCTGGGCCACCGGCGCGAGTTCGACCAGCCACACACCGTCGTCCTGGGAGCCGCGCAACTGGTGCGCCAGCGCCTGCGCCAATGCGGTCTTGCCGATGCCGCCGGCACCGACGACGGTCACGAGTCTGTGCGAGCCGATCAGCGAGCGCAGCGCCGTCAGATCCTCGGCGCGCCCATAGAGCGGCGGCAGTTCCGACGGCAGGTTGGTCAGGGTCGCCGCCGTCTCATCGCCGGACGTTGGCGTTGGCGTCGCCGAGGGGCTGGGCGCGGCAGCGTCGGCGGCGCCGGTAGCTGCGCTATCGAGCGAGGCGGTGAAACGATAGCCGCGCCCCGGAATCGTCGCGATCGCCTGTGGCCCGAGCACCTTGCGCAGGCTGCTGATGTGCACCTGCAGGTTGTTTTCCTCGACCACCACGCCGGGCCAGACGAGGTCGAGCAATTCGTTCTTGGAGACGACGCGGTCGCGATGTTCGACTAGCGCCAGCAGCAGGTCGAAGGCGCGTGCGCCGATCGGGCTGTCCTTGCCGTGCACCAGCAGCCTGCGCTCTTGCGCGCGCAACTCGGCGTTTGCAAATCGATAGGTCGAAATCATGGCTGCTCTCGCGGCGGTTCCCGGGCGAGCCCCGGGAACCGATCGGGATTCGATTGTTGTCCAGTCGCCCTTGCGCTTCACCTAGCTTCAGAACGGTTCAGGAGCCTTAGGGGAGGCTTCAGGACTTGACGGGGATCAGTGCCGAAGATGGCGTCACCCCCCACCACCACGGAGTCCGCCATGTCCAGCAGCCACTACACCCCCTCATCCCGCAGGGCGCGTCTGATCGCCGCGGTCCTCGCCCCCGTCCTCACGTTCTCGATCTTTGCTGCGGTCGCCGTCGGACTGACGGGCGGCGACGCGTCGCCGCAGATGGCCACTGTCGTGCCCGCAGGCAGCGACGTTCTTCACTTGGCCTGAGGCGCGCGCCGATCGCCACGTTCGCCACCGCCCAATCCCACGACAGGAGATCCGCAATGCCCCGATTCATGATCGAACGCAACTTTCCGGCCGGCCTGGCCGTCCCGATGACTGCCGAAGGTGCCACGGGTTGCGCGCGCATCGTCGCCCTCAACGCCGAAAAGGGCGTGACCTGGGTGCACTCGTACGTGAGCTCGGACAAGACGCGCACCTACTGTGTTTACGACGCGCCGTCTCCCGACGCCATCCGCGAGGTCGGCCACCGCAACGAGTTGCCGGTGGGGAGCATCACCGAGGTAACGGTGCTCGACCCCTACTTCTATCACTGAGCGACCTGCTCATCACACCGGAGAACGCAATGACGAACGACATCCTCGACTCTGGCTTGACGCGGCTGCGCCCCGACTTCCGCCCGTTTCGGCGCAGCCTCGGCGCCGCCGCTGTGATCTCGCTCTCCGTGCTGGCGAGCGCGATGCAGCCCTCCGTGGCGCATGAGCACGGCTCGCCATCTTCGCCAGCAGGCTCCTCGCCGCTGGTGGAGAAGGTCCGACACGCCACTGCCCGATACAAGGACATCAATGTCGCGCTCGGCGAAGGCTGGGTCCAAGCCACGCCCTGCGTGAGCGGGCCGAACGATGGCGCCATGGGCGTCCACTTCCTAAAGCCGGATCGCCTGCACGACGGCGTGCTCGAGGCCGATGAGCCTGAAATGCTGATCTACGAGCCTGGTCCGGGCGGAACGTTCCGGCTTGTGGGTGTCGAGTACTTGGTGCTGGTGAGCGAATGGGCGGCCCGGAACGGGCCCGGCGTCGCAGCCTCGGTCGACGGTCACCTCGCCAACCTGATTGCGGAGCCCAATCGGTACGCATTGCCCGCGCTCTATGAATTGCATGTGTGGGCGTGGGAAAACAATCCAAACGGAAACTTCGCCGACTGGAACTCGCGCGTGTCGTGCGATCGCCAGCGAGCGGCGCAGTAGGCAGATTGTTTGGCCGCCCGAAGAGCCACTGTGGGACTGACCGCGAAAGGCATGTTCTCGAACCAGAGGAACGCGGCGGATGCCTCTTAAGCGATGGTCCCCGCCGACGGCAAAGTCGTCGATATACCGCTCAGATCGCGCTGCTCGTTTTGACCAGAGCAGAGCTGCCATTCGTGAAAGACTGCTCCTTGCCGGTCGGCGCGCGTCGCTCACCAGTCCTCCTTCACCGCCAGCACGCTCTGCCTGCCCACCGTCCGCCGCGCCGACAGATAAGCAGTGACCGTTCCGGCGACGACGACCGCGGCGAACAGCGCTCCTAGGCGCAGCCAGGGCAGCAGCAGTTCCATGGTCCAGTGAAAGCTCTGCGGGTTCACGACCTTCACGAGGACGACGCTCACCGCCAAGCCGAGTGCGAGACCGAGCGCGGCGCCGACCGCCGTCCAGAGCAAGCCTTCGCCGGCCACGACGGCGAGGATCTGCGCGCGTGTCAGGCCGAGGTGGACGAGCAGGCCGAACTCCTTGCGGCGCGCCAGAACCTGCGCCGAGAAGCTGGCCGCGACGCCGAACAGGCCGATCGCGATGGCCACCGCCTGCAGCCAGTACGTGACGGCGAAGCTGCGGTCGAAGATGCGCAGCGACGCGGCGCGGATCTCGCGCGGCGCGGCGAACTCGATGAGCGCCGCGTCGTAGCCCGAGGCCGCCGCGAGCACGCGCACCTCGCGCTCGACCGCCGACGTCGCCGCGCTCGGCGCGAGCCAGAGCGCGATGTCGTTGATCTGCGCGTCGCCGCTGATGCGGCGCCAGTCGCGGGCGTCGACGACGATCGCGCCGAACTGGCGGGCGTAGTCGCGCCAGACGCCGCGCACGAAGACGTCGAAACGGCGCCCGTCGGGCAGCGGCAGTGAAAGCGTCGAGCCGGGTGCCGCACCGTAAAGCGCGACCACGGCCTCGCTGACGTAGGCGGCGACCGCGCCCTGCGGGACGTCGACGAGGTCGCCGGCGAGCGGCAGGCTGGTTGCCGGATCGGCGACCGTGCGCGCGATGAGCGAGACCGGCGGCCGCGTCGGATCGAGCGTGATCGCGACGACGCGCTGCGCCTCGGCGCGATCGACGCCGGCGATGCCCAGCGCGCGCGAGGGCAGGTCGCTCGGCAACGTGGCGACGTCGCCGCCGGCCGGGCCGCTCGCCGCGCGCAGGTAGAGGTCGGCGGGCAGCACGACGTCGAGCCAGCGCGTCACGGCGTCGCGAAAGCTCGCGACCATCACCGTCAGCGCGACCGAAAGAGCCAGGCTCGCGACGACGCCGGCGACGGCGATCGTGGCGCTCGCGCGCTCGTGGCGCGCTCGTTCGACCGCCAGGAGCGGCAGCGCATGGCGCGGCTCGGCGACCGCCGAAAGGATTGCACCGACGCCGCCCGGCACGCAGGCGATGCCGCCGACGAGCAGGCAGGCGACCGAGAGGTAGGCCGCGAGCGGCACGCCGCGGATCGGCGGCATCAGAGCAAAGGCGACTCCGAGCACGAGCAAGGCGACGCCGATCCCGAGCGAATGTCGCTCCGGCGAAGACACCGCGAGTCCCTTGAGCGCCTGCGCCGGCGCGATCCGTTGGGCGCTGCGTGCCGGCAGCCAGCCGCCGACGAGCGCGGCGACGACGCCGAGCGCACCGTAGAGCGCGGCGCCGGCAAAGTCGAAGCGCAACGCCGGTCGCACGCCGGGAAAGTAGCCGCCGCCGAGGTCGCCGCCGAAGAGGCGCAGCGC
>JBBSBZ010000019.1:0-23019 GCA_038250795.1 Burkholderiales bacterium | reverse complement strand
TCATGGCGTCCACGTCCATCGCCGACCCTTTCGTCGCATCCGGCATGACCTTCACGCTTTCCCCGGGCTTCGGGGACGTCCCTTCCATCTGGCCGTGATCCATGGCCGGCATCGAGCCCTGGTCCGTTGCAGGTGGCTTGTCGTGGCTCATCTTGGAATGGTCCATGGCAGGCGTTGGCGGGCCCGCGCCGTCCATCTTGCGGGGGTCCATCCCGGGCATGGCTGCGTGGTCCATGCCGGGTGCGGCCGCCGAAGCCGAAGCCTTCGCTGCAGTCACGGGCTTCGCCTTCTGCGCCGAGCGCTTTTCGGCTGGCATCGGCTTGGCCTCGGTCTTCGCAGGCGCGTGCATGGTCATGCCCGGCATCGAGCTCATGTCGTGCGTCGATGCGCCCTGCGCGAAGGCCGACAGCGGCAAGGCTGCAGCGAATGCGCCGAGCCATCGGTGCGACCGGAAGAAGCCGCCGATGCGTTGCTGCCGGCTCATGAAACCACCACCTTTCTGAACATCCCGGCTTCCATGTGATACAGCAGGTGGCAGTGGTAGGCCCAACTGCCGAGCGCGTCGGCGTTGACGAGGTAGGTGATCCTCTGAGCCGGCTGGACCATGATGGTGTGCTTGCGGACCTGGAACTCGCCGCTCGGGCTTTCCATCTCGCTCCACATGCCGTGCAGGTGGATCGGGTGCGGCATCATGGTGTCGTTGACGAGAACGACGCGCAGCCGCTCGCCGTGGCGAAAGTGCAGCGGCCTCGCGTCGCTGAACTTCTGGCCGTCGAACGACCACATGTAGCGCTCCATGTTGCCCGTCAGGTGCAGCTCCATCTCGCGGCCGGCGCCGCGCTTGTCGAGCGGGCCGCCGATCGTGTGCAGGTCGGCATAGGTGAGCACTTTGCGGCCGTTGTCGCGCAGGCCGATGCCGGGGTCGTCGATGTTGGCGCGCGGCATGTCGACGCGCATGTCGACACCGGGGCCGTATTCGGTCCGGGCGTGATGTGCCTTCGGGCTCGGCGCCGTCTTCTTCTGGTCGCCTTCCATGCCCTTCATGGCACCGTGGTCCATGGCCGCGTGGTCCATGCCACCGCTGTGGTCCATGCCCGCCATGTCACCGCCCATGGCCATCGATCCCATCATGTCGACCATCGTCAGCCACTGCGGCTTGTCAGGCGTCGGAACGTCGGCTTGCATTCCCGGGCGAGGCGCCAGCGTTGCACGCGCATAGCCTTCGCGGTCGATCGACTGGGCGAAGATCGTGTACGCGCGCTCGTCCGCGGGCTCGACGATCACGTCGTAGATTTCAGCGGTCGCGATGCGCAACTCGTCGACCGTCACCGGTTCGACGTCCTGGCCATCGGCCGCCACCACGGTCATCTTCAGTCCGGGGATGCGCAGGTCGAAGATGCTCTGCGACGAACCGTTGATGACCCGCAGCCGCACCTTGTCGCCGCGCTTGAAGAGCCCCGTCCAGTTGGCGTCGGGCGAGGCGCCGTTGACGAGATACGTGTAGTGGTGCCCGGTCACGTCCGACAGGTCGGTCGGGCTCATTCGCATCTGGTTCCACATCTTTCGCTTGGCGAGCGCTTGCTGGACGCCCATGCGCGACGCGTCCCGCGCGAAGTCGACGGCGGTCGGCTCGTTGAAGTTGTAGAAGTCGCTCATCTTCTTGAGGTTGGCCATGACCAGCTCGGGGCTGTCGTCGGACCAGTCGGAGAGCATCAGCACGTAGTCACGCTCTGTCCTGAAACGCTCGCCACCGCGCGGCTCGATGACGATCGGCCCGTAGAGGCCGGTCTGCTCCTGGAAGCGCGAGTGGCTGTGGTACCAGTAGGTGCCGCTCTGCTTGACGCCGAACCGGTAGGTGAACGTCTCGCCGGGCTGGATGCCGTTGAACGACAGCCCTGGCACGCCGTCCATCTGAAAGGGCAGCAGGATGCCGTGCCAGTGGATAGAGGTCGTCGCCGCCATCCGGTTGGTCACGCGCAAGGTGACGGTGTCGCCCTCCTTCCAGCGCAGAAGGGGCGCCGGAACGGCGCCGTTGACCGCGGTGGCGATGGTCGATCGACCGGTCTTGTTGACCGGCGTGTGGTCGATCGTCAGGTCGAACTCGGTGCCGGACAGGACATCGGCATTGCCTGGGATATCGGCCGCGCGGCTGCGCTGTGGCCATAGGCCGAGGCCGGCCATGGCGCCTGCCGCGGCGATTGCGGTGACGAAGGTACGGCGCGAAGGAATTCCGCCGAAGGATCGAAGAGGCTGCGATGACATGAGTGACTCCAATGACTGAGCTGCAGACCGGGGCGTGCCTGCCCTCGACGGTCGGATCCCGTGGCAAGCGGCCGCGGGCTTTCTGCTGCGCCTGTCGACGCAGGAGCTTCAGGCGATCGGAGGTTCCAGGGGTGGCGCCAGGGCTGGCGACACATAGCCCGGGCTGGCGTGAACCCTGCGCGCCAGATAGCGAACGTCGGCATGCCGGCTGAGCGGGGCCGGCGTGTTCGCCGGGATGTTGTGAGCGCATGAGCACGCACAAGCGTCCTTCGTGCAGCAGTCGGGCCGGGTCTGTCCGGCGACGCCGTGACCCTGCGAAGCCGCCACATGAGTGCTCGTGTCAGCCATCGACTCCTGGCAATGCCCCGCCGCGTGGTGCGCGGATGCCGCAGCAAGCACGGTCATGCCGGCCTGCGCCCAACCGCTGAAGAGAAGCCCCATGCACAAAGCCAGGTGCAGCAGCAAGGCAGCAGGGGAGCGCCGGGCGAAGCGCGACATCACGGGGACAGATCCTTCACGGCGAAGATCATGAGGCTTTCCCCCGCGGGAAGGTCAAGCGCCGGCCTCACATCTTTTCCTTGATCCCGGCCCTGATCAGCCACCAGTTGACCGGAAACGCCGTGGCGAACCCCGCCACCATGGCGAGCTGCATGGCAAACCAGAACTCGGGCGTATCGACCTCGGCCTTCTGCCCGAAGAAGTGGCGATAAAGATAGAACTGGACGATCGCCATCAGGCCGTACATGCCGACCTGCCAGGCCGTCAGCGACAGCGTGTCTGCCTTGAGCGCGGCAACGATGCCCTTGCCGGGAGACAAGCCGCGCATCGGCACGATCGCGAAATACTGGAAGACGATGCCCAGGCCGAACGCGAACACGAAGTCGAGCACCCAGACCGCGAATGTCTTCTCGTCGAAGATCGAATGCCAGCCGAACCAGACCGCCACGGTCGGAACGAGGAAGGCCAGCCACTCCGCGACAAGATCGCCGATCATGCAGCCGGCGCCGCAGTGCAGGGCCCCCTTGCCGACCACGGCAGCGAACGGCTGCGACTCGCTCGGCATCTTCTCGCCGGCGGCCTTGGCGCGCTGCAGGGCCTGGGCGGTCGAAGCACGCCCGTATCTGAAGTAGGCCCAGACCGTGAAGACAGTGCCGAACAGCGCCGTGACCGGCCAGACCACGTTCATCACCACCATCTTCTGCCGGTGGCGAAGCACGTCTACGCCGACGACAGCTGCGCATCCTGCACCGACCAGGAGCGCCGCGATGGTCAGCGCATGGAACCAGCCTGGGAACATCGCGGCGCCTGATTCAGGCGCCTGCCGGCGCGGGCTGCGCCTCGAAGCCGAGCTTGGAAAGGGCAGCCTGGATCTGCTGGGCCGTCACCTTGGCCGGATCGGCCACGACGGTCGCCGAGCCCGGCTGCAGCGTCACCTCGGCATGGTCGACGCCATCGAGCTTGCTGATGGCCCGCTGCGCGCTGCCGACGCAGCCGCCGCAGGTCATTCCCTGCACGTCGAATTTCATGGTTTGCATGTCGTTCCTCAATCAGTTGAACGCGTCAGCCTGAGGCTTCCCACGAGGGCAAGCTCAAGCGACCGGCCTCCATACCCATGAACGAAACAAGTGCTTGACCTTGCCCTCATGGGAGGGCTGAGGATGATGTGTCGCTTCCCGAGTCGAATCCCCATGAACACTGCCACCCTTCCCTTGCCGTCGATTTCGAACGTCGTGCTGCAGATCGGCGGGATGACCTGCGCCTCGTGCTCCTCGCGCGTCGAAAAGGCACTTTCCCGAGTGCCGGGGGTCGTCTCGGCCGAAGTCAACCTGGCGACGGAGCGCGCCGAGATCACCGTGGCAAAGGGAGTGCCGGTCAGCACTCTCATCGCCGCGGTCGACGACGCCGGCTATTCGGCCAGCGAGCCGTCCCACGCACATACGGCGCACGGCACCGCGGCGAGCTGGTGGCCGATCGCGGTCAGCGCGGCGCTGTCCCTGCCTCTGATCCTGCCCATGCTCGGCCTGCTCGCCGGCCGGCACTGGATGCTCGACGGCTGGCTGCAGTTCGCGCTCGCCACCCCCGTGCAGTTCTGGCTCGGCGCCCGCTTCTACCGCGCTGGCTGGAGCGCACTGCGGGCTGGCGCAGGCAACATGGACCTGCTGGTCGCGCTCGGCACGTCGGCAGCCTACGGGCTCAGCGTCTACGAACTGCTCTTTCGGGGCGACGCCGGAACCGGCCACCTCTATTTCGAGGCTTCGGCGGTCGTCATCACCCTCGTTCTCCTGGGCAAGTGGCTGGAAGCGCGAGCCAAGAAGCAGACCACCGAAGCGATCCGTTCGCTCAACGCGCTGCGACCGGAGACGGCGCGGGTGCGGCGTGGCGACAGCGAGCTCGAGGTGCCGATCGGGCAGGTCCGGGTCGGCGACCGGGTCGTCGTCCGGCCGGGCGAGCGCGTGCCGGTCGATGGCACGGTGCAGGAAGGGGCGAGCCATCTCGACGAGTCGCTGATCACCGGCGAAAGCGTGCCGGTGATGCGGGAGTCCGGCGGGCACGTGACAGGGGGTTCCGTCAACGGCGAAGGCTTGCTGGTGGTTTCGACGACGGCGATCGGCGCCGAGACGACACTCGCCCGGATCGTGCGAATGGTCGAGTCGGCGCAGGCGAAGAAGGCCCCGATCCAGCGCCTGGTCGACAAGGTGAGCGCGGTCTTCGTGCCGGTCGTGGTCGGCATCGCCGTGGTGACGCTGCTGGCCTGGGGGCTCGGCACCGGGAACTGGGAAGCGGCGATCCTGAACGCCGTCGCCGTGCTCGTCATCGCCTGCCCTTGCGCGCTCGGCCTCGCGACGCCGGCATCGATCATGGCGGGCACCGGCGGCGCCGCCCGCCACGGCATCCTCATCAAGGACGCCGAGGCCCTCGAAGTGGCGCACGCGATCCGGATCGTCGCCTTCGACAAGACCGGCACGCTGACCGAAGGCAGGCCGACTCTGGTGGAGGCGCTCCCGGCCGCAGGCGGCGATCGGCGCGGGCTGCTGGCGTCGGGTGCGTCGGTCCAGGCGGGCAGCGAGCATCCACTGGCACGGGCGGTCCTGGCGGCGGCCGAGGCGGAGAGCGTCGAGCTGCAGCGCGCGTCGGGCGCGCGGGCATTGCCCGGGCGGGGCATGGCCGCGGATGTCGGCGGCCGCCAGCTGCGCCTCGGCAGCGGCCGGCTGATGGAAGAGCTGGGCGTGGCCACGGCACCGATGCAGGCCGAGGCCGACCGGCTCGCTTCCGAAGGTCGCACAGTGTCGTGGCTGGCGGATGTCACCGACGAGCCGCGGTTGCTCGGCCTCCTGGCATTCGGCGACGCGTTGAAGCAAGGTGCCGCTGCCGTCATCGAGCGCCTCACCGCCATGAATGTGAAAACGGTCCTGGTGACCGGCGACAACCGGGGCAGCGCGAATGCCGTGGCCACCGCAATGGGCATCGACCGCGTCGAGGCCGAGGTGCTGCCTCAGGACAAGGCCGCCCTCATCGGACAGCTCAAGCAGGGCGGCCTTGTCGTCGCGATGGTCGGAGACGGCATCAACGATGCGCCCGCTCTGGCGGCGGCCGATGTCGGAATCGCCATGTCGACCGGCACCGAAGTCGCGATGCAGGCGGCCGGCATCACCCTCATGCGCGGTGATCCGGCGCTGGTCGCCGATGCGATCGAGATCTCGCGTCGCACCTACCGCAAGATCCGGCAGAACCTGTTCTGGGCGTTCGCCTACAACGTCGTCGGCATCCCGCTCGCGGCGTTCGGCCTGCTCAGCCCGGTGATCGCCGGCGCGGCGATGGCGCTCAGCAGCGTCAGCGTCGTGACCAACGCGTTGCTGCTGCGGCGCTGGAAAGGAGAAGCGGCATGAGCGAGCGGTCCAACATCGGCCAGGCGGCGCTGCGCGCCGGGGTGTCCGCCAAGATGGTTCGTCACTACGAATCCATCGGCCTCCTGCCCAAGATCGGCCGTACCGACGGCGGCTACCGGCAGTACACGGATGCCGACGTGCACACGCTGCGCTTCATCAAGCGCTCGCGCGACCTGGGCTTCAGCATGGCCGAGATCGCCGAGCTGCTCAAGCTCTGGCAGAACCGCCGCCGCGCCAGCGCCGACGTCAAGCGCATGGCGCTCGCTCACGTCGACGACCTGGAGCGGCGGATCGCGGAGATGCAGTCGATGAAGGACGTCTTGCAGACGCTGGCATCCTGCTGTCAGGGCAACGCACGGCCCGAGTGCCCGATACTCGACCGATTGAGCGAACAGGAGCCTTTTTCCCAAGGAAAGTAGGTGATGCCGTTTCGCTCAGCTCCGCTCCAAATGGACATGAAGCTGGTGCAGTGAGTTTCAATGCCGGTGGACGTGGTGCGTGTCCGGAACGTGCATGTGCTCGTGACGTATCGGTTGGTGCCGGTGCGGATGGTTGTGTGTTCCGACCGGCATGGGTTCATGGACATGGTCGTGGTGTCCATCGTCATGCGTGTGGGCGTGCTCGTGCTCCATCGCCTCGTGACGATGTTCGTGGCCGTGCGTCTCTGCCAGATGCAGCGTGAGCCCGGCGATCATCAGAACGGCGCCACCGAGCATCCAGCTGCTGCCGCTTCGCTCGCCCAGCGCGAACGCGAGCACTGCGCCGACGAACGGCGCGAACGCAAACACGGAGCCCGTGCGCGCTGCCCCGAAAGCGCGTTGCGCGAGCAGGTAGAAGCGCAAGCTCAAGCCGTATCCGGCGGCTCCGATCCCGAGCAGGCCGGCGGCGGCCCGCAGATCCGGTACAGGTTCACTGAAGGCGATGGCCAGCACGGTCGTGGCGAGGGCGCCGATCGCGGCCTTGAGCATCACGACCTGGCCCGGGTCGCGCTCGGCCAATGCGCGTGAGAGCGTGTTGTCGACGCCCCAGGATGCAGTTGCGGCCATGACGGCCAACAGCCCCACCACCTGACTGCTACCGGCCTGGGCCCTGTCGAGCACCAGCGCCATTCCTCCCAGCGTCAGCAGCGCCAGCGCCAGCGTGACGCGCCGATCCAGTGTTTCGTGATACCACAGGCGTGCCAGCACGGCGGTGAACACGGCCTCCAGCGTGAGCATCAGTGACGCGCTGGTGCCGTTCGTGTGCTGCAGCCCCCAGGCCAGCGCCGCCGGACCGATGGCTGCGCCGAACAGAGCCATCAGCAGCAGGCGCGGCGCGTCGGGCCGCCGGACGCGGGCCTCGCTCTCGATCGGCTGACGCAGTACCGCACCGATCAATGCGGCCCCGACATACAAAAGGCCGGCGGTGGTGAAGCTGCCGATGCCCACCCCCAGCTTCTGCACCAGGGGCGTGCTGACGCCGAACAGCACTGCCGCCAGCAACGCGGTCAGACCGCCGCGCAGGGCGGGCCGGCGTTGATAGATGTTTTCGGCGCTCACAGGCTCGAACTCTAGTGCCGGCGTCGCGACAGCGGGCGCCGGCGAGTGTCGCGAGAGCCCTGCGACTGAATCGGCTGACCCCGGGTCGCGCCGGGTTCAACGCGTTCGGACGTCTCCGTTCGTTCGCAGTGCGCTTGCCAGTCCCGCCAACAATGCCAGGACCGCGCCGATACGTAGCCCGAAGCGCGGTGCGACGTCGAGCGACGAGACCGTGAAAAGCAGGCCCGCGACCACGCTGCCCGCGGTTTGACCCGTCAACCGGGCGGTGCCCTGCATTCCTCCGGCGGCACCGCTTCTGGCGAGCGGGGCCGCGAGGAACATGTTCCGGTTGTTCGGCACCTGGAAGAGGCCGAAGCCGACGCCGCACAGCACGGTGAGCGGTATCAGCGCGAACGGTCGCGCCTCGAGCGGCCACAGCGACGCGACGAGCAGCCCCGACGCGATGCACGCACTGCCTGCCACGCAGAGCCATGCGGTGGACACGCGATCGGCGAGCCGGCCTGCGAACGGAGCCGTCGCTGCGACTGCGAGCGGCCACGCCGTCATGTAGAGGCCGGTCGTCCACGTGTCCTGCCCGAGACCGTGCTGCAGGTGGAAGGGAAGCGCCAGCAAGGCGATCGTGATCCCGGCGAAGCAGCAGATCGAGGCCACCACGGACATTCGTATCGAGCCGGTCCGAAGCAGGTCGAGCGGAATCAGGGGCGTGGCCCGCCGTCTCTCGCGCCGGACCAGCGCCGTGAAGCCGATCGTCGCCGCGACAAGCAGAGCGACGGCGAGCACGGGGCTTTGCAGGACTTGTTCCGCGCCCAGGATCAATGCCGCAAAGCAGCCGGCATGCAGGCCGACACTCACACGGTCGGGGCGCTCTTTCGTGCCCGGCACGGAGGGCAGCGCTCGGGAGCCGGCGAGGACGAGTACGCCCAATGGCAGGTTGAAAGCGAACAGCCAGGGCCACGGCGCGTGCGAGAGGATCGCGGCGCCGATCGCCGGACCCGCCGCGGAAGAAAGCGCGACGACGAGTGCGTTCCAGCCGATGGCGGCCCCGAGCTTTCGGTGCGGAACGACGGCGCGCAGCAGCGCGATGCCCAATGCCATGACGGCGGCGCCACCGAGCCCCTGGAGGAAGCGCGCGCCGACAAGCCATGGCAGCGACGGCGAGAGCGCGCACAGCACCGACGCGCCCGTGAACAGCGCAACCCCGCCGGCGAACACCCGGCGCTGGCCGATGCTGTCGCCGAGAGCCGCACAAGGCAGCAAGGCCATGACGAGAGCCGCCTGATAGGCGGTGACGATCCAGATCGACAGGCTCGGCTCCACCTGCAGCGATCGCGCAATGCCGGGCAGCGCGACATTCGCGATCCCCGCGTCGAGCACCACCAAGGCCATCGCCGCGAGGACGACCGCGATTGCGGCCGCGCTCCGGGCCCTCGGTCGCCCGGATGCGCGCCACACGGCGCTCACGCCACGGTCCAGCTGCCGTCGCGCGCGACGTACCGCGTCAGGCGGCGTTCCTCCTTGTCTTCCTTCTTCAGGTCACGCTCCGTGAACCGGAACAGCAGTGCCGGTCCGCTCACGCACCGCGTGTCGTGAATGTCGCCCGGCAGATAGACCTGCACGTCGCCCGGCCGCACCCGCGTCGAGCCCCGCTTGACGAGCCGGACGCTGCCGTCGGGATCCTGCAGCCTCGCGTACGTGCCCATCTCGATCTCGCCTTGCTGGATCGCGTAGATGACCCAGCTGCGGCCGTGATCGTGAGGAGGCCGATAGAGCCCCTCCTGTTCGGTGTGCGCCAGGAGGACGAAGCCGTGCTCCGGATCGCGGTAGAGCTCCTCGTTGGCGGGCTCGTCCCGCTGCAGGCGCGCGAGCCAGTCTTCTGTCGCCGGCGCGGCGACGAGTCGCTGGAGTTGCTCGCAGGCCCCCGCGACGACCTCGCTGCTGAGCGGCCCCCAGAGCGACCGCATCCCTTGCATCGATGCATCAAGCGTGTTCGGGATCATGTTCTGCCTCGCCTTTCTCTCTCGCGACAATCGCTCAGGACGGGAGCAGACCTTAGGCTCCGGGCAGGCAGGGCGGAAGGCGCATCATTTGCACTTGATCCGTGCACGCGACGCCATGTCCCGGTGAACGCGGTTGGAGCGACTCCGTGGCCAGACCCGATCTGAACCTTCTGTTCACGCTCGACGTGCTGCTTGCCGAAGGCAGCGTCGCCCGAGCTGCGCGTCGCCTGCGGTTGAGTCCGTCAGCGATGAGCCGGGCGCTGGCGAGGCTGCGAAAGGCGACCGGCGATCCGCTCCTGGTGCGCGCCGGTCGAGGCCTCGTTCCTTCGCCACGCGCACTGGAGCTGCGCGACTCCGTCGGCCAGCTCGTGCGCGACGCCGAAGCGGCGCTCCGCCCTGCACACAAGCTGAACCTGCGTCAGCTCGAACGAATCTTCACCCTGCGGGTGAGCGAAGGCTTCGTCGAGAACTTCGGCGCCGACCTTGTCGCCCGTGTGCGCGAAGAAGCGCCGCTCGTGCGGCTGCACTTCGTTCACAAGCTCGAGAAGAGCAGCGGGCCGCTGCGCGATGGCTCCGTCGATCTGGAAACGGGGGTGGTCGACGCGGCGATCAGCCCGGAAGTCCGGGCGCGAGCCTTGTTTGTCGATCGCTACGTCGGCGTGGTGCGAGCCGGCCACCCGCTCGCCGACGGCGAGATCACGGCCTCTCGCTTCGCCGCAATGCCGCACGTTCACATCTGGCGCCGCGACAACGACCGCGGCCCCATCGACGACGCGCTGGTCGCGCTCGGGCTGAAGCGCGAGATTGCCGCGACGGTGGGAGGGTTCTCGGCGGCCCTGGCTCTGGCGCGCGCTTCGGATGTGGTGGCCACCGTGCACGAGCGCCACACCGGCAACATGTTCGCCGGCATGCACTGCTTCGCGCTTCCCCTGGCGATTCCGCAGTTCACCGTCTCGCTCCTGTGGCATCCACGATGGGACGGCGACCCGGCGCATCGATGGTTGCGCGGCTGTGTCCTGGAGGCCTGCGCCGAGCCGCCGACCGCCCTGGCTGACCGCTGAGCGCGCAGTGCGCGCGCGCATGCCGCAGGACCTGGCCTTGTCCCGTGACGGTTACGATGCCTCGATGGAGTTGCACGACGTCAAGCTGAAATCGCCTGACGGCTCCTCGGGCGCATGCGCCGGGCACTCCCGACACCAGTCGCTGCTGGCGCAGCTGCAGGGCTTTCTCGGCCCTCGCTACAACGCCTTCATCGTCGTTCTGGGCATCGCCCTGGTCGTGCTGCTCGCGCTGGCCGCGTACGCGCAAGGTGCAAGCTGGCCGCGTGTCGGCGCGATCCTCTGGCTGCTCGGGCTCGACCCGGCGATCCTCCTCTACATCCTGGCGGTGCATCCGTTCATGTATCGCGGCTCGGAGCGAGCGATGCGCTCGCTCGAGGCGCTGGCGGCGCACGCCGACGCCGAGGCCGGTGGCCGGGCGAAGCCGCCCAGCCGCGGCGGCGAGTGGGTGGCGATGTTGGTCGGGGCGCTGGTCGGGCTCGCGCTTGCGTATCGCGTGCCGGGCGCCGAAGGTTGGCTTCGGCTCTATGCCGAGGCAACCAGCGCGCTGACGTTCGCGCTGCTGGCCACGGTGATCTACGGCAGCGTCATGCGGTCCCGGCATCTCGCCGCACGTTCACGCGCAGGGCTGGAGCTGAACGTGTTCGACGGGCACCTGCTGACGCCTTTCGCACGATGGGGGCAGAACCTCTCGCTGGTGTTCGTCGGCGGAATCAGCTTGAGCCTGCTTTTTCAATCCTCCGAAAGCCTGCGCAGCATCGAAGGCGTGCTTGTCTACGGCAGTCTCGTCGTCGTCGCGCTGACGCTCTTCTTCATGTCGATGTGGACGATTCATGTCGCGCTCGCCAAGGCGCAGGACAAGGAGCTCGTCCGGGTTCACCACGACCTCGCAGCCGCGCGCGAAGCTTTGATGCGCCAGCGCACCTGCGGATCCGAAGCGGTCGTGCAGGAGGCTTATTTCCGCGTCGTCATCCTCGGCGTCTACGAGCAGCAGGTGCTCCACGCGCAAACCTGGCCGTTCAATCCGACGATCCTCCGGCGAGTGTTCGCGTCCGCGGCGGCGCCGCTCGGCGTCTACCTCGTGAAGCTCGCCTTCAGCATGGGAGGCGGGCTTTAGCGCCGACGAGACGGGTCCGTACCCGGTCAGCTGTCTCACGGGCAGCAGGATCACTGCTTTGCCGGTCGTCGCCAGAATGCGAACGGACGACCGAACGTCGATTCGAGTCACGTGCCCGCGCAGTCCGCAGGGCCCGCAAGGAAGAACAGGTCACTCTGGAACGCATGCGCGACACGATCAGGACCGGGAGAGCCGGCGGCCGACCCAGAGCAGACCTAAGGCGTGTTGAATTCACCGTCCGAAAGCGGACGTTCTATCCGGCGATGGCCGAAGACCCTGACGACTGTTGGCCGGTTGGACTCTTGCGTCGAACGGCGCGCGGACGTCGATCGAGTATCTGTGCAGCCTGATCGAATATGCGCGCACGTGAGCCCACGACACGTGTCAACGTCCACTCTGACTCGGGTACAAGCCGGCGTGTAATGTCTCCTCGCGCTCTGCGACCCCAGCGCAAGCCGTTTGCTGCTCCTCGAGGTTCAATTGGTTGGCATGAGAAATTGTGTTTCGCCCGTTCTCGGTCTTCGTGCTGATGCTGCTGGCCACAAACGTGGCCAAAGCGGTCCCCGTGGCACTCACGGCCGCAGACGGCGTCAAGGTGTATGGCCAGTGCATGGCCACATCGACAAGGCATCGGCTTCGACACTTTCGAGGGCGCCATTGCGAGGCAACTACCCATGAGCCGGAGTGAGATCAAAACGGCTTTCGTGATGGCCGGCGGAGGTAGCCTGGGCGCGGTCGAGGTCGGCATGTTGCACGCGCTGCTGGCCTGGGGTGAAGCGCCTGCCTTCATCGTCGGCGCGTCCGCCGGCGCGATCAACGGAGCGTTCTTTGCGGCGGAACCCACTCCCGCAGGCGTCGCCAAGCTTGATCGCATCTGGCGCGGCCTAAGGCGGCGCGATGTGTTTCCGATCAACCTGCGCAGCGTGCTCGGCTGGTTCGCGCACGGAGGTCACGTGATCGACTCGGCCGGCATACGTCAACTCATAGAGCGCCATCTGCCGTACCAGCGGCTCGAGAGCGCGACGTTGCCAATCCACATCGTGGCCTCGGACATGATCAGCGGGGAGGAGGTGCTGCTGTCCCGCGGCTCGGCAGTCGACGCGATTCTGGCCAGCGCCGCAATTCCAGGTGTGTTTGCACCGGTGCGCATCGATGGCCGGATGCTGGTCGATGGCGGGGTAGCAAACAACACGCCGATCTCGACTGCTGTGCGGCTGGGGGCCACCCGCGTAATCGTGTTGCCGACCGGCTTCGCCTGTGCCCTGACGAGCGTGCCATCTGGTGCCGTCGCACGCGCGATGCACGCGCTCAGCTTGCTGGTGGGGCGCCAACTGGTGCAGGACGCCGAACGCTTTGCCGCCAAGGTCGAACTGCGCATAGTGCCCAGCCTGTGCCCGCTCGACTGCTCGCCCTACGACTATTCGACCTGCGCCATGCTGATTGATCGTGCGGAGTTGAGCACGCGCCAGTGGCTCGAGTCGGACGGGCTGGAGCGCGCGGCCGATCCGGGACCGTTGCTCGAACACCGTCACTGAGAGTGGCATGGCTCGACTCCGTCCGCAGGCGCGAGACAGCCGCCCGAACGGCTTACAGCGTCGCGTAACGACTGCCGGGCGAATCTCTGCTGCTCTTGCCAGTGGACTCACCCAATCGACCCCAGCCGGAACTCAGGCATCGACATTCGAACCGACAGCCGAGGTTCGTCGGGGGTCGTGCGCTCGTGCGGGCCACGACCGCTAGGGTGTCTGCCGTACGGAGCAAGCGATACTCGTGCGGCTGCACTCGAGCATCGCTGCCGGGTTGTGAATGGTGCTTTGGAGGACGAGGATGCGACGAGGGCGCGCCACGGGTGTTGCTCCTCTTCGTCATCCACCGAAATCAGCGGTGCGATCGCGCAACTTCACGAGATTTATTTTCGCAAGTTGCCATTGCCGAAAGGCGCAGCGCGCTAGATCGCCCGGCCAGCAAGAACCTGGTTCAATCTTGGATCGGCAAGGACGGCCGGTTCGAGCTACACGATCCAACGCGGGCGAACCCGCGAACGACCGTTCAGCGACATTCACCTTTGATCGAGGGCGTCGTACTCGCAGCCCGGTTGGCGAGCTCGACCAGGGCCGAGACAAAAAGCCCTCAGGATTCGAAAGCTCCGTGGCTTTTCTCTTGTCTGTGAACCCCCTGCCAGCCGGCAGCGGCACGCCCGTTGCAACCTCAGTGCTGCGCGGGAGGCGCGCCGAGGCCGAGCGATATCCGCCGTACGGTCGCGAGCAGCGACAGCCGCGCCGCCGCCACCGAGACCGCGACGTCGCGCTGGCGCAGATAGGGCACGGTGAGCGCCGCGACGGCGCCTTCGCTGTGGTCGAAGACCGGCGCGCACAGATCGGTGACGCCTTGGGTGGTGTCGCTTGGCGCCATGTAGAAGCCCTTGCTAGCGACTACTGCGAGCTCCTTTCCCACGCGCGCCGCGGATCGCGTGCGACTGCCGTTGGCCAGCAACTCGGCGACCAGCTCGCGCTGCATCGCTTCGGGCTGGAACGCCGATAGCACGCGCGAGGAGGCTCGATCGGGCCGAAACGGAAAGTGGGCGCCGAGGCGGACGGCAAAACCCATCGGCTCGGGGCTGTCGACCTGGGCGACGACCAGGATCCGGCGCGCGAAGTGGATGACGAGGTGGTTCGACTGCCGAGTTGCCGCCGCCAGCTCTTGCATTGCCGGCAAGGCGACGGTGAGCAGGCGCCTGAGCGGCGGATGCTGGTGCGCCAGCTCGAACAGGCGCAGCGTCAGCCGATAGCCACCGTCGCCATGGCGTACCACGTAGCCGCGCCGCTCGAGCACCGCGAGCATCCGGAAGAGCTCGGTCGCCGATCGCGCGAGGCGCTGCGCGATCGCGGTCTGGGAGAGGCTCTCGCTGGCGCCGGCCAGGAGCTCGAGGATGTCTAGCCCTTTCTCGAGCGCGGGCGCGGTGTAGGCGCGGGCCGCGCCGTCTTCGGCCACACGGGGCGCGTCGGCGGAGCCGGGATGGCGCCGTGGCCTAGGGGAAACGACAGGGCGCATCACGTACTTTTACATGCGAAACTGAGTTTTATCAATGAAGGTTGACGCTTCCGGCGCAGCCGTCACCGGAGTCTGTCGCAGATGTCGACAACGCTTTCGAGCGCCCAGGTCGAGACCTACCGCCAGCAGGGCATCGTCCACCCGCTGCGCGCGGTGCCGGCAGAAGAAGCGTCAGCGCTGCATGGCCGATACCAGGCGCAGTCGAGCTTCATCAAGGGTCGCAACAACCAGAAGCCGCACCTGCTCTTTACCTGGCTTGATGCGTTGGCGCGCGACCCCCGCATCGTCGACGCCGTCGAGTCGGTGCTCGGTCCCGATCTGTTCTGCTGGGGATCGCAGTTCTTCGCCAAGCCCGCCGGCGACTCGGCCTACGTGAGCTGGCACCAGGACGCCACCTACTGGGGACTCTCCTCGCCCGACGTCGCCACCGCCTGGGTGGCGCTGACGCCGAGCACGCGCGCGTCGGGCTGCATGCAGGTGGTCCCGGGCACCCAGCGTGCCCAGGTGCCGCACGAAGACCGCTTCGACGACGCCAACCTGCTCTCGCGCGGCCAAGAGGTTTCGGTCGAGGTCGATCCAGCGACGGTCGTCGACGTCGAGCTGCAGCCGGGCGAGATGTCGCTTCATCACGTGCTGCTGTTCCACGGCTCCGAGCCGAACCGCTCGCACGAGCCGCGCATCGGCTTCGCCATCCGCTACGTGCCGACGCACGTGCGCCAGCTCTCGCCGATCCGAGACAGTGCGCTACTGGTGCGGGGCCGCGACGACTTCGGCCACTTCGAGCACGAGCAGTCGCCCGAGAGCGACCTTCATCCCGATGCCGTGGCCCGCCACGGCGCCGTCATCGACCGCCAGCTGCGCATCCTCTATGCGGGCGCCCAGGCGCGCGGCAAGCTCAACCCCGCATCACGCCAGGGCATCAAGGAGACGACATGAGAGTGATCCGTATCGGGCTCGCAGCCCTCTGCCTCACGGCCGCGGCCACGGCCTCTGCGCAGGAGATCAAGATCCGCTTCGCTCATTCGCTGTCGCCGACCGAGCCGGCGCACCTCGCCGCCGAGTTCTTCGCCAGGAACGTCGCTGCGCGCACCCACGGCCGGGTCCAGATCACCGTCTTCCCGGCCGAGCAGCTCGGCCCCGGCAAGGACGTGAACGAGATGATCCGCCAGGGCGCCAACGTGATGAACATCACCGACCCCGGCTATCTGTCCGACTTCGTCCCCGACGTCGGCGTGCTCAACGGCCCCTACCTCATCAAGACGCCGCAGGAATACGAGAAGCTGCTCGCCTCCGACTGGTACAAGGGCATCGACAAGAAGCTCGAGGCGGCGGGCTTCAAGCTCATCATGGCCAATGGCTTCTTCGGTCAGCGCCACCTCATCTCCGACAAGCCGGTGCGAAAGCCCGAGGACATGGCCGGCATGACGGTGCGCGTGCCGCCGAACACGATGTGGATCGAGACCTTCAAGGCGATGGGCGCGCGGCCAACCACGGTGCAGTGGTCGGAGGTCTACAACGCCTTGCAGCAGCACGTCGTCGAGGGCGCCGAGGCGCCGCTCGGCTCGCTCTGGGGCTCGAAGCTGCAGGAAACGCGCAAGGTGATCTCGCTCACGGGCCACTTCACCGCCTTCGTGATGTGGCCGATCAACGCCACGTTCTTCAACAAGCTGCCCAAGGACGTGCAGCAGGTGCTGATGGAAGAGGGCCAGAAGGCCGGCGCCGAGATGACCCGGCTCACGCTGGCCAGCCAGGACGAGTACCTCGCCAAGTTCAAGGCCGCCGGCGTCACCATCGTCACCGACGTCGACATCCCCGCGTTCCAGAAGGCGACGGCGAGCGTGTACAAGGCCTTTCCGAAGTGGACGCCGGGCCTGCGCGAGACGGTGCTCGCGAACCTGAAGTGACGGGAGGGCGCGCGGGCGGCCACGGGCCGCTCGCCTTCGCGGAGGAGGCGGTGGCCGGCTGCGCGCTCGTCGTCGTCATCCTCGTCACGTGCTGGGGCGTGATCACGCGCTACGTCACCGAGCAGCCGGCGACGTGGACCGGCGAGGTCGCCGGCATCGCCTTCGCCTGGCTGGTGTTCCTCGGTGCCGCGGCCTGCTTCAAGTACGGCATGCTTGTCGCCATCGACATGCTCGTGGTGACGCTGCCGGCGCCGTTTCGGCGCGCCCTGATGGCGCTCGTCGACGTCCTCGTGCTGGCCTTCCTGGCCGCGCTCTGCGTGTTGGCCGTGCAGTTCTCGATCGACGCCTGGAGCGACCCGACCTCGGTGCTCCGCCTGCCGCGCAGCGTCACCTACGTCTCGGTGGTGGTCGGCAGCGCGTGCATGGCGGTGCGCTACACCCAGGGCGCGTGGCGCCGCTGGCACGGCCTGCCGGCCGCGTGGCTGCGGATGCCCGGCGCGGCAGACGCCTCGCTCTGACCGATCAACCGCTTGCCGCGCCGCCATGGAGTTCCTGCCTGCGCTGCTGATGTTTTCGCTGTTCGCAATCGACGTGCCGATCGCCTTCGCCATCGCCATCGCCGCCCTCTCGTTCTTCGTCTTCGGCGAAGGCCTGCCGCTGCGCAGCTTCGTGCAGAAGTTCGTCCAGGTGACAGATTCGTTCCCGCTGCTGGCGGTGCCGTTCTTCATCTGCGCCGGCTCGATCATGAACCACGCCGGCATCACCCGGCGCCTGCTCAACCTCGCCGACGCGCTGGTCGGCCACTGGGTCGGCGGCCTCGGCCAGGCCAACGTGCTGCTGGCGACGCTGATGGGGGGCCTGTCGGCTTCCGCGAATGCCGATGCCGCGATGCAGGCCAAGATGCTCGGCCCCGAGATGGTCAGGCGCGGCTACTCCGCCGGCTTCGCGGCGGCGATCACCGCCTGCGCCGCGGTCATCACGCCCATCATTCCCCCAGGCATCGGCCTCATCATCTACGGCTACCTGGCCGACGTGTCGGTCGGCCGGCTCTTCATCGGCGGCATCGTTCCCGGCCTCCTGCTCGCCACGGCGCTCATGGCGGCGGTGCATTTCATCGCCCGGCACAGGCACTACGTGCCCTCGCGCGAGCACCGTGCCGGCCCGAAGGAGCTCGGCCGGGCCGTCATCGACGGACTGGGCGCGCTCTCGATCGTCGCCTTCATCCTCGTCGGCATCCGCTACGGCATCTTCACCCCCACCGAGGCGGGCGCGATGACGGTGGTCTACGCCACGCTGATCGGCGCGCTCTGGCACCGCGAACTCACCTGGCGCGCGCTGCCGGCGATCGTCGTCGAGACAGTGCTGGCGACCTCGGCGGTGATGATCATCATCTGCGCCGCCAGCGCCTTCGGCTTCTACATGTCGTGGGAGCGCATTCCGGCGCGCGGCGCACAGTTCCTGATCGCCCTGACGCAGCAGCCCTGGCTGCTCCTGCTCCTGATCAACGCGGGCCTGATCCTGGTCGGCATGCTCATCGAAGGCACGGCGGCGCTGATCCTGCTCACGCCGATCCTGGTACCGGCGGTGACCAAGCTCGGCATCGACCCGCTCCACTTCGGCCTGATCATCGTCGTCAACCTCACCATCGGCGGCGTCACGCCGCCGGTGGGCACGATGATGTTCACCACCTGCTCGATCATGCGCGTCAAGATCGAGACCTTCGTGAAGGAAGGCTGGCCGTTCCTGCTCGCCATGTTCGCCGTGCTGATGCTCATCACGTACGTGCCCGCGGTCGTCATCTGGCTGCCGACGCGGCTGATGGGGCCGTGACCGCCCCCGCCGCGTTCCGCGCCGCGGTGCTCGCCGCGGTGGGCGCGCCACTCACGATCGAGACCGTGACGATGGCGCCGCTCGCCCCCGGAGACGTCCTGGTGAGAACCCGCGCGAGCGGCCTGTGCCACACCGATCTCGAGGTGATCGAGGGCAGCCTCGCCTATCCACTACCCATCGTGCTCGGCCACGAAGGTGCCGGCATCGTCGAGGCGGTCGGCTCTGCCGTCACCCTGGTGCGGCCGGGCGATCATGTCGTCGCCTCGTGGAATCCGCACTGCGGCCATTGCTTCTTCTGCGAGCGCGACCAGCCGATCCTGTGCGAACCGTTCACGCGCGAGCAGCCGCGCGGCAATCTGCTCGACGGCACGTCACGCCTGAGCTGGAACGGAGCGCGCCTGAACCACTTCTCGGTCGTCTCGTCGCATGCCGAGTACTTCGTCGTTCCCGAATCGGGCGCGATCGCGGTGCCCCCCGAGATGCCGTCGGACCGCGCCTGCCTGCTCGGATGCGGGGTGATGACCGGATTCGGCGCGGTCAGCCGGCTGGCACGCGTGCAGGCCGGCGAGCACGTGGTGGTGATCGGCTGCGGCGCGGTCGGGCTGAACGCCATCCAGGCCGCCGCGCTCGAGCAGGCGGCCAGCGTGATCGCGATCGATCGCGACCCAGCGAAGCTGGCGATGGCGGCGCGCTTCGGTGCCACGCACGCGCTGGTCGCCGACGATTCGACGATCGACGCCGTCAAGTCGCTCACTGCCGGGCGCGGCGCCGATGCGGTGTTCGAGGCCGCCGGCGCCGAAGCGTCGCTGCGCCTCGCGCTCGAGGTCACGCGGCCGGGCGGACAGCTGGTGATCCTCGGCAAGACCGCCGTCAACCGCCAGGTCGCGCTTCGCTTCGGCTCGCTCATGGGCGAGAAGCGCATCGTCCGATCGAGCTACGGCGGCGCCCGGCCGCGGCGCGACTTTCCCTGGCTGGCACGGCTCTATCTCGAAGGCCGCCTCGAGCTGGACGCGCTCGTATCCTCGCGCCTGCCGCTCTCGCGAATCAACGAAGGCTTCGAGGCGATGCGCGAGGGCCACGGCGTGCGCCACGTCGTCGTTTTCGACTAGGGCGGGCCGCGACCCGGCCATGCGCCACCCGCCGCTCGCTCCCGGCTGGATCGACCGGCCGCACCAGCGCATCGACATCGGCGATCTTCCGCTGGAATCGGGCGCCGTCCTGCACGACGCCTTCGTCACTGCCGTCGTGCACGGCGACGAAGCCCGGCTCGGCACGGCCGCGATCCTCGCCCTCACCGCCATCGGCAGCACGCACCATCGGCTCGACTTCCTGATCGGACCGGGCGCGGCGCTCGACAGCGAGCGCTTCTGCATCGTCGTGATCGACGCGCTCGGAAACGGCCAGTCGAGCTCGCCCTCGAACAGCATCCGTCAGCCCGGCGCAGCGTTCCCGACAGTGACGATCCGTGACATGGTCGAGTCGCAGCGGCGCGCGCTCGACACGCTCGGCGTCGGCCGCCTCGCCGCCGTGGTCGGCGCCTCGATGGGCGGCATGCAGGCGCTGCAGTGGGCCGTGAGCCACCCGGCGCGCATGGATCGCGTCGTCGCGATGACGCCGATGGCGCGCACTTCGCGCTGGTCGCAACTGGTCAACGAGATGACGCGCCGCGCGCTCTTCACCGACGCCGCCTGCCGCGTGCCGCGGCCTCGCGCCGAAGCGATGCGTCTGTGGGTTCCCCTCACCCAGATGGTGATGGCGCGCTCCCCCGAGGCAGTGCAGGCGTTGCCCTCGCGAGCCGCACTCGACGAGTCGCTCGCCGCCGCCGAGGCCGAGCTCGCCGTCCACGGCCCGGACCCGTTCGACTGGGCCTGCCAGAGCCTCGCCTACGACGGCCACGACGTCGGCGCGACGGCGGGCTTTGGTGGCGACACTGAACGCGCACTGGCGAGCATCGTCGCCGACGTACTGGTCGCGGCGCCGGCGGGCGACCTCTACAACCCGCCGTTCGCTGCGCAGGAGGCCGTGAACGGCATCCGGCGCAGCCGCAGCGTCATGCTGCCGGGATTCGATGGCCACCGCAGCGCAAGCGGCGTCGGACCGGCGTCGACCGCAGCGCTGGAAAAGGCGATCGCCAGGTTCATGCGCTGAAGCGCCAACGGCTGAAGGTGTTCACGGCCGGCCAGGCCATGCCGCTACATCATCGCGCCTGTGCCCACCGCTGCCGCACGTCTTCCTTCTGCTGCAGCGAGAAGATCGACGTGTAGCCACCCGACCAGTCGGGCGGGATCAGGCACGGGCGCGGGTCATCGTGCGCGAAGCGGGCGCGCTGGCCGCGGATGATCGCCTGATCGTTCGCCGGCCTGATCGGGTTGACGGTGTAGGGGAACGCGTCGACGGAAGTCAGCGTGTACAGCAGAAGCGGCCGGCCGAGGTCGGAGTCGTTGCGCGGCGAGCCGTGGATCATGTGGCAGTTGTGCAGCGTCAGGGAGCCCGCCGGGCCGGTGAGGTACACGGCCTTGGCGACGTCGACCTTCGCGACGTCGCGCTCGTTCAGGCAGCCGATCCACTTCCCGTCGTCGCCGTATTGCGTGAGCAGCGGCTCGATGCGGTGGCTGCGCGGAATCACGCCGAGCGGCCCCTGCTCCATGCCGCAGTCGTAGAGATAGGTGCCGACAGTGAGCGGCGAGTAGTTCGTGTGCGGCCAGAACGAGATGT
Source organism: Burkholderiales bacterium (assembly GCA_038250795.1). GTDB lineage: Bacteria > Pseudomonadota > Gammaproteobacteria > Burkholderiales > Burkholderiaceae_C > Schlegelella_A. Next base: position 1,660 of record JBBSBZ010000019.1, on the reverse strand, counting down.
CGTAGTGCCACTTCACCTCCTCGCCGCCCCCGCTCCACTTGAAGTTGAGCTTGGAGTGGTGGAACTTCACGTCGGGGCCGACGAGGTGCGCGGCCGCGTCGGGCAGCACCGAGCGGTTCACGTACCCCAGAACACCGGATGGTGCTCCGTGGGATTGCTCACCTGGCGCAGGCGCGGCGCGTCCGGCGTGTGATCGGGCTCGAGGTCGCCTGGCCAGGCATCCCTACATCCGCGAGTCGCGCCGCATCGTCGCTCTGGCGACGGTGCGCGAGCACGACATCTCGGGCTACTCACAGGCCAGGCTCAACGCCTTAGCAAGACAATTGAATGAGTGGCCGTGGAAGACCCTTGGCTACCTGACGCCAGCTGAGATGTTCAGCCATACCGTTGCTTCGACCGGTTGAATCCGCCACTCCATCCGGGCGAGTGGAACATCGGCGAAGCCGCGGGTGCGCTGGCGGCGTTCGCGCTGCAGCGTGGCGTCGCTCCCGCCACCGTGCGTGCCGAAATGCTCGCGCCGTTCCAGCAGAGCCTGCTCGCTGAAGGCGTGCCGCTCGCCTGGATCGTCGACGTGGCGGTCGACCACCCCGCGTTCAAGGCCGTGCAGACGCTTTTCATGACGCGCCGGCTCGCCATCGGCCTGGCCTTCGAACCTGACGCGCCGCTGCGCGACGACGACTGGCGGGCTTGGGGCGGCAGCGAAGCACCGCCCACGACACGGGCCACCGGCGCCCTTCGTCTCGAAGCCGGCCTGGCCGCAAGCCGCACCTGAGGTGGCGACGATGGAGTTCGAACACGACCACGCGCGTCTGGGTGACGTGACGCTGCACTATGTCAGCGCCGGCGCGGGCGATCCGGTCGTGCTCCTGCACGGCTGGCCTTCGACCTGGTACGAATGGCGCCACGTCATCCCGGCACTGGCCGCGGGCCGCCGCGTCATCGCGCCGGACCTGCGCGGCCTCGGCGACAGCTCGCGCCCGCTCGACATCTCGCAGGGCGGGAAGCGCTGGCATCACGCCTTCCACATGACGGCCGACCTGCCGGAGGCGCTGGTCCGGGGACGCGAGCGCAACTACCTGAGCTGGTTCTACGACACCTTCTCGTGGCAACGTGGCGTCTTCGACCCGGCCGCCATCGACGAGTACCTGCGAACCTACACGCAGCCGGGCGCACTGCGCGCGGGATTCGACTACTACCGCAACATTCCCCGCGACAGCGGTGGCAACCGCGCCCTGCTGGCTGGCGGCCTGCGCCTGAAGATGCCGGTGCTCGCGATCGGCGGCGGCCGGACCAAGGCGCGCGGCCGCAGGCGCGAGCCGGAGGAGTCGCTTCGACAGGTTGCTGACGATGTGACCGGCGCCGTTGTCGTCGACTGCGGTCACTTCGTTCCCGAGGAGCGGCCCGAGGAGCTGGCAGCGCTGCTGCTCGCTCACTTCGACCGCGCGGCCGCGGCCTTGCGATCGAGCTTCAAGAGACCGCCCGCTTCGCTCGGAGACTGCGGCCGAACGCCGTGGCGCCCGCGAAACGGCCCCGATCGCCCAGGCGCTCCTCGATGCGCAGGGCCTCGTTCCATTTCGCCATGCGCTCGCCACGGGCGAACGAGCCGACCTTCAGCTGGCCGACGCCCCAGCCGATCGCGAGGTGGACGATCGTGGTGTCC
>JBBSBZ010000018.1:0-23059 GCA_038250795.1 Burkholderiales bacterium | reverse complement strand
GTGAAGCTGCAACATGCGACCTTTCATCCTCCGCTGCCCGCCTCGGGTGGGCGACGCGCCATTCTCGTCGTCGCGCAATCCGAACCGACGCCACCAGGACACGCCGCCCATGACGAACCCCTCCTCGAGAAGCGCCGTGATTCCGGCAATCCGCTACCGCGACGCGCCGGCCGCGATCGAGTTCCTCTGCCGCGTGATCGGCTTCGAGAAGCATCTGGTGGCGCCCGGCCCCGACAACACCGTCTCCCACGCCCAGCTCGCCCTCGGCGGCGGCATGCTGATGCTCGGCTCGGCCGACAACGGCTCCGACTACGGCGCGCGCGAGGCAGGCTGGACGATCGTCATTCCGATCGAGGACGAGGACTACGGCGGGCGCGGCTTCAGCTGTCTCGACCCGGAGGGACGGCTCTGGAACGTCGGCACCTACGACCGGTGGGCGTGACCGCCGCGGCCGTCTGCGCGAGCACTATGCGACGGCGCGCTCCAGATAGCTCTCGAAGACGCCGACGTGCACGAACGCAGCGTCGGCCGAGTCGGGCCACAGCTCGGCGGCGCTGAAGCGCACGTCGTAGGTCGGCTCGTCCTCGGAAGCGATGCCGTGGGCCTGCGCGTCCGGGAACGGGTAGCGCGGCGACTCGCCGACGACGACACCGATCTTGCCGCGCACGTAGCCGGGCAGGCGCACGTGGCCGGGCACGTGCTCGCTGCGCGCGCGGACCCGGTCGCCGATCGCGAAGCGCTCGCGCCCGGGCCGGTTCGATCGCCCCGGAGCGCTTGCGAGCGATAGCGGAAACGCGCCTCCGGCGAGCGCCTCGAGCTGCTCGCGCGTGCAGACGCCTTTCTCGACGCAGAGCGTCGCCAGGCTCGTCAGCGAGCGCTCGTAGTAGCTCGCCGACAGGTAGTGACGCGGCTCCATCCGCTCGATCGCATGGCGGTACTCGTCCATGTTGAAGACGCCGAGCCGGACCGCGAGCGCGTAGAGCGCGTTGACGCGCTTCTCCCAGCTCTCGTGGAAGGCCCGTGCTGTCGGCGAATGGCGAACCGGGCCGAAGCCCTGCTTGCCACCGAGGTCGTGCATGCTGTCCATCGAGGTCTCCGTTGCGATCAGAGGCGCGCGACGCCGATCATCGAGTCCTGGGTCACGAGCGCCGCCAGCCGGTCCGCCGACCAGCCCTCGGTGCCCTCGGGCCGCAGCGGCAGCACCATGTAGCGCGTGTCGGCCGTCGTGTCCCAGACCCGGATCTCCATCTCGGCGGGCAGCGTCAGGCCCATCTCGGCGAGCACGGTGCGCGACTCGCGCACGACGCGGGCGCGGTATTCGAGATCCTTGTACCAGTCGGGCGGCAGGCCGATGATCGTGAACGCCGTGCACGAGCAGAGCGTGCAGCAGATGACATTGTGGACGCGCGCCGTGTTCTCGAGGACGACGAGATGACGATGGTGACGCGGCATCTCGAAGCCGAGCTCGGCGGCTGCGGCCTTGCCGTTCGCGAGCAGGCGCGCGCGAAACGCCGGCTCGGTCCAGGCCTTCGCGACCATGCGCGCGCCGTTCGCCGGCAGCCACTGCTCCTCGACCAGGTGGTCGGCCGTCTCGATGAACTCGGCCGGCTTCATGCCGCGCTCGTGGAGCACGGCCTGAATCGCGTCGACGCGGCGCTCGACCGGTGCGACGGCGGCAGGGGCTGGACGGCCCGACTCGGAGTTGACAGACATGGCTCACCTCAGGGGCGACAAGTGGTTCCAGTATAAGAATCGGACATGCGCGCCTTTCGCATCGCCTCCCACGCCGACGTCGAGCGCATCGAGTCGCGGCCCTATGGCGAGTACATGGCGCACGCAAGCGTCTTCGACGCGCTCGCCGACGCCGCGGCGCGCCACGGCGAGCGGCCCGCGCTGAGCTTCGTCGTCGACGCCGACAAGCCGGAGTCGACGAGGCGCTGGACCCATCGCGAGTTCCTGGCCGACGTGCGCCGCGCCGCCAACGCCTTTCGTCTCCTCGCCGACGGCGAGGAGCCGCGCGTCGCGCTGCTGCTGCCGGCGATCCCGCAGATGTATTTCGCGCTCTGGGGCGCGGAGACGGCCGGCGTCGCCTGCCCGATCAACTACCTGCTCAACGCCGACCACATCGCCGAGCTGATCGAGGCGTCGGGTGCGAACCTGCTCGTCGCGCTCGGCCCGGACACCGAGCTCGACATCTGGTCGCGCGTCGCCGGGCTGCGCGAGCGCTGCCCGCGGCTCAAGCGCGTCCTCGCCGTGGGCGGCGCAGGCAAGACCGAGGGCGCCGACGACTTCGACGCGACGCTCGCAGCGCAAGACGGCGACGCGCTCGCCTTCGACCGCCCGGTCGGCGCCGACACCCTCGCCGCCCTCTTCCACACCGGCGGCACGACCGGCGCGCCCAAGCTTGCGCAGCACACCCACGGCAACCAGCTCCACTCGTCATGGTCGGCGGCGCAGATGTACGCGATGGACGAGCACGACGTCGTCATCAACGGCTTCCCGCTCTTTCACGTCGCCGGCTCGCTCGTCTACGGCCTGTCCACCCTGCTCTCGGGCGCCGAGCTGGTGCTGCCGACCCTTCTGGGCATGCGCAACGCGCGCTTCGTGCCGCGCTACTGGGAGGTCGTCGAGCGCCACCGGGTGACGCTGCTCGCCGTCGTGCCGACCATCCTGTCGACGCTCCTTGCCGTCGATCCGAAGGGTGCCGATCTCGGCCGCGTGCGCGCCGCCTTCACGGGCGGCTCGCCGCTGCCGCCCGAGCTCGCCTCCGCGTTCGAGGAGAAGCTGCACATTCCCGTGCGCAACATCCTCGGCATGACGGAATGTGCGGGCGTCGTCAGCATCGAGCCCTTCCTCGACGTGCGCCGCCCCGGCTCCTGCGGCCTGCCGCTGCCGTACACGCGGGTCGAGGCCGTGGGCGCCGATGGCTCGGCCAGTGCGCCCGGCGAGCCCGGCGTGCTGCGCCTGCGCGGCCCCAATGTCGGCCCCGGCTACACCGACGTTCGTCGCAACGCCGGCACCTTCGGCGACGACGGCTGGCTCGTGAGCGGCGACATCGGCCACGTCGACGAGCACGGCATCGTCTTCATCACCGGCCGCGCCAAGGACGTGATCATCCGCGGCTCGCACAACATCGAGCCCGCGCTGATCGAGGAGGCGCTGATGCGCCATCCCGACGTGCAGCTTGCCGCCGCCGTCGGCGCGCCCGACGAGTACGCCGGCGAGGTGCCGGTGGCCTTCGTCGTGCCGCGTCCGGGCGCGACGATCGAGCCGCAGGCGCTGCTGGAGTTCGTGCGCCAGTACATCGCCGAGCCGCCGGCGCACCCCAAGCGCATCGACCTTCTCGACGCGCTGCCGCTCACTGCCGTCGGCAAGGTCTACAAGCCGGCGCTGCGCCTTCGCGCGATCGAGCGCGTGCTCGCCGATCGACTCGACCGCGCCGGCCTCGCGGGACAGGTGCGGCTCGCGGGCCTCGAGAAGCCGGGCGGCCTCGCGGTCGAGCTGTCCGTGCGCCAAGGGACGGATTTCGCCGCGACGCCCGCGGAAATCGACACCAAGGTGCGTGCGATCATGGCGCCCTTCGCCATCGACTGGGCCTGGGCCTCATGACGACCCCGCTGCCGCTGCGCTACGAGAAGCACGGCGACATCGCGACGATCACCTTCGACCGGCCCGAGGCGCGCAACGCGCTGACGCCCGAGATGATCTGCCGCCTCGCCGACGCGGTGCGCGACTTCGCCGCCGACGACGGCCTGCGCGTCGCCATCCTCACCGGCAGCGGCGACAAGGCCTTCTGCGCCGGCGGCGACCTCGGCCTGACGCTGCCGCTCATGACCGGTGCGCGCGCACCGGTCGACGACTGGGACCGGCGCGTGCTCGACGATCCGCTCGTCGCCGCGGCCTCGCAGCTGCGCGGCTTCGCGCTCGACAAGCCGATCGTCGCCGCCGTCAACGGCGCCTGCCTGGCCGCCGGCACCGAGCTGCTGCTCGGCACCGACATCCGCATCGCCGCCGAGCACGCGAGCTTCGGCCTGCCGGAAGTGACCCGCGGCCTCGTCCCGTTCGCCGGCTCGATGGTGCGGCTGCCGCGCCAGATCGCCTGGTGCCAGGCGATGGAGCTGATGCTCACCGGCGCGCCGATCACGGCGAGCGCGGCGCTTCGCATCGGCCTCGTCAACCACGTCGTCGCGGCGAGCGAGCTGATGGCCAAGGCCGAGGAGATCGCGCAGCGCATCGCGAAGAACGGCCCGCTCGCGGTGCGCGCCGTGAAGCGCACCGCGCTGGCCACGAGCGGGCTCGAGTTCCATGCCGCCTTCGGGATCGAGGACGAGGCCTGGCGCGGTGTGCTCGCGAGCGACGACGCCCGGGAAGGACCGCGCGCCTTCGTGGCCAGGCGGCCGCCCCGCTACACCGGCACATGAACGCACCCGAGCGGCGCAGCCTCGAGGCTGCCTTCCACCATGCCGGTCACGCGGTCGCGGCGCACCTGTCGAAGTACCACGCCCTGGCCCTGCCGCTCAGGCTCGACGCCTGGGGCGGCGGCGAGGTCACGGCCGCGCTCAGCCGCCGCAAGCTGGTCGCCGCGGACAAGATCGCGACCGCCGCGGCGCGGGTCGATCCCGAGGTGGCCGAGAGCATCGCCCTGATCCTCTGCGCCGGTCTGGCGAGCGAGCGACTCGCCGCCGAGCGGCGCGCGCCGGTCACGCCGGATCCGGCACGCTCCGCCGGCGACTTCGAGATGGCACGCGCCGAGTTGCGCGGCGCCGGTCTGCCGGACGACACCGCGCCGCACGAGATCTCCGCCGCGGCCCTGCTCGCGCTCCATTGGGAACGCGTGGCGGCGGTCGCCGAGAGGCTGGTCGTGGTCGAGGAGCTCTCGCCGACGGAGATCGCTGCGCTGCTCGAGCCGGACTGATCAGCGCAGGCTCACCGTCTCGCGCTTCCACGCCGGGTCCTGCCAGCGCATGAAGGGCCCGAGCAGCGTCGGATCGCCCGCCTGCCGATCGGTGGCCAGCGTGTCGGTGCGCACGACCTCGAAGTTGTGCTTCAGGCTCCTGCCGGCGCGCGCCTCCTTGACGACCAGCATCTGACGGCCGCCCGGCACCCAGCCGGCGAACTCGACGTAGCCCAGTTCGGGCGTGACTGTCGAAGGCGGCAGCACCTGCACCACCCAGGCCTCCTTCGGGCCCTTCGACCCTCGCGAGAAGACCCAGAGCTCGCGCCAGCCCTCGATCGGCTGCACGGCGAGGGCAAGGACGTTGCCCTCGCGGTTGAGCGCCGCCGACGCGGCCCAGACGACGCCGTAGGTGCAGCGCTTCGCCAGTGCCTCGCTTGCCGGCCGCGTGACGTCGACGAGCTCGACGCAGGTCTGGCCCGGCTCGCCCGCGACGGTGAGCGCGGCGATGCGGCGGCTCGTCTTCGCGATGACCGGCGCCGCGGCCCAGCGCGAGGCGCCGACCCGGATCGCGGCATCGTTCCATTCCGGCAGGTCGTCGTCGGCGAGCTCGCGCCGATCGACGTCGGCGAGCTCCGCGATCGCCCGCTTCGCGGCCGCCTGGGCGCCGGCCGACTCGCCGCGACGCGTCCGCTGGAACGCGAGCGCGCTCCAGACGCCGGCGCGGCGCATCGCGACCCGACCCTTCCAGGCCGCGGGCAGGTCTCTGGCCTCGACGCGGTCGAGCACGTCGGCGCGCCAGGCGTCGAGCCGCTGCCGCTCGGTGACGGGGAGGGCCGGATCGATGCACTCCGGGCGCGTCAGGCCGAGCGCGGCGCGGGCGTGCTCGGCGGCATCGGCCGTCGGCATCGCGAGGACGCGGCGGAACGCGTCGCCCTCGTAGCACAGGCGCATCGCGCCGTCGCGCTCGAAGGTCTTGAAGGCGACGCCGTAGCGCGCGACGACCTCGAGGTGCGCGGCCAGCGCCGTCTCGGCGCGGCTCGGCGTGGCGCTCGCTCCGGCGCTCGGTGTCGATCCCGCCGAGGCGCGCTGCGCGAGCCGCTCGGCCATCGTGCCGATCGCGTCGAGCGCCTCGGCGCCGCCCGCGCCCTGCACGTCCTCGGCCGTGGCCGCCTTCAGGTAGGCGGCGGCGAAGGCGATGCCGAGCGCCTCGCTGCCCGGCGTCTGGCGCACGAAGCGCAGCACCGCCGGCAGCTCGGCCGCGTCGCCGGCGGCGAGCGACGTGCGTCGCACCCGGCGGGTCTCGACGAAGCCGCCACGCTCGCGCCGGTAGTCCCACACCTGGAGATGGTCGACCCGCTCGCCGCGGATCTCGACCACCTCGCCCTGCCAGAGCAGAGCCTGCTGCTGCGCCGTCGCGTGCGGCGCGGCGCGCAGCACGGTCTGATCGCGCACGACGATGGCGAGCGTCGCCGCGTCGGCGACCACCGCCGATGCCGCAGAGACGCCTGCGACCAGCACGGTGAGCGCGACCCGGATCGCAGCGCGGCCGCGGCCGATCACGGCGTCTCCTTCGCGTCGTCGGCGTCGGCATGCTGCTCTTCGCTCTGCGCGTCGGCGCGTGCCGCCCGCGTCCGGCCGCCGAGCAGGCCCGCGCCGATGAAGCTGCCGTCGGTGCCGGGCGCCGCGATGATCACCTGCACCTTGTCGGAGAGCTTGTCGGCCATCGTCTTCTGGATCAGGAGCGGGTGGCGCGAGAGGAGCGCGCCCTCGCGGCCCATCTGCTCGGCGTTCGAGCGGCCGACCTTGTCCATCCGGTAGACCTCGGCGTCGGCGAGCTTCTGGCGCGCATCGGCCTCGCCGCTGGCTTCGATACGGCGCGCCTGGGCGCTGCCCTCGGCATGCTTGACGCGCGTCACCCGTTCGGCCTCGGCCTCGAGCTGGCGCTGCTCGATCTGGCGCTGCTTGAAGGGCAGGACGTGCTTCATCGCCTCTTCCTGGCCCTTGGCGGCGATGATCTGCTCGCGTGCCGCGGCCTCGGCGCCGATTTCGCGGCGAACCTTCTCGGCCTGCGCCGTCAGCTCGGTCTCCCTGACTTGCTTGTCCTTGAGCTCGAGCGTGTACTTCATCTTCTCGCCGGCGAGCTCCTCGGCAAGCAGGCTCTCCATGCCGCGCCGGTAGTCGGCCGGCAGGTCGATCTTGCCGATCTGCACGCTGCGCAGGACGACGCCGTCGGCCGCGAGCCTGGGCTTCAGCTCGTTCTCGACGGTGGCCTGGATCTCGGTACGCTTGGTCGAGAAGATCTCGCGCACGGTGTAGCGCGCGAACACCTTGTAGATCACGCCCTGCGCCGCCGGCTCGACGATCTCCGCACCGACGTCGTCCGGCAGGCTCTTCGCCAGCGAGGCGACCTTGAGCGGATCGAGCGCGTAGCGTACCGTGAGGTCGGCGCCGAGCGAGAGGCCCTCGACCGACTGGAGCGGCGCCGGCCCGTCGGCGCGGCTCATCTGCACGGCGCGCCAGCTGCGGTCGCGCAACGAGAAGACGCGCATCTGCTGCAGGCCCGGCAAAACGAAGACGCTGCCCTCGTTCCACTCGCTCACCTTGCCCGTGAGGTGGTTGATGCGCACGCCCACCTCGCCGCGGCCGACACCCTGCACGGGCGGATGCATCACCAGCGCCACCGCCGACGCGATCGCGAGGGCCGCGACCGTGAGCGGCAGCGCCGCACGGCGCAGGTCGAAGCGGCCGCGATCGCCGACGACGATCGTCTCGTAGTCGCTGTCGAGCCCACGGTCGTCGCGCTCGACCGGCTGCCGGCGGCGCGGGAACTTCGCGAGCACCGCATCGAGCCAGACCTTCCAACGCTCTTGCCACATCTCCGCTCTCCCCATCGCGGCGACATGCCGCGGTGAGGAGACTGTCGCGTCCGGGCGCGCAGCAGCGATGAAGGCTCGGAGAAGGCGGCGTGGGGCGGTGGTGAACGAGACTCAGCCGCCGGCGCGCCGCGCCGCCTCGATGCACTCGAGCAGCACGGCCATGTCGCCCACCTGGTTTGCCAGCAGGAGGACGAGGCGCGCGTCGAGGTCGGCGCTCGCGCCTTCCGCGAGGCCTTGATGCGCGGCGGTCCAGGCCTCGTAGAAGCCGTCGGGATCGGCGATGTTCGACTCGGTCTTCATGGCGCCTCGCCTTGGAGCGACATCGCCCGTCGCAGCGCGGATTCGACGGCCGCGGGCGTCGGCCGCGGGAGCTCGGCGGCGACGTAGGCGTCGGGCCGGACGAGCACGAGCGTGCCGGCGCCGACGCCGAGCTGTCGGGCGACGTCGCCGTCGACGTCCGCGCCCTGCACGAGCAGCGGCCAGCGTGTCCCGAGGCCGGCGAGCGAGGCGAGGTCGGCCTCGCTCGCGCCGATCCACAGACCCAGGAAGCGCGTGCCGCCGGCGAGCAGCCGCATCACCGTCGTCGCGCCGACGACGACGTTCTGCAGCGATCGCGCACCTTCCGGCGCCCAGGGCGACGGCGGATAGGCGTTGGCCTGCGCCATGCGGCCGGTGTTGGCCAGGCGGCGTGCGAACTCGTGCGTGCGCGCGAGGGCGACGACGGCACGTCGCATCCGGTGCTCGTGCGCGCTGCGCGGGGCGAGGAAGCGCGCCGTGCGGCTGGTGATGCGCAGGTTCTCGACCGCCGCCGCATGGCGCTCGTGGTGGTAGCTGTCGACCAGCCGGGCCGGCGCACGGCCCTGCACGACCAGCGCCAGCTTCCAGCCGAGGTTGGCCGCGTCCTGGATGCCGTTGTTGCCGCCGCGCGCGCCGAACGGGCAGACGACGTGCGCCGCGTCGCCGACGAAGAGCGTTCGGCCGACGCGGAAGGTCTCGAGCAGGTGGTCGCGGTAGCCGTAGGGGCCGATCCAGACGAACTCGAACTCGACATCGGCGCCGAGCTGCTCGCGCAGGCGCGCGCCGGCAACCTCGGGGCGGCTGATCGTCTCGGTGTCGGCGTCCTCGTCCATCTGGTAGTCGAGGCGCCAGACCTCGTCGGCCATCAGGTGCTGCCAGACGGCGCGGCCCTCGTTGAAGGGCGCGTCGATCCAGGTCCAGCGCTCGACCGCGAACGGCTTCTTGAAGCGCACGTCGGTGATGCACCAGCGGTCGGTGCTGCGCGACGGGTTCACCGGCAGCGCCATCGCCTCGCGGATGGCGCTGTTGGCGCCGGTCGCGTCGACGAACCAGTCGGCTTCGAGGGCATAGGCCCCTGCCGGCGTCGAGACGTGGACGGTCGCGCCGTCGTCGCGGTGCTCGACCCGGGTCACCTCGTGCTTCCATCGGATCGCCTCGGGCGCGACCTCGCGCACGCGCTCGACCAGGAACCCTTCGAGGTAGAACTGCTGCAGGTTGATGAAGGGCGGCTGCTCGGAGAAGCTCTCGTCCTTCAGGTTGAAGGCATAGACCTCGTCGGCGCCGGAAAACGTGCGGCCGACCGACCAGGTGATGCCCTTCGCGCGGATCTGCTCGTAGATGCCGAGGCGGTCGAAGACCTCGAGGCTTTTCTGCGCGTAGCAGATGCCACGCGACGAGGCGCCGCGCACGCCGACGGTGTCGTCCTCGTCGAGCAGCACGACGTCGACGCCGCGCAGGGCGAGATCGCAGCAAAGCGTCAGGCCGGCGAGGCCGCCGCCGGCGATGACGACCGGATGACGCTTCGTCTCGCCCGTCGCGAGCTCGGCCGGCGCGACGAACGGCCAGCGCGGCAGCTCGTAGGCCGGCGCGAACTTCCAGACTTCGGCGCTCATGGCGCGGTTATAGCGACTCGGCGAACGCGGCGATCTCGTCGGCAACCCGCAGTTGCAGGTCGGGCCGGCCGGCGAGGTAATGGTCGCCGCCGACGATGTCGACGTTGCGGATGCGCGCGCCACCGGCCGCCAGCCAGGCGTCGCGCGTGCTCGGGAAGGTGCTCTGGTCGGCGGTGTAGGTCAGCAGCAGCGTCGGCACCGTCGTGCGCGCCAGGTTCTCCGGCCCGCCGGCGCGCGAGGCCGACGACCACTGCGACAGGAACGCGGTGAGCGAGGTCGTGCGGCCCATCGCGTTGGCCGAGTCGTTCACCGACCGCGCGTCGCCCCAGACGCTGCCCGGCCGACGGTCGTTGGCGTCGAGCGAGAGGTCGAGGCAGCGCGGGTCGGCGTGGGTGCGGTAGACGATGAAGGCCTCGTCGCGCGGACCGCCCGCAATCGAGCGCAGCTCGGCGAGGCGGGCGCGAACGCGCGCCTCGATCCGGTCGCGGCGGGCGCGCTGCGCAGCGGCGAAGCGCGCCAGGAACTCGGGCTGGTACGACGCCGTCGTGCCCGCCCCATCGGCGCCGTTCGCCGCGTCGTACATGTCGAGCGATCGCTCGACCGAGCGCGGGTCGTGCTCGTCGACGAGCGACGGATCGATCCAGCGCAGCAGCAGGTGCGAGCGGCCTTCGTGCGCGGCGCACAGGGCGATGCCGTCGATCGGCGGCAGGTCGGCGGCAACGATGTGCGTCGCGTCGCCGTCAACCATCGTCGCGCACGTGAAATGCTCGGCCTCGGCCTGGTAGTACGCCGCCAGCGCCGCGCCGCCCGAGTTGCCGACCAGCACGACACGCTCGCAGCCGAGCGTCTCGCGCATGTACTTCACGCCGGCGCCGAGGTCCTGGAGCACGCGCTCCATGAGGAGCACCGTGTCGTTGCCAGCGTAGCGCGAGTTGAGGCCCAGGCAGGTGATGCCGCGATCGGCCAGCGGCGCGATCAGGTAGTGGCCCATGAAGTTGCTCGCCGGATGCATGACGATCGCGCCCGTGCGCGTGCGCGCCCCGGCACGCGACGACGCTTCGTACGCGCCGTAGATTCGCGGCCGGAGCATCTGCAGCCCCGACTGGCTCTCCATCGCCGCACCCGCACGGACGTCGATCGCGGCGAGACGGCGCTCTCGAAAGCTCATCCGACCGAGGATAGCGCCGGCGCCTCGGTGGCCCACGGCTCGTCGATCGATCCGTCCTCGGCCCACGCCACCTCGGCGCCGAGCGCGTTGAGGTTTTCCGCGAAGCGCGGGTGGGCGCGGCGGATCGGCAGCGCGTCGCGGATCACCGAGCGCCCCTCGATGCTCGCCGCGACCATCAGCAGGGCGATCGCGACGCGGATGATGTAGGGACTCTCGACGGTGGCCGGCCGAAGCGCCGCGCCACCCCGCACGACGAGCCGGTGCGGGTCGCGCAGATGGACAGGCACGCCGAACCTGGCGAGCTCACCGCTCCAGCCGAGCGCGCCCTCGTAGACCTTGTTCCAGAACAGCGTCTCGCCCTCGGCCCGGGCACCGAGCGCGACGAAGATCGGCAGCAGGTCGGCCGGCACGTAAGGCCACGGCGCCGCCTCGACCTTCTGCATGAGGCCGGCGGTGAGCGTCGGCCGCACCTTGAGGCCTCGGCTCGCATCGGCACGGCTGCAGCCGTCGGCGTCGTGCGAAAGCTCGACGCCGAACTTGGCGAAAGTGCGGTCGAGGAGCGGGAAGTGCGCGGCCGAGCCGTTCTTCACGGCGACGCTGCCGCCGGTGACGGCGCCGAGCGCGAGGAAGGTCGCGACCTCGTGGAAGTCGTCGGCGAAGGTGTGCTCGGCGCCGCCGAGCGCGTCGACGCCCTCGATCTCGAGCCGCGAGCTGCCGCGGCCCGCGATGCGTGCGCCCATCGCAGCGAGGAAGGCGCAGAACTCCTGCACGTGCGGCTCCGAGGCCGCGTTGACGAGGCACGAGCGGCCACGCGCCAGGCTGGCGCAGAGAACGAAGTTCTCGGTCGTCGTGACCGAAGCGTAGTCGGGCCAGTGATCGGCGGCATTCAGGCGCCGACGGCTGCGCACGGCCAGCGTGCCGCGCCCGCGCTCGACCTCGGCGCCGAAGGCGAGGAAGACGTCGATGTGCGGATCGATCTCGCGCGCGCCGAGCGTGCAGCCGGTGACGTCGTCGTCGAGCCGGGCGCGTCCGAAGCGCGCCAGCAGCGCCGGCACGAGCATGATCGACGAGCGCATCCGCCCCGGCAGGCGAACGCCGGCGTCGCCGATCGCGCTGCCGTGCTGCAGGCGCAGGGTGCCGGTCGCGAAGTCGACGTCGACGGCCGAGCCGAGCTCGCGGAAGAAGGCGAGGAGCCTTCGCACGTCGGTGATGTCGGGAACGCGGTGCAGCACGACGGGCTCGCTCGTCAGGAGCGTCGCGCAGAGGATGGGCAGCACGGCGTTCTTGTTGGCCGATGGCGAGACGGTGCCGCGAAGCGGGCGGCCGCCGTGAACGATCAGATGACTCATCGAGCAGACCGGTAGTGGCGAAACACGGCCAGTCTCGCGGGCGGCGGCGAACCGCCGATGAAGCGCCGAAGGAGCGAGCGTGAAACGCGCCGGTCGACGGCCCCGCCGTCAGGCGTCGATCGCGCCGAGCGTGGCGCGCTTCTCGATCGACCAGGCCGCCACCGCGGCATGCGCCTCGTCGGCGTGGCGCGCCATCGTCTCGGCGCTCGCGGTCGGCACCGTCAGCTCGAGGCGGAGGCCGTTCGGGTCGAAGAAGTAGATCGACTCGATGATGTGGTGGTCGGTGACGCCGACCACCTCGACGCCTGCGGCCTCGAGCCGCGCCTTGGCCGCGCGCAGCGACTCGACCGAGTCGACGCGCAACGCGATGTGGTTGACCCACGCCGGCGTGTTCGGCGACGGCTCGGCGACGCCGTCGTCGCCGAGGTCGAAGAAGGCCAGGTGCGAGCCGTCGGTCATGCGAAAGAAGATGTGCACGTACGGGCAGTGCTCGCCGGTGCTCGGCACGACGTCGGAGCGGATCACGTGGACGAGCGGCAGGCCGAGCAGGTCCTCGTAGAAGGCGCGCGTCTCCTCGCAGTCGCGGCAGCGCCAGGCGAAGTGGTGCAGGCCACGGATGGGAACGAAGCTCTCGCTCATGGCCACAGCATACGGCGGCCCGGGCGTCAGGCGATCGCCTGCCGCACCGCATGCTCCCAGCGCTGCATCCACTCGACAGCGCGCTCGCGCGACATCGTCGGATGAAAGGTGCGCTCGGCCTGCCACTGTGCCGCGAGCTCGTCCGTGCCGGCGTAGACGCCCGAGCTCAGCCCCGCCAGGTAGGCCGCGCCGAGCGCGGTGGTCTCGATCACCCGGGGCCGGATCACGGGAATGCCGAGCAGGTCGGCCTGGAACTGCATCAGCAGGTCGTTGACCGAGGCGCCGCCGTCGACGCGCAGCTCCGCGACCGGCGTGCCGCCGCCGGCGACGATGTCCCGGCTCATCGCGTCGAGCAGCGCGGCGCTCTGGAAGGCGATCGACTCGAGCGCGGCGCGGGCGATGTGGGCGATCGTCGAGCCGCGCGTCAGGCCGACGATGGTGCCGCGCGCCTCCGGGTTCCAGTGCGGCGCGCCCAGGCCCGTGAAGGCCGGCACGAACATCACTCCGCCGCTGTCGGGTACGCTCTCGGCGAGCTGCTGCACCTCGCTGCTCGACCTGATCGCCTTCAGGCCGTCGCGCAGCCACTGGACGACGGCGCCGGCGATGAAGACGCTGCCTTCGCGCGCGAACTGACGGGCCGCGCCGGGCTGCGCCGCGTTGGTCGCGATCAGGCCGTTGGCGGAAACCTCGAACCGGTCGCCGGTGTTCATGAGCATGAAGCAGCCGGTGCCGTAGGTGTTCTTCACCTGGCCAGGACGGAAGCACGCCTGGCCGAAGAGCGCGCTCTGCTGGTCACCGGCGACGCCGCCGATCGCGATCGGCGCGCCGAACAGATCGACCGTCGTGCGGCCGAAGAGGTGGCTCGACGGATGCACTTCGGGCAGCACCGCCCGCGGGATCGCAAGCACGGCGAGCAGCTCGTCGCTCCACTGGCCGCGCGGCACGTCGAAGAGCAGCGTGCGCGAGGCGTTGCTGACGTCGGTGGCGTGGACGGCCGACGCGCGCGTCGCCGCCGACGCGCCGCCGGTGAGAAGCCACATCAGCCACGTGTCGACGGTGCCGAAGGCGAGCTCGCCGCGCCCGGCGGCGGCGCGCGCGCCGGCCACGTGGTCGAGCAGCCAGGCGAGCTTGGTGCCGGAGAAGTAGGCGTCGAGGACGAGCCCCGTCCGTTCGCGAAAGAGCGGCTCGAGGCCGCGCTGCTTCAGCGCCTCGCACGCAGGCGCCGTGCGCCGGTCCTGCCAGACGATGGCGTTGCCGATCGGCTCGCCGGTCGCGCGGTTCCAGACGATCGTCGTCTCGCGCTGGTTGGTGATGCCGATCGAGGCGATGTCGCCGGCGCCGAGCCCGGCCTGCACGAGCGCGCTCCGGGCCGTGGCGAGCTGGCTCTGCCAGATCTCCATCGGGTCGTGCTCGACCCAGCCCGGCTGCGGGAAGATCTGGCGGAACTCCTGATGCGCCTGCGCGACGATCGTGCCGCGCGCGTCGAAGACGATCGCGCGCGAGCTCGACGTGCCCTGGTCGAGCGCGAGCAGGTGGGGCTTCTTCTCGGGCATCGCGATGTCTCCTCGTGTCTCGCCGCGTCTCGCGCGGCTCTCGGCCGGCCGATGCAAGAATAGTCGCGATGCCGATCCCTTCCGCACCCCCTGCCGACGACCGCGACGCGCCCCTGGCGGTCGACGTGCTCGTCGTCGGCGGCGGCATCAACGGCGCAGGCATCGCTCGCGACCTGGCCGGACGCGGCGCGAGCGTCGTGCTGTGCGAGCAGGACGACCTCGCCAGCCACACCTCGTCGTCGTCGACCAAGCTGGTCCACGGCGGGCTGCGCTATCTCGAGTACTACGAGTTCTCGCTCGTTCGCAAGGCGCTCGCCGAGCGCGAGGTGCTGCTGAAGAGCGCGCCGCACATCATCTGGCCGCTGCGCTTCGTGATGCCGCACGACCGGTCGATGCGGCCTTCGTGGATGATCCGCGCGGGCCTCTTCCTCTACGACCATCTGGCCCGGCGTGAAGTGCTGCCCGGCTCGCGCACGGTCGACCTGCGCCAGCATCCCGCCGGCGCGCCGCTCAAGCGGTCGTTCACGAAAGGCTTCGTCTACTCCGACGGCTGGGTCGACGACGCGCGCCTCGTCGTCCTCAACGCCGTCGATGCCGCGGCACACGGCGCGACCGTGCTGACCCGCGCACGCTGCGTCGATGCCCGGCGCGGCCCGACGCACTGGACGGCGCGCCTGGAAGGCGAGGACGGGCGGACGACCGAGGTGCGTGCGCGCGTCCTCGTCAACGCGGCCGGTCCGTGGGCGGCGCAGTTCCTCGGCGGCCCGGCGCATTTCGCGCGCCACAAGGAACTGCGCCTCGTCAAGGGCAGCCACATCGTCGTGCCCAGGATCTTCGAGCACGACCACGCCTACATCTTCCAGAACCCCGACAAGCGGATCATCTTCGCGATCCCCTACGAAGGCGGCTTCACCCTGATCGGCACGACCGACGTCGAGGTGAAGGGGCTGGTCGGCGCAGCGCGCATCGACGCGGCGGAGATCGCCTACCTGTGCGAGCAGGCCAGCCGCTATTTCGAGCGGCCGGTCGAGCCCGAGCACGTCGTCTGGACCTACTCCGGCGTGCGCCCGCTGCTCGAGGACGAGTCCGGCGACCCGTCGGCCGTGACGCGCGACTACCAGCTCGACCTCGACGACGCCCAGGCACCGATCCTCACCATCTGGGGCGGCAAGATCACGACATTTCGCAAGCTCGCCGAGGAAGCCGCCGACCTGCTCGCCGCGGCGCTGCCCGACGCGCGCGGCGCCTGGACGCACGACGCGCCCCTGCCGGGCGGCGACCTGCGCGCCTTCATCGGCGCGGCCGAGCGGCCCGACACCGACTTCGCCCGCTTCGAGCAGGCGCTGGCGGCGCGTCACCCGGCGCTGCCCGCGACCTTGCGCCATCGCCTGGCGCGCGCCTACGGCTCGCGCGTCGAGCTCGTCCTGTGCGACGGCGACCTCGGCGCGGAAGTGGCACCCGGCCTGCACGTGGCCGAGCTGCGCTACCTGCACGATCACGAATGGGCCAAGAGCGCCGACGACGTCCTCTGGCGGCGCAGCAAGCTCGGCCTGCATCTCGACCCCGCCGGACGCGCCGCGGTCGCGCACTGGTGCGAGGCGAACTGGCCCGCCCCGGCCGGGCGACTCACTTCACCGCAGAGGCAGGTCCCGCCCGTCGGGCCGTGAACTCGACCGGCACGTGCGGCGAGCTGCCGCCTTCGGTCTGCATGACGAAGCGGATCTCGTCGCCGGCGATCCGGCCCGTGTATCGGTGGACCGCCTCGACGCTGCCGCCAGCCCCCGTCTCGCTCGTGCGCGTGACGAAGCGCACCGCGCCCGGCGCCACGTGGCCTTCGAGGATGCCGCGCGGCACGCCGAGAAACGATGCGCTGCCGTGCAGCTCGCCGCCCTCGCCCGAGAACACGAAGCGCTCGGCGTAGCGCGCGTTCGGCCAGTCGTAGACGACGTCGGCCTGCCAGGCGCCGTCGACGACCGGGCGCACGCTGGCGGAGGCCGCCGCAGCCGGCGCCCCGGCCGGATCGCTCGAAGCGCCGCCGCGCGTCGCCAGCTTCCAGCCGAGCACGGCGAGCGCGACGACGGCGACGGCGACGCCACCCAGCCAAAGGGCGCGCGACGCCGAGGGGCCCTGCGCCGTCGCCGAGGGCGCCGTCGAGGTCGGCGCCGGCTCGCCGATCGCCTCGCGCAAGGCGCGCACCAGGCGATCCATGTCGGCCGCGAAGCGGGTATTGCCGAGCTCGAGCGCGTTGCGCTCGACCAGCGGCCGCAGCGGCACCGGCAGTTGCGCGGCGGCCGGCATCGTCGTCCCGTCGAGCAGCAGCGGGATGACGCTCATGCCCTTGGCCAGGCCGGCCGCAACCTCGATGGCGACGAAATCGCCCGGGTCGGCGATGCGGGGCGGCGCGCCGTCACGCTCGCCGAGCCAGCGCTTGCCCATCAGCACGAGCAGCACCTGCGACCCGCTGACCGCCTGCCGGATCACGTCGGCGAACGACTGGCCGGCGGGAATGTCGTCGACGTCGATGAAGACGCGCTCCGCGCCGAAGTGGCGCGCCAGCTCGTCGTAGACGGCACGGGCGTAACCCGCCGAATCGTCGCGCCGGTAGCTGATGAATATCTGGGTGCGCGCCACGGCCGACCCCGAATCGGCTAGCGAACGACGGGGGCGTCGGGAAGCTCGTTGACGTCGGCCGACCCCGCCAGCCGGGCGAAGTGGCGCACGAGCAGCGCATCGACCGCGTCGACGGCGCACAGCAGGCCGGCCTCGAAGTTGCCGCCCTGGAACGCGCCCTTCATCCCCTCGGCGATCGCCGCCCATTCGCTCGCGTCGACGAGCCGGTCGACGCCGCGGTCGGCGACGATCTCGATCGCGCGCTCGGCCAGGAGCAGGTAGACCAGGACGCCGTTGTTGCGCTCGGTGTCCCAGACGCCGAGCTTGCCGAACATGGCGATGGCACGCTCGCGCGCGCTCGCGCCGCGACGCAGATAGCTGAGCGGCAGGCCGGCCTCGACCACGACCCGGATCTCGCCGTTGTGGCGCGCCTCGCTCGCCGCGACGCGCGCCTCGATGCGTGCGAGAGCCTCTTTGTCGAGGAGGCGGCGCGCGTCGCCCTCGTCGAGCAGGCGATGCTTGCACAGACGCACGAGCCAGTGCGCCATCACCACCGCCCGGAGGCGCCGCCGCCGTCGAAGTTGCCGCCGCCGCCCGAGCCGAAGCCACCGCCGCCCCCGCCGAAACCGCCACCACCGCCGCCGAAGCCACCGCCACCGCCCCAGATGACCGGGCCGCCGCCCAGGCCGCCGCGCGAGCCGCCCAGGCCCATCACGCCGACGACGAAGAGGGCGACGATGCCCGCGCCCGCGGCGACCAGGAGGCTCGCGGTGAGGAACCAGCCGATCACGCCGACCGCGCCGCCGGTGGCGACCGCGCCGAGCTTTCGGCCCATCACGCTGCTCAGGAGGCGGCCGAGGATCGGCACGCCGACGAAGAGGAAAAGCGCCATGTCCTGCAGGTCGAAGCCACTGCGCGGCCGCGGCCGGCTCGCCGTCGCGTCGGCCACCGGCGGCGGCAGCTTCTCGCCGGCGACGAGCGCGCCGAGCCTGTCGACCGCGGTGTTGAGGCCGCCGGCGAAGTCGCCGGCCTTGAAGGCGGGCAGGATCTGCTCGCGGATGATGCGGCCGGCCAGGACGTCGGGGATCGCGCCCTGCAGCGTCGCGGCGACCTGGATGTTGACGTCGTGGTCGTTCTTCGCGACCGTGAGCAGGAGGCCGTCGCCGACCTCCTTGCGGCCGAGCTTCCAGCTCGACGCGACGCGCTGCGCGAACGCGGCGATGTCCTCCGGCCTGGCCGTCGGCACGATCAGGATCACGATCTGCGCGCCGTTCGTCTTCTCGATCGACTCGAGCTTGCTCGACAGCGCCGCCGTTTGCGCATCGGTGAGCGTCGCCGTCTGGTCGATGACGCGCCCCGTGAGCACCGGGACGGGCACGACGTCCTCGGCGAAGGCACTGCCGAAGGACAGCGCGACGGCAGCGAAGAGCGTGGCGAGCGCCGCGGAGAAAGAGCGCATCGCTTCGCCCCGGCGCCGTCGTCCGTGGCTCAGCGCGACGCCGGCTTGTCGAAGCTCACCGGCGGCGGCACCGAGATCTGCGCCTCGTTGGCGACGGCGAAGTTGGGCTTGTCCTTGTAGCCGAAGATCATCGCCGTGAAGTTGGTGGGCACGCTCCTCACCTTGACGTTGTACTGCTGCACGGCGGCGATGTACTTGTTGCGCGCGACGGTGATACGGTTCTCGGTGCCTTCGAGCGTGACGCGCAGGTCCTGGAAGGCCTGGTTCGCCTTCAGCTGCGGATAGCTCTCGCTCACGGCGATCAGCCGGCTCAGCGCGCTGCCCAGCTCGCTTTGCGCCTGCTGGAATTTCTGGAACGCGGCCGGGTCGTTGATGAGCTCGGGCGTGGCAGTGATCGAGGTCGCCTTGGCGCGCGCCTCGATCACCTTGGTGAGCGTCTCCTGCTCGAAGCTGGCCTCGCCCTTCACGGTCGCGACGATGTTGGGGATCAGGTCGGCCCGCCGCTGGTACTGGCTCAGCACCTCCGACCAGGCCGCCTTCACCTGCTCGTCGAGCGACTGGAAGTCGTTGTAGCCGCATCCGGGCAGGCCGAGCAGCGCAGCCATCGCCAGGGCCGCCAGGCCGATCCGGCGCAGCGCCGGGCGTGTGAAGTGAAGCATGCCGAATCCTCCGGTTGAGCCGGCCTATCCTAACGCGCGGCGTGCCGCGCACGAGCGACGGGAGGACTATCCTCGGCCGATGCCCACCGCCCTCTTCGCCCCGTCGTACGTGCTGCACGGCCCGGGCGCGCCGCAGCTGCCGCTGGTCCTCGATTCGCCGCATTCCGGCTTTGCCTTTCCCGCCGATTTCGGCTCGGTGCTCAGCGAGTTCGACCTGCGCGAGGGCGAGGACTGCTTCGTCGACCAGCTCTGGATGCCGGCGACGGAGCGCGGCGTGGCGATGATCGCGGCCCTCGCACCGCGCACCTACATCGACCTCAACCGCCACGCCGGCGACATCGACCTCGGGCTGATCGAAGGCGGCCACTGGCCGGACGAGCACGTGCCGAGCGGCAAGGCGAAGATCGGCAAGTCGCTGATCTGGCGCACGCTCGACGACGGCCGCGCGATCTACGAGCGCAAGTTCTCGGTCGACGAGGTGCGCGCCCGGATCGAGCACTACCACCGGCCCTATCACGGCGCGGTGCGCGACCGCATCGCCGAGACGCACGACCGCTTCGGCCACAGCTGGCACATCGACTGCCACTCGATGAACGCCGTCGGCGGCGCCCAGGCCGAAGGCGGCGCGGGCCGTGCGCGCGCCGACATCGTCCTCGGCGACCGCGACGGCACGACCTGCGACGCCGGATTCACCGAGCTCGTGCGAGGCATCCTCGCCGGCTTCGGCTACGACGTGAAGATCAACGACCCGTACAAGGGCGTCGAGCTCGTGCGCGCGTACTCCGACCCGGCGCACGGGCGGATGAGCCTGCAGGTCGAGGTCAACAAGCGCCTCTACATGAACGAGGCGACGCGCGAGAAGAGCGCCGGCTTCGACGCCGTGCAGAAGCACCTCTCGGCACTCGTCGACGCCCTCGTCGACTACACGTCGCACGCGCTCCGGCGCGCGCCCTGAGAGCGATGGGCCCGGCCGCGCCGCATCGCGTCCAGCTCGAGCGGCGCGCCGGCTGGAAGATGCCGGCGAACACCGTCAAGGTCGACCGCACGACGCGCTGGGGCAATCCGTTCACGCCGGCCGAGTGCGGCAGCGTCGCCGCTGCGGTCGCACAGCACGGCCGCTGGATGCGCGGCGAGATCGCGGCCCCGGGCGGCGGCGAGCCGCCGGAGGCGGCTGCGATCCGCGCCGCGCTCGCCGGTCGCCATCTCGCCTGCTGGTGCCCGTCGACCGGGCCGTGCCACGCCGACCTGCTGCTGAGGATCGCGAACGCGCCCTAGGCCCCGTCGACGGTCAGGTCGCGCGCCGGCCCGTCAAGCTCGCCGCACCGGCTCGCCGCGCGGCAGCGAGAGTGTCGCGACGGCGCCGCCGCCCGGCTGGTTCTTCAGCGTCGCGCGGCCGCGATGGAGGTCGGCGATCTCCTTGACGAACGAGAGACCGAGCCCGGTGCTCTTCTTCGCCGTCGCCGGTCGGGCGAGGGAATAGAACTTCTCGAACACCTTGCCCTCGGCGAACTCGGGAATGCCGGGCCCGCCGTCGCGAACGACGAGATCGCAGCTGCGGCCGCGGCCGACGACCTCGATCGTGACGCGGCCACCGCGCGGCGAGAAGTCGAGCGCGTTGTCGACCAGGTTGGCGAGCGCGCGCTGGAGCAGGAAGGCGTCGCCCGCGACGACAGCATCGCCGTCGCCCGGCAGCACCTCGACCGCGAGGCCACGCGCCTCGGCCGCCGGCGCGGCGCTCGTCGCGACCTCGAGCGCGAGCGCGCGCAGCGCGACCGGCGCGGCATGGTCGAGACTGCGACGCGACTCGAGCGCGGTCAGCTCCATCATGCGATCGACGAGCTCCTGGATCCGCTGCGCCTCGCGCGCGATGTTGGCGACGAAGCGCGCGCGGTCGGCGTCGGCCATCGGCTCCTGCAGCAGCTCGGCGGCGCCGCGGATCGCCGAGAGCGGGCCCTTGACCTCGTGGGTCATGGTCTGGACGTAGTCGGCGACGTAGTTGCGGCCGGCAAGCGCGTCGCGCATCTCGTCGTAGGCGGCGCCGAACGCGCCGAGCGCGCGCCGGCCGAGGCGCGGCAGGCTGAAGGTGCGCTCGGCGCGCACGTAGCGCACGTAGTCGGAGATGACGCCGAACGGCCGCACCAGCCAGACCGACAGGATGACGACGAGGAGCAGCACCGCGACCACCGAGGTCGCGCCGAGCTCGAGCGTCTTCCTGCGTGCCGCCTCGACGTACTGGCCGAAGCTCTGCACCGGCTTGCCGACGCTGACCGCGCCGACGATCTCTCCCGTGCCGCCGGGCGCGAGGTCGCGGATCGGCGCGGCGACGTACATCACCGAGCTGCGCGGATCGCCCTCGACGTCGGGCGTCGTGCGCGCGCCGTAGCGGCCGCGCAGGGCGAGAAAGATGTCGTGCCAGCGCGAGTGGTCGTCGCCGAGCCCGGCCGAGCGCGAGTCGAAGACGACGATGCCGGCGCGGTCGACGATCGTCATGCGCAGATCGACCCGCGTCTTCTCGACGCCGTAGATCTCGGCGCTGAAGCGCCGCGCGTAGAGCGAGCGGAACACCGGCTCGAGCCCGTCGACGCGCAGACGTCCGCCGGCCGAGGCCTGCTCGACGATCGCCGCCATCAGCTGGGCCGCGTCGACCAGCGAGTCCTCGGTCGACTCGCGGTAGCGCGGATCGATGTCGGCGAGCTGCCGGTACATCAGGAACGCGACGCCGAGCGCGTACGCGACCAGGATGCCGATGAAGATGCGGGTGCGCTTGGTCATCGCGACCCGCGCTCGTGAGTTGCCGCCGCACGCGGCCGTCGATTCACTCCGGGATCATGCCGGCCGCGCCGGCGTCGATCGCCTTTCGGATCACGTGGTCGAGCGCGTCGACCTTCTCCTTGGGAGTGAGCGCGTCCCAGGCATGCGACGCGCCGCCCTTTTCCGCCGCGATCGAGACCGTCGTCTCGTGGCCGGTGCCGGCTTTGCCGGCGCGCATCGAGGCCAGGTCCATCGTCGAGACCGTGAGGTAGGCGTAGGTCGCCAGGAAGCCTTCGTCCTCCACCTTCGTCTTGCTGTTGTAGAGGGTGGTCTGGTTGTCGAGGTAGAAGCCGATCCCGCCGATCGAGCCGGGCCCGCTCAGCTTGCCGTCCGCCATCGCGAACTCGGGCGTGCCGTGGTGCTTGGTGACGAGAAACAGGTTGGTGGCGCCCGCCTTGGCGAGCAGGTCGTGCAGGGCGATCCGCATGTCGTGCGACTTCGACGACTCGGTCAGCAGCTCGTCCTGCAGCGCGAACAGGCGCGGATCGCGGATCAGCGCGCGCAACACCGGCGTGCCGGGCCTGGCACGCAGCAGCAGCGCCTCGAGCTCGTCGGTGGCGATGCGGTCGAAGATGGCGTCGGGCACGGGCAACGCCGTGCGCTCGTTCGGATTGAGGTGGGTGCCGACGTCCGGGCGACGGCTGACGACGCTGAACTCGTCGCCGATCAGGGAGACGATGGCGTACGTGCGGACCGGCGCCGAGGCCGCCGAGGCGACAGGCGTGCCGGCCGATTGCGCGAACGCGCCGGCCGGCACGAGAAGGGCGGTCAGGAAGGCGGCGATCGTCGGCGCCGTGCGGCGCGCGCTGGCTCGGGTCATGCGAAATCTCCTCGGTGAATTCAGGGCGTGGCCGGATCGGCCGGCAGGTCTTCAGCCAGCGCGTAGCCGCTGCCGCGCAGGGTGCGGATCGGATCGTGCAGCGGCGCGATCGCCTTCATCTTGGCGCGCAGCGTCTTGACGTGGGCGTCGACGGTGCGGTCCATGCTGTCGCTGTCGCCGCCCCAGACGCGGTCGAGCAGCGCCTCGCGCGTGAACACGTGGCCCGGCCGCGACGCGAGCGCCTTGAGCAGGCCGTACTCGTAGCGCGACAGCTCGAGCGCACGCCCGTAGTAGCGGATCTGCATCCG